>JBAZWG010000001.1:359504-719008 GCA_041660505.1 Candidatus Paceibacterota bacterium
GACCAGGAACTTTTTACCGCCGTTATTACTGGTGCCGATACTCACATTGCCGGTAGTATTGTCAGAGTACAAGCCGGCAACAGGTCCGAGCATGACCACTGACCCATCTTCACTCACCGCACTGTCTGTCAGGCTTGTGCTTAGTGCGTCCCATTTGGCTAATTTATTCTGCGTCCCAGACCCGCCGACCGAGCCGGCGCCAACGGTTGAGAAACACGTACTGGCAGAACCCAAACAGATCTTGTTTGCGAGAATATCTCCGAAGACATCAAGCTTGAGATTCTGATTTATCTGTAGATCGGCAGCCGCATCGCGGGGTGCGTATACACTCGGCAGGCCTATAGTAGAAAGTCCGTTGTCAACCGACAAGCCGACAGGAACACCGGAGTCTGTTCCCACGCGGAGTCCGCCCTGCTTGGTCTGATCTGACGCGCCGCTAGAAATAGGTGCGTCTTTATCCGCGCCCGGCGGAGTTTGAGTAGGGCCAGTCCAAGCGAGCGCGGACGGAATTAGAGAATTAAAGAATATAAGAATTATTGGGAAAATTTTTAGGGCTTTAGTCATGAATTTATATATTATTGTAATTACTCTATTATATTCCTAAATTCTAAAATTCTTTAATTCTGTCTGTGTATTACTCATTCGCTACACGCAAGACTTCCTCTATGCTCGTTACGCCTTGTGCGGCTTTAAATATGCCATCTTCGAACATCGTAAGCATGCCGGCCGCACGGGCAGTGCGCTCCAAGTCGGCATCGCTCGCGTTCTTGATGATTAATTCTTTAATCGCCGGTGTCATCTTCATAATCTCGTGAATACCGACACGACTCTTATAGCCATCCGGGCAGTCTGGCGATGGCTTGGGGCGACAGAATTGGATTTTTGAAAAGTCATCGGTCGGGCCGACTATTTTCTCTTCTCGTAATTTTTGCAGTACGACATCGAGATTAATATGCTTCTTTAGTGACTCTATCTCGCCCGCCGTCAGCGTGTATTTCTCGTTGACGTGGTGCAAACGCCGCACCAAGCGCTGAGCGATGACCACGTTAAGGGTTGAGACGAGCAAGAACGGCTCCACCCCCATATCAATAAGCCTCGGCACCGCACCGGCAGCCGAGTTGGTGTGCAAAGTAGAAAGCACAAGATGGCCGGTCAACGCCGCATTGATGGCAAGAGATGCTGTCTCTTTGTCGCGAATCTCCCCCACCATTATAATATTCGGATCTTGGCGCATCAGGGCACGCAAACCGGCACCGAAGGTCAGGCCGATGTCGGGCTTAACCTGCGTCTGATTAACACGACCCATCTGATATTCGATCGGATCCTCTATTGTAGAAATATTTACGTCCGGTGTATTTAGCGTGTCTATCATCGTATAGAGCGTCGTCGTCTTGCCCGAGCCGGTCGGGCCGGTGGCCAGGATTATCCCCGTCGTTTGTCTCATTGCGTCGTGAATAGCTTCGAGCCCGGCGCCATGGAAGCCGAGCACCTCGAGAGTGAATCCCTTTGCTGTATCGGGAAGCAAGCGCATCACCACCTTCTCGCCGAAGTATGTCGGCAAGAGCGAAACGCGGAATGACACCTTCTGCCCAGTCTCGGCATTGTCGATTTTAAATCGTCCGTCTTGAGGCAAGCGCTTTTCATCTAGGCGCAGGTGCGAAAGCACTTTGATGCGCGCCACGATGCCGGAAGCGGCGGCGATTGGCAATATCATTGCGTCATGCAAGATACCGTCGATGCGATAGCGGATTACGAGCTGGCCCTCGAAAGGTTCGATATGAATATCCGACGCCTGCTGGAGAATGGCGTGCTCGAGCAAAGCGTCCACAATGCGCACCACCGGCACATCTTCTGCCAGCTTAGCCAGATCAGGATCAACTTCAGGGCCAGAGGTGAGTCCTCTGACATTTTCAGCGGCCGAGGTGAGTCCTCCGGTTTCAGCGGAGGTCTCTCCTCGGCCACCTATCTTCCTCGCCTCTGAACTTATAATACTGCCAAACTCGTCGCGCAAGCTTTTCTGATATTGGATAAGACCTCCTTTTATAGATTCTGTGTCTGTGAGCCGCGGTAAAATGCGCACACCCGTGCGCTTGGCGATGAACTCGATAGCCTCCACGTCTTGCGGATCAAGCATCGCTACCTCGATATTGTTGTCTTTATCTCTCGCGTAAGCGAGCACATTGTGTTTGCGCGCAATCGGTTCCGGGATTATTGCAAGCAGTTTCGGGTCTATCTTCTGACCCTTTAAAGATATGAATGGAATGCCGAAGAGGTACGCCTGCACACGGCGGAATTCGTCTTCGGTAATCTTACCTTCAGAAACTAAAACGTCGCCGACCGTTCTATCCTTCTCCTTTGCAAGTTTATCTGCCGCGTCGAAGTCGGCACCAGAGATCAAGCCGGCATCGAGCACGAATTGCTTGAGCTGTTTGGTGTCGAGTTGCATGAGATCGACACCGAGGTTCAACCTTTTTGATGCCTAAGGTTGAACCTCGGTGGCATTATTTGATAAGTACGATACGTTTCGCGCTAAATGAAGTGCTCGTGATATCCGCTCCGGCCTCCGCCGACACATTCATCCCCGCCTTCAAGTCAGCCAGTTTGATATTCTTCTCTAGAAACGGATTGAACTGCTCCCCCGCCTTCGGCACCGCTTGCAGATTTAGCTCTCTGCTTATCAGAACAGTTGCGCCGGAGACCTCAACTGTATAGGCCGTCGAAGCTACCTTCCCCGCCGTCGGGTCATAAGGAGGCTGTACGTCGAGCGTTAGTGAGTTGCCGGAAACCGCTATTATTTTACCCGAGACACTGGTAATACGAGTCGGTGCTGGCGGGATGACCCCAGATTGCTGTAAGTTCGCGCGCACCTCTTGCCGGGCATTGCCAGCCCCGTTTTCGTAGCCCATGGTATATCCCGCGACTCCGCCGAGTATCAACCCGACAATAACTCCTATTATTATTTCTTTTGTTGTATTCATGATTATTATTTATCGCTTGATGCAAGAAAATGCATAAGTTCTGGCCTCGTTGGCAAGCTGGGCATTATCTTTAATATTAAAGCTGATGGCTCCGGTAGTAACAATCTTCCAACCTGCTTCACACCCCTTCCCCGACATCGGTGCGATAAACGATGTCATGAAATCCCCGCTCGCAACCTTGGCCGCAATAACTGAATCAGGAATTTCACATGAAGTGGGTGTGCAGTATGTCTGCGGTTGTATAAATGCTGAAACCCCATACCCTGCAATCGAACCGGCAGGAAGTGAGTTGTAGTTAGCTATTGTTGCACCGGTGCCTGCAGGACCTTGCGGTCCGGCAGGACCAGCCGGGCCCATTGGCCCAACTGTACCGCCAGTTCCTCCTCCAGTGATCCCTAAATCGGTTAGCGACTTCCAGCTCGCCGTACCATCACCAAATGAAGCAAGGATTTTTGATGTTTGTCCGGTACTCAAACCTTCCGTACCATCAGCAATACGCACCTTGCCGCCGACTTCGAGCATGAGTTGAGGGGCGGTTTGCGCTTGTGCGGTTCCGATAAGAGAACTTACGGAAGCTGTTTGTTTTTGTGATTGCTGTTCATCTCCTCCAAATAGCGACGAGAACCATGAGCCGACCGAAGCCAACAATCCCTTCTTCTCGACATTGGCAATTGTTTTGCTTGCCGAAGCATTGATTGAGAATATATTACTCTCGCTAGCCGGAACAAGAGGATAACACACCCCCTTATACAGAAGGGTATCTAGACTGGTAGACACTCCCGGCACAAAACTAAAGATTGTGCCTGCGTCCAGTTGACCGCGACCCAATCCCATTGACCCCGGATTGTTGGTATATCCGGCAAAACATTTTGCATGGAGACCTGCAACCGCCGCATACCCATAGACTGAAGTGTTTGGCGCGACGACAGCGGGACCTTCTTGTGTAACAGGCGTATTGGTGTATGAGTGAACCGATGTGTACCAATCTTCAAACTTAGTATCATTTGGGGCGTGACAAATAGCGAGGGCTTTATGAGGTATTAAATCCCCGCCCGTATCTCGCATTTGGTCGAGAGTGGTCCAACCGGATGGACACGTTGCCCGCTCTTCTTGAACTCCACTGGCCCCTTTAACAACAACCATGCCCACGCCTCCGGGGACGTCCGCCCAAGTTGTAAGTCGGTGATTATTCGGTTCACAAATAGCATGCAGGTTACTGATATGCGCAGTGAAACTATCGAGTTTAGTCATTCCGGATGGGCACGCACTGGTAGAACTCATAAAGCCGAGGCCGGATGGAAGTGTCATCGTCTTTGGAGTCGGTGGTGCGTCAGTTGCCGTCATAGGTGGTAACACTGCCGGCGGGACCCCAGCCACTCCTGGCGACTTGCCGGTGGCAGATATAAGAACCTTGGCCCTAGCAATCACAGCCGTTCCATCTTTATCGCTTGCGGAGAAGTCTCCCCCGACACCACCAGGGCCACCACCTCTTCCAACGACACCAGCACCGCCAAGATTGTTATAACCCATGACACCGTAAGTATTGCCATGTCCCACTATGCCATAGTTTCCAGTACTTTCACCGCGTATAGCAGCGCCCTTATCCGCAGACACCTCCAAGCGTGCGTCCTTCGGCTTTCTGACACCAACACCGATCCTTCCGTCTACATAGAGGTTGGCTGGGTCGGTCGGCGCGTCTGCCACTTCCGCTCCATAAGCGCCATGGGCTTTCCTTACGGCTTCGGCTTTTGTTATGCCGATACTTATATAGACACACATGGCATAATCGTCTTGCGTTATGCGATTGTCACCGTCTACATCAAGCTCTGCGAATTCCACAGTAGTTGGAGTATACGTGCCAAGCAGGTAGTTAGTTACTTTTTGCTGACTTGTCGCCGCTCCTCCTCTGCAATTCCCCCCACCGCCACCTCCTCCGCCAAGTTCACTTAAGCTCTTCCAACTAGCATTCCCCGTCGCGTCAGATGCGAGTACTTTTTTATCGCCTTCGTTAATACCTGTAAATTTGAGCGGACCGCTTGTTACAAGAGCCATGGAACCGGGATATCCAGTGAAAGAACCAGCGGTTGAACCATTCCCACTGCTTACGCCTGAAATTGCGATGGAACCCTGTCCTGTTACCGTCGCATCAACGCCTCTGGCGTCCACACCGTTCGTTTCTGTAATAATTCCGGTAGCACTGCGAACATTACCGGTGTGTCTGATAGAAATACCAAGCGGTGATTTTACTCTGACTGAAGTGCCGATTTCTATCGCCCCCGGGTTTCCGGGAAAACTGTCGTATTGTCTCACCATCGAATCTCCAAGGACGCTACCGCCAACCCACTTAGGAAGATACCCTGGTGTACCACCGCCCGTAACGCCTGGTGGTGGCGGGGGGCAGTTGGTGCCTACACACTGTATTTTCGGTACGCAGATAGGCCTCCTTGTCGTCTGGTCGAAACCTTGAATCACTTTATCGACACCGCAATCGCCTATCGCAGTTAAGATGGTCGGTGTGTCCGCACTGATAGTGCCACTTGTTGTAATTTTGTTAGGATCGGCGCCGTTGCCAGTGAAGACGATACCGTTGCCTTTATTAAGTTCGCTGATGCCCGTATCGATAAAATCTCGCGTAACAAGATCAGACCATTTATTGATACAGTGCTGGTCGTCCGGCAAGCAGAGGCCAAGTGTCTTTATATTGCCTGCGACGTTGAAGAGCTGGGTGAAGAAGTTATTGTTATTATTGCCGACACCAGGATGGACAACTCCGTTATTGTCAGTAAATTCATAAAATAACGAATCACCGAGGTTTGTAGCACCGAACCATCTGGCAAGCCTGCCTGGTGTGCCTTGGCCGGTTAGGCCACTACCCCCTGGCGTAATGATAATACAGTCAGCTGTCTGACCTGTTGCGATTTGCTCGGGGGTACAGATATTGGTGTTCGTAATATGATTGCTAATCTGCGTCCAGTCATATTGAGTAAAGCTATTCGTGATGTTAGTTCCACCGCCACCGCCAGAAGGCCAATTGGGACCCGTAACACAATTTCCGATATGGTCCGCTCTGGTAACATCAAAAAAACAAAATTGACCACCAACCACTTTACTTGGCGTCAAAACACCGAATGGGTCGGTATTCATGTTCCCCACAATAACTCGCCCTTGTTTAACTTGTCCGGCAGGGCTAACATTAAGGGGTGCATCACAGCCCGAGTCGCCAGAAAGACAGCCCGGTGGCGTACGTAGTGGGCCAGTCCATGCCAAGACGACAATTGGGGCGACTAGTAGTATAAATAGAGCGAAAGTTTTTTTCATAAAAAAATTATTTATTATTTTTTAAAAGATTTTGTACTTGTTTAAGACTTAGGACGGGGTGGCTACTGGTATCGATATTAGAAGTTAATAGTTTTTTGCTCTCGGTTTCGCTTAAAATCGGCCCTTGTGTTTTGTTTTTAATATTGGTTCCTGCTTCCGGTGCGAAAGTAAGCTCATTATCTACCGCTTTTGGCGGGTTAAGGTATACATAAAGCCCGGTACTGCCGAGAAGCAGTAAGACGGTGATGCTTAATGCGACAAGCGGCCATCTTTTGTGAGTTGGCACCGACGGTTCATAAAGTTGTTCGAGTTCTTGACGCATTTTATTTACGATTTCGAGAATTAAACATCGCATCCATATTGTTGCGATATTTGGCGATAGTCTGCTCAAGCTGGGCCGCAGAGGCAGGGCTCCCCGGCTGATATGTCATCGTATTAGACGCGGGCACAGTATTCGCAGGCGCCGATTGTTTTAAAAGAACCATGGCGAAGATGCCAATTGTGCCAAGCACAAGTAAAACCAACGCACACACGATAAAAATAATTTTCGCTCGCGTACTCACGCTATTCATTATACTAGAGGTGCGCTGTTTAAAACAGGTATTTGACTGTTGATAACTTTGTATGGTAGTATATTATGTCTGTCCGTCGGTATCCGAACGGACATTTCTTTTATAAAATAATGAATACCGAGGTTCAACCTTGAGCATCTTAAAGGTTGAACCTCGGTACCCACAAATTATGTTCGACATGAAAGCAATGACGGGTGCGCTAACACAGCTCGAAGAAGAGCGCGGCATCCCTAAGGAGAAGATTATAGAGGCTATCGAGCTGGCCCTAGCCGCCGCGTACAAGAAAGATTACGGCAAGAAGAACCAGATAATCCGCGCGCACTTCGATATCACGACCGGCGCCCTGCAATTCGAGCAGGTCAAGAAAGTGGTGGATGAGTCGGTGCTAAAAGGCGAAGATGAAGAAGACGAGGAAGAGACGGAGGGTGATTCGCCAGCCGGCGAAAAGAAAGTCCGCTTCAATGAAGACCATCACATCATGCTCGCCGATGCGAAAATTATGAAGAAAGACGCCCAAGTTGGCGATGAATTGGTCTTCCCCTTGGACGACAAAGAAGACTTCGGCCGTATTGCCGCCCAGACAGCCAAGCAAGTCATCATTCAGCGTATTCGTGAAGCAGAGAGAGTCTCTATATTAGGAGAGTATGCCACCAAGGCCGGCGACATAGTCCAAGGCAAGGTCCAACAGATGGAGCGTGGCAACGTCTTCGTCGACCTCGGCCGAGCCGTCGGCATCCTCCCCTATGACGAGCAGATACCGGGCGAGCATTATCGCCAAGGCGAAAGAATAAAAGCATATCTTGTTCGCGTCGAGGAAGGCCCGCGCGGTGTTACCCTTCGCCTTTCTCGCTCGCATCCGCAATTTATTACTAAACTTTTCGAAATGGAGGCGCCAGAGATCGCAAGCGGTACCGTGCTTATTACAAACGTCGCCCGTGAAGCCGGTTCCCGCTCCAAGATTGCCGTTAAGGCGACAGACCCGCACATTGACCCTGTCGGCTCGTGCGTCGGCCAGCGCGGCGTCCGCGTCTCAACGGTCATCAGCGAACTCGGTGGCGAGAAGCTAGACATTATAGAGTGGTCGCCGATACCGGAGCAGTTCATCAGCAACGCCCTCTCCCCCGCAACTGCATCGAGCATTCAATTATTCCCAGAGACTAATGAGGCGAAAGTAGAAGTCGCCGCCGACCAGTTCTCCCTTGCTATCGGCCGCGGAGGCCAGAACGTGCGCCTCGCCGCCAAGCTTACCGGCTGGAAGATAGACATCAGCTCGCCGGATATGCCGAAGCCGGAAGCCGTCGAAGCGCCTGCAGTTGCAGAATAAAAAAACGGAATTTAAGAATTTTGGAATTAAAGAATATTCTGAAATTCTCAAATTCCTTAATTCTAAAATTCTGTCAAAAGCCATGAATCAAAAAACTCCCGTTGGTCCAATAATTGGTTCCGGCATAGTTGTATTGGTGCTCGTCTTCGGCGCGGCGAGTCTCATAAGCAAAGTCTTCGCCGAGCGTGCGCACCCGACCGTTTTGCCCACCATCACAGAATACCAGCGCATAGATGAGACAGCCTCCACCTCACCGGCGAGACGGTAGCAATTCTGGAACAGGGTGACGATTTGTGGTAAGATCGGGACATGAAAGCGCCGGATGAAACCTTACAAAAATTAAGAGAATATTTTGAAAAGCGTGATGACGTTGTTTTAGCTTACCTCTTCGGTTCGCAGGCAAAGGGGACAGCGACACCTCATCGGTCGGACTATGACATCGCCGTTTATTTCGCGACCCCGTCCGGGACATTCGAATATGAAGCTGAAACTGGTGAATACCAGACCGAGAGTGCGATCTGGAGCGACTTGGAATCAATTACACATGAAGATATTGATCTTGTGGTTCTTAATCGGGCGCCTGCCTCTGTGGTCTTTTCCGCTATAAACGGGACCGAGGTTCTTGCAGAAAAAGATCGCGACCTTTTTATGAAGTTACTTCTCAAGAGCAGTGCCGATGCTGAAGACTACGCCGAGATGGTGCGCGATTACGCCGAGATAGCCGCAAGGTCCAGATCGCTAAGCCCGCAAGACATTCTCCGTTTAGAAAAAATCATGACATTCATGGGCAACGAAATGATCTTGCTCGAACAATATGGCGCAATCAGCCAGATCGAATTTCAACAGGATCCGCGGGCTAGGCGAGTGCTTGAACGCTCCGTCGAAATGCTCGTCAACGCAGGGCTTGATATTGCCAAAATATTGCTCGCTTCCGGCCGAAGAAACATTCCGGACAAGTATGCCGAAGTAATGAAGAATCTTGGATATCTGGATAATTTTGACAATGACACCGCCTTGTGGCTGTCACGTTCCGCAACGCTCCGCAACATTGTCGCGCATGAATATCTCGATCTTGAATATACAAAGATAACCACCTTCCTGACGGGGAAAGAAAAGTATTTTACTTACTTAATGCAATACGCGAAAGAGGCGGTCCGAAAACAGAGAGAAGAAAAGTAGCGCGTAGCCATTTGCAAATTTGGCGGGGGGGGGTAGAATGGATGTATTAATGCGTAATAAATTTTCTATGAAAAAATATTTGGCGGGTCTGTTAATGACAGGCCTTGTTTTTGTTGCCGGTGCCGGTCTGGCGCAAGCCTCGACGTTAACTGACATGCAGGCACAAGTATCTAACATTTTGACTCAAGTCCAACAGTTACCGAGCGACACGATTGCCCAACTTCAGCTCAAAGTTTCGCTTCTCACTGGCGCGCTTGGACTCCAGCGACAGGTGAACACGTTGATCCAACATGAATCTTCCACGATCAGCGCACAGACAGCGCAACAATCCGTTGATTGGAGATCACAGAATGCTTCACAAAATATCCCCATACTTTCATCTTTATCACCTACTTCAGGGGTAGTTGGAACAAGTGTCGCCATACAAGGGGAAAATATTGCCGTGTATGATCGTATTATTCTTCTTGGCGGACAAGCCGGATTGTCTTATGGAGTAGCGAGATACCGAGGTGAAGCGACTATATACAGGGGTGTTGCGGGCGGAATGGGTCAAGGTGCAAGTGGATCATTTTTTTACTTCATTATACCGACACAAGGTACTATCGGGGGTTGTACCGGCTGTGCACCCGCACCGATAGTTACTCTTCCGGCTGGTGTATATGATGTGAGGGTTGAAAAGTCGGGATATACCGGCTCCGGGCCAACAAGCAATTCTATGCAATTTCAGCTAATTGATACCGTAGCACCGACACCAAATGTGGTTATCTCGCCAGCCAATCCTTCAATTTCTATTTCATCCCCTGTCGCCGGCCAGACTTATTACAACGGTGAGAAAGATGTTATCTCAAACATTCAGTGGTCAACGTCGAACTTCGGTGGCATGAGTGTTTCTATTGTGTTAGATGGACCGGCAATTCATAAAGTTCTCGCCGACACTATTCCAAACACGGGAAACTATACTTGGCATTCAGACACAACACTACCTAGTGGAAATTACACGATTCGCATCATAGGCGTTGTGCCGGGGTCAGAAAAGGGTCCGTTCGGTGAGGCCACAACTGCATTCTACTTAAACACCTATGTGCCCGCACCAACAATTTCTGTTATTTCGCCAACAACTGGAAATGTATTAAGTAATGGTGAAAAAGCTGTCATTACGCATGTCCAATGGACGACATCTAATTTCAATGGGTTAAACGTCAGTATTGTTTTGGAAGGAAGTGGTAACGGAATCTATAAAACCATCGCGAACACTGTTCCAAACACTGGCACTTACGCGTGGGCAACAGACTCGACAGTTCCCAGTGGCATTTATAGACTACGCCTCATGGGTGTAGTTCCCAACTCGGAGAAAGGCCCATTCGGCGAGGCCTACAGCGGATATTTTACAATCACCACACAAACAGCGAGTATCCAGCCAACCCCGCTAGTTAACTATGATTTCAATGTTTCTATGGATGGTACTCCTAACTATGGCGGAATAATAGAAGTCGAAGCAGGAAAAAGTATTCATAAACAAGTTCGGTTTACAGTCGCCGGCAATCGTTCGCAGATAGTTGTTCCGACAGACAGCATACACACTACCTATATAAACGAAACAATGCCTAGGATTTCGTGGGACAGGAGCGAGTACAGCACGACTGAAGGAGGTGATATCGGAACGCTTACAATATCGACCGCGGGGGTCATTCCGGGACTTTCAGTAAGTGTTACGCATTCATTTAACGGGCGAGTATCAGGATCTAAGCAGATTTGGTATACACTTCGAGTGAAGAGTCCGTCTGCCACGATCCAATAGGGCGGTTTGCTACCCTATTAATGGTTGTGGTAAATCTGGTCAACATCGGATGTTGACCAGATTTCAGTCCCCTCTCCTTCGGAGAGGGTTAGGGTGAGGTGGTATTGGATGTCAGCGCGAAGTTATTTTTCGCGTAATTGTACAAATTGCGAATGTCTGTGCCTACGTCCGGTGAACCTAACGCTATTATTGCTATTGGATGAGAGACACCGTTGTTTTGCAGATTAAACAATGCCACCATCGTCTCCTCCGCTGCGATAGTTTTACCGATTTTGCCACCAATGAAGGCCGGGTCGCCGGCGAAGATGTTGAAGTTCTGCAGATCACCGAAGTCTGGCGCATCATAGGCGGTCGTCTTAAGTGTACCAGCCGATAATTTCAAAACAAAGCTTCTATTCGTATACAAGAATTTAGAAAGCTGGAAGAGATCTTCTGCGCTCGAAGTGTTGCCAGAGTCTCCACCGAACGGGTCGGTGAAGTGAGTGTGCGTCATGCCAATAGCCAATGCCTTTCTGTTCATATTATTCACGAAGCTATTACCTGGCATTAGGTGTGCGAGCGCGACTGCCGCCTCATTCGATGACTCTTGCAAGAGCGGATAGAGAAGCTCGTAAGTGGTGTACTCCCTGCCGGCTTCAAGACGCGGGATAGAAGTCGTCGCCAGCATCTCTTTTGTGATTTCTACTTTTTTATCAAGATTTATATATTCTGCGGCGGTAAGCGCGGTTACAAGCTTTACTACAGAGGCTATCGGCACGACTTCTGTTTTCCCTTTCTCGGTAAAGACGAAGTTGTTGGTCAGATCGGCGACGAGGTACTGTCGCGCCTTCACCTGCGGCGGGCGGAAAGCGTAGCTTGAGTTATCGCCAGAGAACGACGCTTCATACACCAAAACCGGCATATTCACTTTTACCAAGTCATAAACTTTCTTGGCGTCATCAGTGTTGAGACGGATACAACCGCCGGAATAGGTCGAGGCGACCGGCGTGCCGTCCTCATGATACGGCCAGCCGTGGATGAAGAAGTTGCCTTGGAAGACCATGCTCCATGGCTGATAAACACTGCCGAATGTCGAGAAATGATTCTTCTCTTTCGTTTCTATTTTATAAATCCCTGCCGGCGTCTCCCACCAAGAACCGGGCTTGCCTTTGGTCAAAATTGGCACTTCCAGAACAGCTACGCCGTCTTGATAGACGTCGAGCTTCATTGTCGTTAAATTCGCCTCAATAAAGCTGGTCTTGGCGTCTACGAAAGCTTTACGCGCATCGTCGAAATATTTGGCATTGCCAAGCGCAGAATATGAGCCGTACTGGAAGTCGTTATTCTCGCCGGTCAGTTTATTCACAAATTCCGGCAGTCGCACAGAATAGTTCGCGCTCAATATCCCCTCGCGCACAAGTCCGCGCGAAAGCGCAATGACGCCAATAGCCATGAGTCCCAGTATGATGAGCGAGGGCCCAGCCGGCACCTCGCGGTAATACCATTTGTTGAGCCAATCTGACATGATTACCCTATTCGTATCCCCGTCTTTTTAATTTCGTAGGCCAACTCGTTATTGGGATCGGCAAAACTTTCTTCATCAAAGCCGACGGGTTCTATGCTATTTTTCACATCCTCGGTTCTACGCCCGTGCCACAGGAATGACAGTGCGTCGGTTGTACGAAAGAGCGGCGAAACCACACACACATCTACGTCGCTCCATTTGTTTGTATTCCCTTTTACATATGATCCGAACAAGTACGCGGCCGAAATCGGAACTCTGTTTCCTTCAAGATAACGCACGTACGCCGATGCCCGACGTCGAGCACCAAGTTGCTTGATTTTATTTTTTATCTGATTGATGACAACCATATGAACATTTGTTTAGACTTCTCGAAGTATTCTGTAAAATACTCTTTGGTAACCTTTTTATAAAATGCCTGTTTATACTCGGGATACCTACCGGCAATATTAAAAGTGTTGATCTCTTGCAAATCCGAAAGCTGGCTTGGAGTAAGCTTCAACTCGGCGATAAGCGCCAACTTCTCGAGGTCATGCGTATATGGCTGGTGGTCATTGATTTTCAAAATAACACATCGTTTAAGTACACACTCGATAGCCAAATGACAATAAAAAAGTGCGTCGGAATAGTGCCCGAGCGTTTGCAATCCCTCCGCCACTTTCCATTTTTCACCCGCATACTCAAGCCAAACCGCGGCAACTTTTTCTTTATCGAACTCCATGAAGCAATAATACCATAAAGTGATCGAAACATAAAACGCCCTTTATGGTCTGACCTTTTCCCCACCATCCCCTTGCAAATTTACAGGGGGGGGTAGAGTGGGACGCATATAAGATAATTTTTCATAAACTATGACAAGCGAAAATTATACGCTTCCCGACGAGGAGGTACAAAAAGCGGAAGAAAGTTTAACCCCGGACCAGGCAAGTGCCTCTCGAATACGCGAAGAATCTTTTAGAGAATTAGAGAGCATTTTTCACAAACAGGGTATCTCTTTGGAAAATCTACGCGATATTGATCTCACTGTTGAACAGGCAGTTCAGTTTGGTCTCACCAATCTCAAAGGAAGCATTAATGGCCATAAAATATTAGTGGCCTGTACCGGCTCTGGTGCGGATCTTGCCTTTTTCGAAGGTAAAGTCGATGGGCTAACACTGAACTACGAAACCGGTTGTGAATTTGTAAGGAAATACGCACCAGTAGTGGAATATTTGGCAAAATACAACAAGAGTTTGGACTTTTACCGCTCTGTAATAAAACGAGAACAAGAGTCATTTAACGATCAACAAAAAATAGAGGTCATTCTGAAAGATATTCTCTAGGTATTTGGTACCCAAGCCGACGAGGTTGAACCTCGTCGGCTTTTGATTTTGTTTCAAAATTGGTGTACAATAGCTTGTTTATAAAATAACAAAAAGGTTCAACCTTTTAGGTGCTTAAGGTTGAACCTTAGAAAACGAATGAAAACAGAAATTAAGACTATCGGGGCTTCGCTTATCGAGATCACGGGCGAGGTGCCGAGTGAGACACTCGAGACTTATCGCAAAAAGGCGGTGGCTCATTTGGCCGGTGAGGTGAAGATTGATGGCTTCCGCGATGGCAAAGTGCCGGAATCGGTACTTAAACAGAAGGTTGGCGAGTCTGTAATACTCGAAGAAATGGCAGAAATGGCTATTCAGGAGGCTTATCCGAAGATTATTGAGGAGAATAAACTCGATACTATCGGCCGACCGAAGGTCAAGATCACCAAGCTCACCCCGGGCAACCCGATGGCCTTTACCATCGAGACTGCCGTGATGCCGGAGATTAAATTGCCGGATTACAAGAAAATAATTCACGATACGAAAGAGGAGTTCGCGAAGAAAGATGTCGTAGTGACCGACACAGAGGTAGAGACGGCGATACAGGATATCTTGAAACGAAGGGCGGAGTTCGAAGCTCGGAGCTCAAAGGAAACTGCCGATTCGAGTTCCCCAACTCCTAACTCCAAACTCCTAACTCCTCCCGTTTTGACGGATGAAATTGCAAAAACGCTCGGCAAATTCGAGAATGTCGCTGAATTCAAAGCCAAGCTCAAAGAGAATATGGCAGAAGAGAAGAAGACCGACCACGAAGTGTCAATGCAGAGTGCCTTCGTCGAAAATGTGGCCGATAAATCGAAGCTCGAACTGCCGGAACTCTTAGTAGAATACGAATTGAACCGCATGTGGAGGCAATTTAGCGGCCGTATTGAGGAGGCGGGATTAAAAGTCAGTGATTATCTGGCGCAGACCAAGAAATCGGAGGAGGATATCAAGAAAGATTGGCGAGGCGAGGCCGAGAAAAGAGCAAAGGCCGAGCTCGTGTTGCGCGAGATTGCTAAGACCGAAAAAATCGAGATTAAACACGAAGAGATAGAGGCCGACGTCAAGAAAATCATGGAGATGTACAAAGACGCTGATCTGCAAGCGACGCAGAATTACGTGGCAGAAAATCTGCAGAATAAAAAGCTCTTCGAACTTTTTGCGAGTTTCTAAAAACTACCTGCCCGCCAAAAGCCCGAGCTTAAGGCGATGGCAGGCGGGAAAACTACTAACTAAAAACTATTTATGTTAATCCCAACCGTTATCGAGAAGTCCCCATTCGGCGAGCGCGCGTATGATATTTATTCGCGTTTACTCAAGGACCGCATTATCTTCGTCGCCGATGTCGTTGACGATCATCTTGCAAATATTGTGACCGCACAGCTTCTATTTCTAGAATCCGAGGATGCCAAGAAAGACATCACGATGTACATCAACTCCCCCGGCGGCTCCGTCACGGCCGGCCTCGCCATCTACGACGTGATGCAACACGTGAAGCCCGACGTCTCTACCATCTGCGCCGGCATCGCGGCATCCATGGGCGCCTTCCTCTTATCCTCGGGCAAGAAAGGCAAACGCTTCGCCCTCCCCAACTCCGAAGTGATGATCCACCAAGTGATGGGCGGCACCGAAGGCCAAGCCTCCGACGTGGAGATTCACGCCAAGCATATCTTGAAAACCAAAGCACGACTGAACAGCATTTTAGCCAAGAACACCGGCCAGTCCATCGCCCAGATTGAGAAAGACTCCGACAGAGACAACTTTATGTCCGCCGAAGAGGCCAAGAAGTACGGCCTGGTGGATGAAGTCCTGAAGCAGAAGTAAACTTCCTATAATAAAAATCAACACCGAGTGTTGATAAATAAGGGCATTACGGCTAGCGGAGGTTGAACCTCCGCTAGTTTCGTTTAGTGACAGGGGCGGCTATTTCAGTGAGGCATATCGAGCAGACTTGTCGGAAAGTAGGGTAAAACGTCCTCATCTCTTAACAAGATCGTTTCATCGGAAGCCTTGGTTAAACCGAATGACTGCCCCTTTGACACGCCGACATATACAACCTTCTTATGTAAAGAACGCACCTCTTCAACCGCGGGAACCAAATCAGTATCCGAACTTAACAGATATGCAACATCATAGCTGTCATTAATCGCAAAGCGAATCATCTCAACTGCAACGCGAACGTCAACACCTTTCTCATGAAAGCTCTTGTCTGGATGTTGTATAAGGTTTCCGAGCACGACCGCAATATTTTGTTGTTGTAATTTAGCAAGTAATTTTTGTTGACTTGCATACAGTTTTTCAGATTTCTCTCTATTTTGTCCGTTTTGCCTCTTCACCGCACCGATATAATATCTCATGTCGACGAGTACCTGATTCTTGATTAGATGTTCTGCAAATTTTTGATATTCAAAATCAAGCAAACTTACCAGCCCAATTTTACCAAAGGTAATATCCTTGAGTTTGTAGTAAAAATTATTACCATCTATGAATATCAAGGCACGATTTTTGAGTGTATCTTTCATATAACTAAAACTGCCGTCCTGGTTTTCACCAAGAAGGCAGTGGGATTAACGTGACGCAAGTATAGCCTACGTAAACCCAAAAGTCAACTTGTCTGTTGATAACCCAGAACAGACTTATTCTATCATGAAAATTTATTCCTTTCTAGAAATATGTTCCCGATCACAATTTTACAATCCGCGCGAACTCTGGTATATTGAGTGTGTTCGATATTATAATTTATTTTCGCTTTATCGCTTCTCGCAGTTGCAAACAGACATGTGTACAAAAACTCTTATTTCTAGGCTTATTTTAGGAATACTGTCGAAACGACCAATACTGGTCGCATAGCTTGCAAAGGCTCGTGGCGTGAGGCGCACGCACTATGTCAACCAAATTACTGTTACTCTTGCTCGGAGGGGGCGGAGCTGTTGGTATTCTCATCGGTTATCTCATTCGCTGGGCGGTTTCGCTCACCCAGAAGGCGTCTACGGAGCTCGCGGTTAAGCAAGCTTTGCTCGACGCGCAGAAGGACGCGCAGAAGATCATTGCTGACGCGCAAAAAATAACGATTGAGGCAGAAAAGAAAGCAGAAGTAATCACGAACGACGCCAAGAAAATCGAGGCGGAGGCGAAGCGTGCCGAAGCCGATGTAAAACGAGCAGAGGCAGAAAGTAAGAATGAATTAAAGAAGCTCGAGGAGCGCTTGGTAAAGAAAGATGAGACCTTGGACAAACGCCAGTCTGATATCGATAAAGAAGCCGAAGCGATTAAAGAAAAAATTGTCGAGGTCAAGAATATCAAAGAGAACGTTAAGAAGCTTGAAGAAGACAAATTAAAAGAACTCGAGAAGGTAGCCAAACTTTCGCAAGAAGAGGCCAAAACGGTCATAATGCACGACATCGAGGCCAAGTATGAAGGCGACTTCCTCTCTCGAATGCAAAAATTGGAGCGTGACGGCAATGAACGCTTGGACCATAAGGCCAAGGACTTGCTCGCGAATATCATCCAGCGTGTGGCATCTTCGACAGCATCAGACGTCATGACGACGACGGTGCAGATACCGTCTGATGACCTGAAGGGTAAGATAATTGGTAAAGAAGGACGCAATATCCGCGCCTTCGAACGTGCCGCAGGCGTTGACTTAATCATAGACGACACGCCGGGTACAATAGTTATCTCTAGCTTCGACCCTATTCGCCGAGCGATTGCAAAATATGCGCTTGAGGCTCTTATATTGGACGGCAGAATTCAACCGGCAAAGATTGAGGAGCAAATCGAGAAATCGAAAGCGGAAGTTAATAAAATAATCAAAGAAAGCGGCGAGAAGGCAGCGTATGAAGCGGGTGTAATCAATCTCGACCAAAGGATCTTGCTTATCCTCGGCCGTTTGCACTTCCGCACAAGCTACGGTCAGAATGTTTTGACCCATTCGGTAGAAATGGCGCACATTGCGGCAATGTTGGCCGAAGAACTCGGAGGCGATGTAGCTATCGCCCGCGCCGGAGCCCTGCTCCACGACATCGGTAAGGCAGTTGATCATGAAGTGGTCGGCACGCACGTGGAGATTGGCCGCAGAATCTTGCAAAAGTTCGGCGCCGATGAGCGCATCATTAAGGCGATGCAGTCGCATCATGAAGAATACCCTTACGAGACAATAGAATCTATCATTGTGCAGACGGCTGACGCTATCTCTGCCGGCCGCCCGGGTGCTCGCCGCGACAGCGTAGAGAACTACCTTAAGCGTTTGCACGACCTAGAAGACCTTGCAACGTCATTCAAGGGCGTAGAAAAGGCCTATGCCATCCAAGCTGGCCGCGAGGTACGCATCTTCGTCACCCCGGACCAAGTGAGCGATATTGAGGCTAAGACTATGGCCCGCGAGATCGCGACAAGAGTGGAACAAGAGCTCAAATACCCAGGAGAAATCAAGGTCAACGTTATCCGAGAGCTCCGCGCCGTCGAATACGCAAGATAATTCAGAACAGAATTGAAGAATTTAGGAATCTGGGAATTTTAGGTCTTTAATTCCTTAATTCTCTAATTCCTAAATTCTGTCCAAGCTGTTCACAGCTTCCTTGCGCTAAAATATGGCTTAATATATACTGGCCTTAGCAATCTAAAGGTCGAAGACTCTATAAGTTAATTTATTTCTATGAACAAAGTAGATTTAGTCGGTGTTGTTCACGAGAAATTGGGCGGGACGAAAGTCGCAGCAGAAGAAGCGGTCAATGCCCTCTTCGATGCGGTCGTTCACTCACTCAAGAAAGGTGATGAAGTTTCTATCGCCGGACTTGGTATCTTCTCGGTCAAACAGCGTGCAGCTCGTTCTGCCCGCAACCCTCGCACAGGCGCGATAGTTCAGGTGCCTGCGATGAAGATTCCTAAATTCCGCGCCGCAAAGGCTCTTAAAGAAGCCGTGCGATAGCCGGAATCTGTTTTCGAAAATTGTTTTCCACTTACAAAAGTCCGCCGATGAGGCGGGTTTTTGTTTTTATGCTAAAATAAGTTTATGTTTAGAACCGTATTTATTTCTTTACTCGTTGGTATTACCGGCGTTGCGGCCGCGTTCACGATACAACCCGCTTCTTCCGCACCACAACAGCTTGAGGCCCAAAAATCTGAATCTGTTACTGCTTCACCACATACGACACAGAATGCATTGTCGCAATTTCAGAGTGTGGCATGGAATACGCCTAACCGGCAAAATCAAAACGAACAGAATGTTTTTGATGCATTCTCGCCATTTATTCAAACCTTCTCAAAATCTATTTCTTTATCTGATAAGTCGACCTCCACACTACAGCCAACTTCATTACCCAAAAATGTTCTAGCGATTGAACCGCTGGGCTCGCTCGCGCGTTATATGAACTCGCTCGCACCCGCGGGAAACGCGCCTTTTGCAAGCGCCTTGTCCGAAACACAGGTACGAAATACGTTGAACAGTGGCGGTATTTCTATCAATGCACAACCGCCACAAACAATCGTGGCGGGGCTTGGACAGCAGGCAGTTGACGGACTGTTGTATTTTCACAATCAAGCCGGATCCTTTACCGTTACCGGCGGGACCGAGGGCGGCCACCAGACTCACGGTACACAAAATACCTATACCGAAAACAACGTCGATATTGGAAAAGGGACGGGCCTCGATACGTTTATTGAAAACAACAAGATAAGCACACGGCCTGGAACAAACGGCACAATATACAAACTAAAAGACGCAAATGGCCAAAATATCGAGTGTATGGACGAGGGCAATCACTGGCACTGTATGTTCAACCCCGACGCTCGCGGGATAAATCAATCGACAGACCAGCCCGACGGCGACTCCGGAGACGGCGATGGAAGTGGTGAAAGCGGTTCTGGTGGCGGAACCAGTAGCGCCTATTGTGGTGATGATTACTGGTCAGATGAAGACATTTGTTGTTACAAGCATACTGGTCCTGCCGGCCCGCCCGGGCAATATGATGGCGTGACGACGTGCAATGCTGGTTTTAAAATGGCTGGCGACCCACCTATCCCTACTCCGGTACCAAATTGCGGTCGTGACGGCAAACTCTGCGATCTGGAACTCACCTTGGCACAACCCGGAGGCAAACTTTTGTCCTGTTTATTCGCTGCCTGCCCGCCCAAGCGTAATGCTATCTGGGACCCGCAAACTAAACGCTGTGGCTGTGACGACGGAGGCAGTGGAATCGGGGTGGCCAGTGGCGGAGGTAGTGGAGATAACGGCACCGAGGCACCATCAACTTCTGCGACTGGAGATCAACAAGGGAACACGGACAAATTGGCCGCACGGGGCGTAACATTGCAAAACGGCGTCCAAGTTGGCGGTCTAACCGACAACACCATGAATGGTATCGATAAATTTGCCGCAGACTATAAGGCGAATACCGGTAACACTCTGGAGATGAGCGCTGGCACCAACGGCACGCACGACGCGAATACACCAAGTGGCTTCACTCATGCAAACGGCGGTAAGACCGACTTCAGTACCGGCGGGGATAACACCAACAGCGATCTTGCGCGTTATATTAAGAACCCCGATAACGGTTTCACCTTTGACCACAACGCTTCTGACGGTCCGGTCTATCATGACGGAAACGGCAACATCTTTTATCTAGAAAATTCTGGCACTGCACCACACTTGGATGTCGCCTGGGCTGGGAACAATACAAGGTAGCACTTAATTATACACTCGCTTGATGAGCGGGTTGATGCGCGTTATTATTTCGTAATTTATCGTGCCGGCTTTTTCGGCTAGTTCGTCAGCGGTAATCGTCTGGCCAATTAATTCTACTTCGTCTCCTATTTTAATATTAGGAATATTGGTAACGTCTATCGATATTATATCCATCGAGACTCGGCCAATTACTTTCGCTCGTTTGCCGTTAATCGCCACAAATGCTTTTGATGACAGCGCTCGCGGATAGCCGTGCCAATAACCTATCGGGCAAACGGCAAGTTTGGTACCGGGCGGGACTGTCTCTGTATGGTCATAGCCTACACTGCCACCGTCTTTAAGCGTTTTAATTTCTGAAATAATCGTGTGCCACGAAAGCGCCGGCTTGAGTGTGATATTCGTGCCGATTGCATCCCGCACCGTCGGATCAGACCAGAGGCCGTACATGCTTATCCCGCTGCGGATCATATCGAGATGTGCATCGGAAAAAGTTAGAGTCGGCCCGGATGCCGACGCGTGTGTTATGGGCGTAAATCCGGCATTTTTAAATTGCGAAATAATTTCTGCAAAGATTTTCAGTGCCAAATCTACTTGTTCTGTCGTGCCATTGTGCCTGCCGAACGGGAAGTGCGTATAAACTCCCTCGACAATAACATTGGGTACTTCGTTTTTTAAATAGGCAATAACTTGCGGAATTTCTTCCGGCAAGAATCCCTGCCGGTGCATCCCCGTATCTATTTTAAGGTGAGTTTTTAGTTTGTAGTTTTTAGTTTTTAGAATTTCTAAATGCTCAAGATGCGAAACGGTGATACTGACATCATTCTCGATTGCTTCAGTAATACGTGACGGCAATGTGTAGCCGAGAATTAAGATCGGTAGCGTAATACCTTCTTCGCGCAAGCGCACCGCCTCGGTGATAGAGTCTACGCCTATCCAATCCGCGCCAAGGTCTTGCATTAATTTAGAATATTCCCAAAGCCCGTGTCCGTAGGCGTTAGATTTAGCGACAGCCATAAGCTTAATTTTGCCAACAAGGTCTCTCCTCGAGGAGGAGCTCTGCGACGGGAGAGGTGAGTCCTTGTTGTCGATAAGCTTACGAAACGTATCGTAGTTATGCCGAATGGCAGACGTATCCACCTCGACCCAGGTGCGCACGTCGGTTGGTTTGTTTGAGTTCATACCAATAGTATAAGCATTTTTGCCATGAAACGCGAAATTTGATACTATGCAGTCTTGATTGATATTGCGCGGGCATAGTTTAGCGGTAAAATGTCAGTTTTCCAAACTGAGGTTCCGGGTTCGACTCCCGGTGCCCGCATCAGGACTTCACCACTTCAATATCGGCGCCGATGGCGTTTAGTCTTGTCGCTATTTCTTCATAGCCTCTGTTTATGGAATAGACGTTTCTTAATATAGAAGTACCTTCGGCGGCCAGCATGGCGATGAGAATAATGACGGCGGGGCGCAGAGCCGGCGGGCAGACCACTTGGCCGGCTTTTAATTTTGTTGGGCCGGTCACGAAGACGCGATGCGGGTCGGCAAGAGTGACCGACGCGCCAAGCTTGTTCAGCTCGGTAAAATAGATAGCGCGGTTCTCCCACATCCAGTCATGAATTAATGTCTGGCCAGTGGCTTGCGTCGCGATAGGTACGAAGAACGGCAGGTTGTCGGAGTTGATGCCCGGATACGGCAAGGCGTGGAGCTTGTCGGCCGGTGCCTTTAATTTCGAAGGTAATATCGTGATATCGACGAGTTCGGTACGGCCGTTATAGGACTTATACTTTTTCGAAACTTTATATTTCAGTCCCATCTTCTCGAGTTTCAAGAGTTCTAGGGTAAGGAAATCTATTGGCGCTCGCGTGACAGTGAGCTTGGAGCCCGTCGTAATAGCCGCCGAGATGAACATCATTGCTTCTATCGGGTCCTCGCTGTTGTGATACTCGAGCGGTGCGTCGAATCCAGTAATGCCGTGCACGCGAAGCGTGGTGGCACCGATACCTTCAATCTTCACACCCATCTTCTCCAAGAAGAAGCAGATCTCCTGCACCTGATAATTCGGCGGGGCAAAGCGGATAGTCGTCACACCTTTGGCAAATGCGGCGGCCAAAAGCACATTTATGGCGCCGGTGTCGGACGCCTCGTACATCACCACCTCGCCGGCCTTAAGCCTCTTGGTCGTAACGGCGTAATGGTCGGCCTTGGTAACAATCTTCACGCCCAGGTTCTCAAGGCCATAACGATGCGCCGCGATTGTTCTGTTCCCCATTTTGCAACCGCCGGCGTGCGGGAGTTTGAAGAACTTCTCGCTATGCGCCAGCGCACCGATAAGCATGAGGCCCGAGCGCACACGCGCGGCAGCGGCGGCATCCAGCCCGTCCATCTTTAACACCGCCAGCGGGACAATCTCGAGCACGTTCTGCGCCTTCCACGTCGCTTTGACGTCAATGCTCTCAAGTATCTCGATTAATCGCTGGACCTCTTCTATGCGCGAAATACCGCTAAGCGTCGTCTTATTTTTATTTAAAAGTGCGGCGCAAATCAATGCGACCGAGCCGTTTTTGGAAAAGTTGGTGGCAATCGAGCCCGAGAGTTTCTTGCCTCCTTTTATCTTAAAATCCAATGATTCGGGAAAAGCCGTCATAGGTTATGTATGATATACTAGTGAGATATGTTTCGCAACCGCGCTTTAATCATATTATTCATACTGTTTTCGACTTTCATCTTTATCTCTTCGCCGAGTAATTCCAACGCCTCAAATAATGTTCTGATACAGAAACAGATAAAGATCTTGCTTTTAAAAATCCAAATACTTAGATCAGAACTGGCGAAACTTAAGCTCGCTGAGGCAAAGGTGGCTCCGCTTGCGCAACTGGATATCGAGACGCTTAATACTTCGGTGCGCAAGGCTGTAGTGAATATTCTCTGTGAGAATCAGAGCAATAGTCCTTTCAAATCGATAAGCGGGAGCGGTGTTATCATCGATTCGCGCGGGGTTATCTTGACCAACGCCCATATCGGGCAATATTTTTTGGTAAAAGATTATCCCACACAAAATTCGATGTCCTGCGTTATCCGCACCGGCAGTCCGGCCTTGCCCGCCTATTACGCCCAGCTTATGTATTTGCCACCGATGTGGATACAGAATAATCCGACGACGATGAAAACTTCCGGTGCCACCGGTACGGGCGAGAATGATTACGCTTTGCTCGCGATAACCGACTCCGCCAATACCACTCCGCTCCCCGCCTCATTCTCTTCTATCTCTATCGACGACACGTTCACTTCCCTCGCCGATAATTATCCAGCTTTGCTCGTGAGTTACCCGGGCGAACTTGTGGGCTCGTTTATAATAAAGAATTCTTTATCAATGAGTTCGGCCGTGTCCAATATTAAACAGGGTTATTACTTCGACGGCGATACTGACCATAACCTCGACCTCTTGGATGTTTCCGGCACGGTCATCTCTCAAGCGGGGTCATCGGGCGGCGCGGCAGTCTCTTTGCTCACAGGCAAACTCATCGGCCTAATCACGACAGCAACAGAAGCAAAAACCACGGACATCCGCGAGCTACGTGCTATTACTCTCGCTCACATAAACCGCAGTATTACTAAATACACCAGCCAGTCGCTCGATGCTTTCTTAACGCAAAGTCCAATAAGCGCCGCCGTAAACTTCGAGACGAGTACGGCCTCAACCGAGCGCGCAATACTTATTCAATAGAAGGCTTCTCGAGCAAAGTTTGTTCTACGCCCACGGCTTCGCCCGTGATACGCAAGACATCTTTGTCTATTTTGCCGAATTCTTTTGTGGCAGAGTTATAGTGATTCACAGTGGTCGAGAGCGATGCGCCGAGCTTGTTATGGAACTCTCCGAAGGCCTGCAGATGCTTGCCGAGGTTCTGGACATTCTTGCCAATCTCTTTCGTCGCCTCTTCTATCTTGAATGCTCTGTAGCCAAGCAATACTGTCTGTAGATACGCGAGTAGTGTCGTCGGTGAGACTATTATCACTTTCTTCTCATTCGTCGCGTAATCTATCAGGCTCCGCGTATTCACTTTCAGCGCACCGACTTCATTCACTATCAGGTCATAATAAATCCCTTCGGCCGGGATGAACATAAAGGCGAACGGGAGCGTGCCTTCATCTGTGCGAATATATTTCGCCGTCTCATCTATCCTTTTCTTCAAATCATCTTTAAATACTTTGGCGAACTCTTCTTGTCTTATCGGGTCGCGCTCTTCGACGAGTCTCTGATAATTATCCAATGAGAATTTAGCATCTATGGGTATCACTCCGTCTTTAGTAATTATCACGGCATCCACCGCTTCACCGTTCGGGAATGAATATTGGAGCTTGAAGACGCCCGGCGGCAACACGTTTTCCAGAATAAGCTCGAGGGAACGTTCACCCAGACTCCCGCGCTGTTTCTGGTGCGTCAGCACGCGCTCAAGCTTTTGTAATGCTTCTGTAATAGTCAAAACTTTTTTGCTCTGCTCTGTTGATTCCGTTACACCCTTCTGTACATCGAGTAGCTGTCGCGTAACTTGGCTGGTAATATTCTGCATCAGCTTTTGCGATTCTGACATTTGGAACTGCAGGGAGTCGTTCATCCATTTCGACGACTCGCCCAGCTTCGCGTCCATAACTTTTGCAAGCTCCGCCACCTGTTGTTGGAGCATCAGCATGCTGTTCATATCCTGCTGTGGCTCGGTCCGTTTCTTCATAACGAAATACGCCCCGGCAAACCCGAGGAGGAGAAAGACTATCCCGATCAATATGTACAATGCCATATATAGACTATTCTAGCACAAGTCGCTATACTATCCAGCATGAAGAAACAAAATTTAGAGACGCACCAAATACTTATCATAAAGTTATTTTTTATACTTTCGGTCATTGTCATTTTTGCCTTTACCGGCTGGGCGTATTGGCTCATGGTAAATGCGAACCGTGTTTCGCCCGTACCCGTTGTAACAGAAACCGTCACGCCAACACAACCGGATACAAAAGTAGAAATTCCCTCCTCGAGCGAGGTTACACTTTGCGGAATTGCCATTACTTTGCCGGAATTTTCAATCGGCTCGCTAGGAAAAGACTTGGATGGTTGCTTGTATCGTGATGACAAGTTAAGCATACAAGTAATAGACAAGGGCACTTCGACGCAAGACGCCTTCACTGCCTTCGACAGATATCTGAACACGCAACTTGCCAAAGAAATAATCTCTATCGCTCGAACAGATTCCGAATCTGATAATTTCATTCTCCGCACTTTCTATAATCAGTTAGAAAAGAATTCCGTAGCCTACACCGCCGAGCTTGGCCAAGATAAGCTTGGTGCTGGCGTTTACCAGACTGCAACTTATTTGGACGGACGTTATATTGTCTATCTCACATATCACCTCTTCGACCAATACGACAACGGTCAGCCATTCAGAACTTATACTAAAGAATACGTTTCCCGACCGGAAGTTCAATCGGTAATAAAAGAACTGAACGCGAGTACCAGAACGATACGCGTAGCGCAATAAACATGAACGAGCTATCTCCAGAATCGGCACACGACCAAGAGAGCGTCGAGAAAAATGTGAAACAGATAGAGAGCCTTATCAGTATGATTATCGGCGTCGATATGAAGGAGCTGCAGGCGCTGGAAATAAATACCCTTGGCCACGAACTTTCCGAAACCGAAAAACAATATAAAACAGACATTGTCGCTCATATAAAAGAGACTCGGTCGCTCGAGTTAACTTGTCGTAAACTTGTAGAAGACTTCCTGATAACCTTCCCCGTAGACCTAGGCTTCATTAATACAGTCAGACATATCATTTCACTCTCGGGCAAAGGTGATCCGACAGAGGATTTGGCAACGTATGTAAAAGATAAACAAAAAGTCTGGAACAACAAACTTGATTTCGAACTTTCAGGTAAACAAACAATTACGGTTGATCTCGATGATAATAAAAAATTATTGGTAGAGAACAACGGCAAATCGATCTTCTTTTCATGCGCTTTCGAACCGGCAATCTATAAACTTAATACCAAAGTCGGACCGAAGGAACCGATTAAAATAATGACTCGTAATTTGACAGACGCAGACTACGCGAAGATAGTCGAAACGATGAGGGGGCTCGAGGGATATATAGGTGGACTATTCAGAAATTATTGGGACTTATGTAAAAAAACTGGTTCTGCCGACGCAGAAAAAGAAAAGAACGATATCGGTAAAGAAATATTACTGAAGACATGGAACACTCACGAGGCAGAGATAATCATAGCGAGCATGGAACTTTTGAGCCAGCACTTGTCAGAGCAGAGCCTGCATTAGAACTTCGTTTGTGGACCTGGGGGGAATCGGACCCCCGCCTCAGCAATGCGAATGCTGCGTAATACCACTTTACTACAGGCCCTAGCGTCCGTGTACTATACCGTGAAACTGGGCTGTATTCAAGCACACAGGGCAGTCTTCTGGGGCTCGCAGAAAACTGCCCTGTGTGCTATGGCAGGAATTTCTTTTTTCGCAAAAGTTTGTGGTAGGCAATGGCGAAACGATGTGACTCGCTGTTGGCGAGGAGAATTGCATCGGACTTGCCTAGTATATTTTTCTTCTCACCCAATATTTCTCGCGGCTTATGGCGTTCATCTTTTACTACGCTGACAACCGGAATAGTAAAACCTTTTTGTTCTAAAACTTCTTCAGCTGTATTTTTTTGCGGATAACCACCGTCGGTGACTATCAAATCCGGTAGTGGCCATTCGTCATGACCGAGCCTGCGCGTGAGCACCTCCTTCAAATTCGCAATGTCGTTCCCGCCCGACATTGCCTGCAGCTTCAGTCGCTGGCGGGCGGGCACACTGCCTTCGGCTAACTTTTTTATTTTGAATTTTCTGTAGCCAGACTTTTTTGCTATTCCGTTTTCAATGACGACCATGACGCCCACACTGTTTTTACCCGATAAGTGTGCAACGTCATACGCTTCTATTCTAAAATCAGAAGTATCGATATCTGTCTTAATCAAAGAAATATCGTGGATGTGTTGTAACGAAAAAATCTGTCGTTTTTTCTCTCCCGCCTTTTCAAAATCCTGCGCTTTTGAAAATTCAGCCATTTCTCGTTCGAGCAATTTAATAACTTTCTGTTTCTTACCTTCAAAAAAAAGTTTGATATTTCTGACGGTTTTCATGTATTCCGTGCGCGTAACTTTACCAATACAAGTACCAGGACATACGCCCAATTCATAATCAAAACATGGACGCAATACTCCCCTCTCCTTCGGGGAGGGGTCGGGGGTGGGGTTGTGCGTATTAAAAGGAAATAATTTGCGAATTAATTCATACGCCGCGCGCAAACTTTGCGCACCGGGGAATGGCCCGTAGGTGCCCGCACCGCGCGTGAGTAAAATTCTTGGGAACGGATCTCTTGTAATCGTCACATAAAGAAAGCTTTTATCATCTTTATCTTTTGTATTGTAAGGTGGCTGTAATTTCTTTATCATCTGCGCCTCGAGTATGAGCGCCTCAAGTACCGAATCTGTCTTCACATATCCGATAGTCGTCGCCTCGCCCACCATATTCACGATATGCGCACCCCGCGTGTAACCAAGGTCGGATGAGAAATAACTCCGCACTCGTGAGCGCAGAGATGTCGCCTTGCCTACGTACAAAACCGTGGCACCTCGTTTGAATAGGTACACCCCCGGCTCTCCGGGCAACTTAATATCCTTGAATTCTTGTATAGTCATCGTTGTTACAGTATCATATCTTTAGTTCCGATCAACAGGCCGAATGAAAGGAGGTGAAATCCGTGGAGGATGTCATTATTGGCAAGGCCAAGCATCTCTGGAAGGATATCGGGAGCACCCGTCTCTCGAATCCGGAACTATCGGAGAAGGCCAGAGAGCTTCATGTTCGCCTGGCCGAAGACGGACATGTCGTTTCATTCCCGTTTGTCATGTCCGTTCTCTGCCTAGAATACTGGACAGAAACGGGGTGACGGAATACCTGTTGAGCACGTCCCGACCCCAAAAAGGTCGGGCGCGCTTGTTATTACTTCTTCAAATGTTTCTTTAAATATTTTCCGGTTTCGGATTTCGAATCGTTCGCAATGTCTTCTGGCGTGCCTTTGGCAATAACATGCCCGCCTTTGATACCGCCTTCTGGGCCAAGGTCGATGACCCAGTCTGCAGTCTTTATCACATCCAGGTTGTGTTCTATTACTACCACGGTGTTACCCCTGTCTACCAATCTGTTCAAGACTTTAAGCAAATTTTCGATATCGGCAAAGTGTAAACCGGTTGTCGGCTCATCAAGTAAGTATAAAGTCTTGGTCGTATCGCGCTTACCAAGTTCGGCCGAGAGCTTCACCCTTTGCGCTTCCCCACCGGACAAGGTCGTAGCCGGCTGGCCGAGCTCGAGGTAGCCGAGGCCAACATCGTTCAAGATTTTTAATTTATCGTGCAACCATGGGATATCATCGAAGAACTTTTCCGCTTCTTCTATTGTCATCTTGAGTATCTGATAAATATTTTTCTTTTTATATTCTACTTCCAATGTTTCGCGATCGAAGCGCTTGCCTCGGCAAACGTCACATTCTACATACACCGTAGGCAAGAAGTGCATCTCGATGGCGATAAGCCCGTGACCTTCACAGTTTTCGCAGCGTCCGCCGGGCACATTAAATGAGAACCGGCCCGGCTTGTACCCACGCACGCGAGCGTCCTCTGTTGAGGCAAACATATCGCGAATGAATGTCCAAGCACCCACATAGGTGGCCGGGTTAGAACGTGGTGTCCTGCCTATCGCCGCTTGGTCGATAGTGATAACACGGTCGACGTATTCTGCACCAAGGAGCTCATGACATGGCTGTACTCCGACGCTTCGGTCGGAGCTGCTCGCGACGCTCGCGTGATATGGATCTTTCGAACGCATCATTTTATACAGCACATCGTATACAAGCGATGACTTGCCCGAGCCGGAGACGCCAGTCACTGCCGTGATACGTCTTAACGGTATGTCTACATTTAAATTCTTTAAATTATTCGCCTTGGCTCCTCTAATTTTTAAATATGCGTGACCTTGTTTGATATCACGGCGCTTGGGCACTTCTATCTTCATCTCTCCGCGCAAATATTTAAGTGTGGGCGAAGTTTGCTTTTTATCATCTATCAAGTCTGGCATCGGGCCTTCGGCAATTATCCTCCCACCGTGGATGCCGGCCGCTGGGCCAAAGTCGACTAAATGGTCAGACGACCAAATTGTATCTTCGTCATGCTCGACAACAATAATAGTGTTGCCAAGATCGCGCAGGTCGTGCAATGTTTTAATAAGCTTCGCATTATCGCGCTGGTGCAAACCTATGGTCGGCTCATCAAGCACGTATAAAGTGCCGGTTAATCGCGAGCCGACTTGTGAAGCAAGTCTTATTCTCTGCGCTTCCCCACCGGATAAACTGCCGGATTTTCTATCGAGCGTCAAATATTCCAACCCGACGTCTATCATAAATTTAAGTCTATTCTTGATTTCTTTTATCGGGACTTCTGTAATCTGCGTACCCTTCATGCCAGAGAAAAAAGTAAAAGCCGTATTAATAGACATTTCAGAAATGCTCACAATATTTTTTTCTTTTATCAAAACATTCAGTGCCTCTTCGCGCAGGCGCTTGCCGTGACACTTGGGGCACACCTCATCGCTCCAAACATCTTTGGTCCCCAAACCGTGGCAGACATCACAAGCGCCGTATGGACTATTGAAAGAAAAGAGGCGTGGCTCAATCTCGGGAAAAGTAAAATTATCTTCCGGGCAGGTGAACTTTGACGACAAAAGTAACTCGGTCTTTCCCGTTACTATGTTTACCAGTTCATTTCCATATTTCAAAGCAGACTCAACCGCCTCAGATAATCTAAGTCTGTTTTCTTTATTACTAAAATCACTCATGGTCGGGATTTCGTCTACCACAAGCTCTATCGTGTGCGCTTTGTAACGAGACAAATTAATCCGTTCTTTAAGCGAATACCACTCGCCATCAACGCGCACCTCACGAAAGCCAGCATTTAGGAAATCGTAGAGCATCTGATAGTACTCCCCCTTGCGCCCGCGCACCGCCGGAGCCATAATCTTTATCGAATCGTAAGAATTTTTTACGAGTTGCTTGAGCGTTTTTGAGTTGTCCGAGGTCTCGCCTCGGACATGAGAAAATTCGATAATCGCATCCACGATTTGCTCGTTTGTAAGCTTTTTAATCTCCCGACCACAGGTTGGGCAGAATGGCGTACCCGCACGTGCGAACAAGACGCGCAGATAGTCGTAAATTTCTGTTGTCGTCGCCACTGTGGAACGTGGATTGTGCGAATGGCTCTTCTGATCAATAGAAATAGACGGCGAGAGTCCATCTATCTCATCAACGTCCGGCTTATCTAATTTCCCCAAGAATTGCCGCGCATAAGCAGAAAGAGACTCGATATATCGGCGCTGGCCCTCGGCAAATATGGTGTCGAAGGCGAGAGAAGACTTACCCGAGCCCGAAAGGCCGGTAAAAACGGTCATCTTCCCACGCGGTATCTCTAAATTCACATTCTTGAGATTATGCTCCCGCGCGCCTTTAATTATGATTTTGTCTTGCATATACTTTTAACTTTAAAACTTTCTACTTTTTAACTAAAAACAGCCCCTGTTTTAGATCCCTAGGGGTATATTCACGCCAGACAGTATACCACACAATAACCGTTGACTAAAGCGTCCTTGGCTTGTACTATCAACTAATTACAGATCTATTCATTCACGTTTTTCGACCAAAAAGGACGGTTCTGATGAGGGCAACTCTAACCGGAGTTTGTGCGCTGACGGCCATCACCCTCGGCGGCACACTGGCAATCGTGGCATACGCACTTGCCGCGACAGCGATACCGCTGCTTCAGGGCGACCATCTGGCGAGAGCCTACGACGAGTTGTCTCAATTTTTCCGGATAAGCGACAGCCTCATTGGTGTCGCACTCTGGATTCCGATTTGGTTCATTTTCGAGCAACTCAACCCCCGGCGCGAATGAATTGAAAATAGCCCCCTGTCCGATTACAGCCTGAACTAGAGAGCCAGGTATGTCGTCGGCAGGGGGCTACGCGTTTCTTGCTATTCTGGAGTAAGACCCCAAAGAATGTCGAAGATAACCTTAAAGGCAGTGACTATTTCCGGAATAGCAATAATAATAGCTACAGGATTTGTATGGCTCAAAACCAGCACTTTATCATCATGGATGTCCAAACTATCTTGGAATTGATATCCTTCCGGCAGGTAGCGTGATTCGCGCAATAGTTGCGGGTCGGCAGGGTCACCGCTACGTGAGTCGGCAGTCAGTAACAATTTCGTACTGATTCCCCGCGCACTGCGCTCATAACGAAACTTAAGAAAAAAATCTGGGTCGATTGATTCCCATGTCATCGAGGAAATAATCCGATACCAGCGATCTTTTTTCGATTTTGTCTCATATTCATCCAAAAGTGATTCGTAGAAAGCTGTAATCTCCTTCTTCCCTTCCAGGTATCTGATTCCCAGCTTCTCGGTTTTAATTTTTTCCTGAGTCGGCAAGGTTGGAATAAGAGTCTCGAATAGATTCAGCTTCCTGGAAAAAGCACGCGCCAACCACTCCGGCCGTTGGGCGGCATAATTTCGCTTCCCATTCTTAAAATAGACATTAACCACACCTTTTTCTGCTAATCCCTGCAAGATAGGGTAGATTGTCGTGCGCCTTAGGCCGATCTCTTTGGCCACCGCCGACGCCTGCGAGGCACCGAGTTTAAGAAGGGCCAAATAGGCCTGTGCCTCTTGCTCGCCCAACCCTAGATTCTTCAATGCCCTGGTTTGTTCGTGATAAGTCATGGTTTAATAGTGTCAAAATATTACTACACTTTTAATATTACCGATAATAGCTATATTTTACAAGTATATATTCAAGCATCATTGTTTACAGCTATTTACATAATATACATAATATATAATACTAGCGGTATGAATAAAGAAACTAAACAGTGTCAGAATTGCAAAAATAATTTTGCCATCGAACCCGAAGACTTTGCATTTTATGAAAAAATGCAGGTCCCGGCACCGACTTTCTGCCCTGAGTGCAGGATAATACGGCGATTCAGTTGGAGGAACGAGCGGTCATTGACGCGCAGACCTTGCGGTATTTGCAAGAAGCCGGTAGTTGCGATTTACTCGGAAACAAATCCTTTTCCCGTATATTGCCGAGATTGCTGGTGGTCGGACAAGTGGGATAGCAGTGACTATGGTCGGGATTATGATTTTTCAAAACCATTTTTTTCTCAGTTCATGGAACTTTACAATCAAGTTCCGAAGGTGAACCTTTTCGGACAAAACAACGTGAACTCGGACTATTCCACCAATGTTTGGAATTGCAAAAATTGTTACCTGTGCACCTCAACGCTGAACTGTGAAGACATATTCTATTCTCGAGGGATGGATGCAAGCTTCTGGTGTGGCGATTGCCTGCATGTCTCAAAAGGTAATCATGCGTATGAATGCGTAGACTCCTCGAATGTTAATTCGAATTCGTTTCTCTCTGATTCATCCGATTGCGTTAATTCTCACTTTCTCTTTGACTCGCGCAATTGTTCGGACTGTTTCATGTCGGGTAACCTGCGTAACCGCCGCTTCGTGTTCCGTAATGAACAATGTTCCGAGGCAGACTACCGGGAGAAAATGGCGCAGATACAGATGAATAGCTACACGATGCTGCTGTCGCTCATTGAGGAATTTGAAAAGGTGAAACGGTCATCCATACACAGGTTTGCCAAGATACTAAAGAGTAACGACTGTACCGGCAATTCTATTTCTAATTCCCATAATGTAAAGGACAGTTTTTACATCGCCTCCGACGGCGAGCACGTGAAGTATTGCTACCGTGGCCATCATATCACCGACGCGTATGACTCATCATTTGTCATCGAGGCCGAAATGGTGTATGAAAATTTGAACATCGGCTACGGTGCTACTCGTTCCAAGTTCTGCACCAATATTACGTACAGCATACACGATGTGTCCTATTCCGATGCTTGCTATACCTCATCCGACCTATTCGGATGCGCAGGGCTGCGCGACAAGAAATACTGTATTCTCAATAAGCAGTATTCGAAAGAAGACTACGAGGCGCTCGTACCGAAAATTATTGAGCATATGAAGAGCACAGGTGAATATGGCGAATTTTTCCCCACCGCTCTTTCACCTTTTGCCTACAATGAAACGCTCGCACAAGAATATTACCCACTCTCAAAAGACGAGGTTTTGGCAAGAGGTTACCGGTGGAAAGAATCCGATGCCAAGAAATACGCGATAACCAAAGGTTCGAATGATCTGCCGAACGATATCAAAGATGTTCCGGATACGATAATCAAAGAGGTCATCATGTGTGCGCACAAGGACAAAGACTGCAACGAAATGTGCGCCACAGCATTTAGAATAATTCCGGCAGAATTAGAGTTGTATCGTAAAATGGGGTTACCGCTTCCTCGTCTCTGCCCCAACTGCCGCCATTTTGCCCGATTACAGAAAACCGTCCCGCTCAAACTCTGGAAACGGTCATGCATGAAACCGGGATGTATTAACGAATTTGAAACTTCATATGCACCTGATAAACCCGAGATCGTATATTGCGAATCTTGTTACCAGCAGGAAGTCAGCTAAACTTTTTTATCTTTCTCCGCCTCCTTCCCCAGTTCATGCAGATCTTTCGTGAGCGTCTTTACTTCATCGCGCAGGAGCGCGGCGAGTTCAAAGTCTAGTTGTTTGGCCGCTTCTTTCATCTCTCTTTCTTTTTCTTTAATTAATTTCTCTAACGCTCTGGTTGTTTTTGGTACTGGCTTTAATTCCAGATTCAAAACCTCTTCCGGCAAGATATCTTTTATCTCTTTGATAATAGTCTTGGGCGTGATGCCATGCTCTTTGTTATATGCGAGCTGTAAGGTACGGCGCTTGTTGGTCACGTCGAGCGCCTTCTGCATCGAGCCGGTCATAATGTCGCCGTAGAGAATGACTTGCCCCGACACATTGCGCGCCGCACGGCCGATAGTCTGAATGAGCGATGTTTCGCTTCGCAAGAATCCTTCTTTGTCGGCATCGAGTATCGCGACGAGAGAAACTTCCGGCAGGTCGAGACCCTCGCGAAGTAAGTTTACGCCCACCAGCACGTCATACTTCCCTTTCCGGAATTCTGTAAGTATTTTTATTCTATCAAAAGTTTTTACATCGCTATGCAGATAGGCCGCTTTATATTTCTTCTCTTCCAAGTAGGCGCTCAAGTCCTCCGCCATCTTCTTGGTTAAGGTCGTTATCATTATTCTCTCTTTTTTCAGAATAACCGGATCAAGTCTTTTCTTTAAGTCCTCGATTTGTCCGCGCGCCGGAGACAAAATAATTTCGGGGTCAACCAGCCCAGTCGGTCGAATAATTTGTTCCGCGACCTGCGCGCTTTCCTTCAGCTCTTCTTCGCCCGGCGTAGCCGAGGTATATACCACTTGGCCGATCTTCGCCTCAAATTCTTCATAGCGCAAAGGCCGATTCTCGGCGGCAGAAGGAAGTCTGAAGCCGTACTCAATCAATGTCTTTTTGCGCGCCTGATCGCCAAAGTACATCCCGCGTATCTGGGGCAGTGTGATATGCGACTCGTCGATAATAGTGAGGAAGTCGGGAAACGGAGCGAGGCCATTCCCTCGTGAAGTTGACGAGGAGAGACCTCCTCCTGCCGCCCGATTGGCGGCTTGGGTCGTCGGAGGACTCACCTCATCAACTTGGGGAAAGTACGAGAGTAAGGAGTCAGGTGAGTCGCCTGGTTGCCTACCAGACAGATGCATCGAATAATTCTCGATACCACTGCAATATCCCACTTCACGGATCATCGCGAGGTCAAACTTGGTGCGACGTTCGATACGTTCTGCTTCGAGAAGTTTCCCTTCTTTTTCAAACTTTGCGAGCTGGGTTTTGAGTTCTGCCTGTATAGCTTTAATCGCACGCTCACGGTCAACACCTTCTGTAATGAAATGCTTAGCCGGCGCTATAGCCACAGTATCAACACTCGGTGTTGATTTGGTCACGCCTTCCACGGGGTTAATCGCCAATATTTCAGAAATATAACCGTTCTGGACGCGCAAGTTATAAATAACCTCCTCATTCGCCGGCATTATCTCCCATTGGTCACCACGGAGGCGGAATGTCCCGCGCGTTAGGTCTGCTGTCGTGCGCTTGAATTGGAGATTAATCAGTTTTTTTACTAAACTTGCGCGCTCTATCGCTAACCCAACATTAAAGAATAAAATATTCTCGCGATAGCGCTCCGGCGCACCGAGGCCGTAGATGCATGATACCGACGCCACTATTATCGTATCTTTACGCGTAAGTAACGACATCGTCGCCGCGTGACGCAAACGGTCTATCTCCTCGTTAATCATCGCTTCTTTCTCTATATAAGTGTCAGTGATGGGCATATAAGCCTCGGGCTGGTAGTAGTCGTAATAGGAGACAAAGTAATGCACGGCGTTATTAGGGAATAATTCTCGAAATTCGTTACAGAGCTGAGCGGCGAGAGTCTTATTGTGCGCAATAACCAAGGTCGGCTTCCTCGCCTGTGCGATAACATTAGCCATTGTGAACGTCTTGCCACTACCGGTCACGCCGAGCAAGGTCTGCTTGGCCATACCCGCGTCTAAGCCAGCCACAAGCTTATTTATGGCCTTAGGCTGGTCGCCTGCCGGGGCATGTTTGGACTTAAGGTCGAAAATAGGCATACGTTTGCCTATTATAACACAGTTATTTTAAAGGGTGTTTTTCCTCGAGTTTCCTCTTTATTTCGTCAATTCCCTTCTGTATTAAATCTCCTTCAAGGTCTAGTACCGGCAAATCGATAAATTCGACTTTTTCCATACTGTCTTTCTTTGCAGGAGTGCTTTTTATTATTATGTGATATGAGGCGACGTTATTCACAAGGTAGGAAAGGGCTTTTTTCCTCAATTCTTCATCCGGCAAACTTCTCCCGCCTAGTAAATTTTGCACGACAAAATCAATCGCCTTGTCGCATAATTCCACGATCATAGGCGTTACTTCATCTGCATCGAACGACCCCATCAGCCAATTAACTCGCTTGTTCAGCTTGCTTATTTTTTCATTCCAATCCGACTTATCTATTTCCGGTGATATCGCCTCTTCATTCATAATGTGTTACAGTGTAGCATACTTTTTGCGGGCTGTAGTATACCGGTAGTACGCGTCCATGGGGTGGATGTAGACCGGGTTCGATTCCCGGCAGCCCGAACGAAAACAAAAAACCGCTCATGATTTGAGCGGTTTTTTGTTTTTAATTTATCGTATCTCGTAGCGTAACGTTACGTCCACGACGATGTCCTGCGAACCCGCCTCGATAGTCGGTGACGGAGCAGACGCACCGCCAAAGCCAACTTCCGCCTTGCTCATCATCGGCGCGTAATCATAATACGATCTGCCGCCGCCTTCATCCACGCCAAGCAATCGGCCGAGTGAGAATCCGCCGGCCTTAGCCATGGCCTGCGCTTTGACGCGGGCTTTCTCGATGGCCTCATCACGGGCAACGGTCTTAAGCGCATCGGGGTCCTCTACGGTAAAGGAGAGACCGGAAACATTGTTGGCGCCCAGATTAGCCACGCCTCCGAGTAGGTCGCTGATCTTACTGAAATCGCGCACCTTAACCGATACTGACTGCGATACTGTATAGCCGGTAATTTCAGAAGGTGGGCAGGGCTTGACGGCGCCCGAACTGTCAACAGTGCGGTAACAATTATAGGTCGTGTATCGCGGCGAGATATTATACGAATCGGTCTTGATATCCTTAGCCTCGACATCATTGGTCTTCAAGAACGCGATTATCTTATTGCCTTTATCGGTATTGTCCTTCTGGAGTTTGGCGATATCTTTACCGCCTTCGTTTATTACAGAATATGAGAACTGCGCAATATCGGGTATGGCCACCACTTTACCCTCGCCGCTCACGCTGACGGAATTCATCGCCGGCGCAATATAACGGAATGTCCCGGCGAAGCTGACGAGCCCATAGGCAAGCGCCAGTACCGCGACAATAGCGGAGATACCAAACCAATTTTTGATGTTGTTCGACATAATATTATAGTTAATCTTAATGCCAAGAATATAGCACAAAGCAGTGTTTTATGATAGTATTCTGAAGATATATTACGGGCTGTAGTATACCGGTAGTACGTGCGATTCGGGTTCGTAAAGACCGGGTTCGATTCCCGGCAGCCCGACCAGGATTAATGCCGAAACCCAATCTGCGGTTTTGGGCTCTCCTCTTCTTCCAGAAAACGCTTGAGCGCTTCGAACACAACGCGGAAGTTTTTGTCATATTTGGCCTCCATCGCTTCGATCTTTTCTTTCAGCTCGCGATAGCTCATGAGCATTTCGCGAAGCTGGGTGAACGTGCGAATGATCTGGATGTTAACTTGCACGGCCCTCTTGCTTTTGAGCACCGAGGATAGCATGGCAACTCCTTGCTCGGTGAATGCATAGGGCAGGTATTTTCTGTGCTGGCCTTGCCCTTTCTTTAAGGTCACAATTTGTGATCTTAGACGTTCGTCCTCAAACTTCGATATCTGAAACATAAAATCTGCGGGAAATCTCTCAGAATTTCGTTTAACCGCTTGAGTGAGAGCTCGTATTTCCACTCCATACAATGCCGCTAAGTCACGATCAAGCATTACTTTATGGCCACGAAGTACAAAGATAGTTCTAACAATTCTTTCCGTGGGAATAAGCTTGAGCATGTTATTTTTTCTCCTCTTCCACCTCATCCGGAATAAATCCGCCGGCTTGGAGCTTCCAGAGTTTCTTATACAAGCCTTGGCGTTTGCGAGTGAGTGACTCATGCGTGCCGTCTTCTACTATTTTACCATCGTCCATCACGATTATTCTGTCCATTTTTCGGATGGTGGAGAGGCGGTGAGCTATCACTATCGTCGTGTGGCCCTTCATTAGTTTATCTAGTGCGTCTTGAATGAGCATTTCAGAATGTGAGTCTAGTGATGACGTCGCTTCATCAAGCACGAGTATCGGTGCGTTCTTCAACATCGCTCGGGCGATAGCCACGCGCTGGCGCTCCCCACCAGAGAGCTTGATACCGCGCTCACCCACAAAGGTGTCATAACCGTCTGGTAATGCCGAAATAAATTCGTGGCAATGCGCCATCTTGGCCGCTTCATAAACTTCCTCATCGGTCGCATTCTGCTTGCCGTATCTGATATTCTCCATAAGTGTGCGGTGGAAGAGTATCGGGTCTTGCGGCACGAGGCTCACCGCGTTGCGCAGACTGTCTTGAGTCACTTTCTCGATATTCTGTCCGTCTATCAAAATTTCTCCGCTTGTGACGTTGTAGAATCTAAAGAGTAATTTAACGAGAGTAGACTTCCCCGCTCCTGAAGGCCCGACGAGTGCCACCCTCTCCCCGGGCTTTATGGTGATATTAATATGGTCGAGCACCGATCGATTCTCGTGATAAAAGAAGACGGTGTCATTAAACTCTATTTTACCTTCATGTACTTTGAGACCTTTCGCGTGAGGTGCGTCTTTTATCTCATGCGGTGTGTTGAGTATCCCCACCATTTCTTGAGCATCGGCGATAGAGTGATACGTCGCACGGATAGCTCGGCCGAAATTCCAGGTGTTATTGGTTACGCGCTGGAAATATGTTTGGGCCAGAATAAATGTGCCGATCGTAATAGAGCCGGTCTGCCAATATTTGATGCCATAGTAGAAAAGGAAGAATTCTATAATAAGAATCAGCCCTGATTGTACGGCCTCAATAACAGAGTCGATGTTCCAAGTAAAACGTGAAATATTGCACCAAGACTGATTGATTTTCTTAAACAAACCGAGCTCGAACAACGAACCGGAGAAGCTCTGGATAGTAGTATGGTTGGTGATAGCGTCGGCGAGCGATGCTGTGACCTCCGAATCTTTTGCTGATTTCTCGGTATCGTATTTTATTTTTAAGAATGACGCCGAGAGTTGCATCAGCATTATGGCGAGAACACCTATACCGACCACCGAGGCGAGCACCGTGTTGAAGTACCAGATACCGGTAAGCGTGCCGACTATCTGGATAAAGAGAGACAGGAAATCCCAAACTATGCGGTCGCCTACGTTGTCGTAAGAGTTGGCATAACGGTTAACTCTCTGTACCAACGACCCGGCAAAGTTGTCTGAGAAAAATCCGTAAGAGTGGTGCATTAAATACTCGAAGGCTTCATTACGCAAGTCGCGCATGACCCCGGATTGGAAATATACTTGGAGAAAGGTCGCTGTGCGCCAACCGAGCCAAGAAATAAGGTTTAGCCCCAATATAGTGAACACGATAGCCATGAGCTGTCCGACAAGATTCGGTTCCGATACCGATTTAGTTAGCAAATCAACAAACTCCTTGTAATACAGCACTATTACGAGGTTCACGATGTACGCTATTGTTGAAGCGGTGACTATACCCAGAGCCCACCATTTGCGTCGCATCGTCGCGCGCCAGTATCGGCTCAAAACCTGCCGGACGGTTGCTGTCGGCTTTTTATTTTTATCCGATTTTTCCATCGGAATATTATACTACGAAATTCTATCTCTCGTCACGTTCGTTATCGAAGATGAAAAGTAGTTTTTCTACTTCTGATTGTTCATTACCGGAGAGGGCTGTCGATTTTCGTGTAACATACGCCGCCAGGTCGTCTATGTGCGCGGAGGTAAATACTTCCAGCCCATCTTTGTTATCAATAAGTTCATCTATGAGTCTGTGTTCAAATTTTTGTGCCGCTACTAAAATTTGTGCCAATTCAGGCGCTCTCGTTATCGGCCCGCGCAGGCGCACAATACGGATAATCTCGCAGAATGCCGCCGCCATCTCCCCCGCGCAATAGTATCTATCGTATGATTTGCGCTTCGTCCAGCGCACGATCTCTCTGAATGCTTTTTCTATTTCATCTTTTGTCACCGGTATCCGTTCCTTAGTCTCCAAGGGAGGCAGGTTGGGGAATCTGGTGTGCGCATGGGAGCGCGAGCCGGACTCGGATGCTGCTATTCTTACAACATCCAGATCAGCGGTTAGTGGCTTTTTATATTGCGCTTGAATATTCGCGTATGAAACTAGGGGCGGAGTGATAGCGTTCTCCTCGACTTCCCGCCGACTAGGAGGTCCGCCAGTGAGGCGGGAGCTATCCCAGAGCAGGGCGAGCGCCACCATATGCTTGCACACTTCCCCACCCACATACGGGCAATCACAAAGGTGCATCAGCTTGCCGGCGACGAATTGCAATTTAACTTTATAAGGCTTGGAGCCGAGAGCTAGACCATCAGCCTTGGTATCAGAATATTCACGCAAGCGAACAGACCCCTTCTCAATACACGACTCCCCGCGGAGCCACACCTCTTCATAGGTAATCGGTAACAACATGTGGGCAACTGATTTGGAGCTCATGTGGCTAGTATAGTACACTGTATTTACTTATCAACTTAATAGAAAAATATGATTGAAGGATTCAGTAAGTGGCTAGCGGGGTTAACCGTAGCGGCCAGCGCGCCATTCACAGCACAAGTATCACAGCCTTTAATGCCGCCGCCCACAGACGGTACGCTCCCCCCGCCGATGAATGAGCCCTTGCCTCCTAGGGATTCAACAGATGGTGGCGCCTTTATGCCGAACTCTCCCGACGGCGGGCAAAACTTCCAAATGCAACAGCCATTCCAAGGAACACAACAGTTCCAACCAATGCAACCAGATCAATCTTTTCAACCTTCCCAGCCGAGACAGCCGATGATGCCTCAAGGTGGCTTCGATGACAGGTCCGGGAATCAAGGATTCCCCGGTGAACAATTTAATAATCAAGGCGGGCAAGGAGGACAAGGAGGAAATGAACGACAGATGCAGCCAAATCGACCTAAACCCAATATGGCACAAGCCTTCAAAGGCCCGGAGCAGATGATCAAACAGATGGAGACCAAAATAAAGAGCCTAAAAGCGAAGAATGTCTCCATCCCTGCCAACATCGAGCAGACAATATCGGAAGTTAAAGTTCTTATTGCTTCAGCAAAGGAGAGTTCTTCTAATGAAGATTCGGATCCGAGTGATGCAATGTCTGATGTTCAAGATAAAATGCAGGATCTGCAAGATGTGTTCCCTCAATTACAGATGCTCGGCGAGTGGCCAAGAATAGAGAAGCAAGCGACCAAACAGCTCGCCATGATGAAGAAGGAATTCGAACGCTCCAAGAAACAGGCGCTTAAGTCAAAAATCGACGTGAGCTCGATAGTGGCCAGAGTGGAGACGAGCTTAGCGGAAATAGAAAAGAGTATAGCCGACGCCAAGGCACAGGCCTCTGCGGGGAATATCGAGGATGCCATGGATTCCCTCCGCGATAGCGTCTTCGAAGCTTCCGATGATTTGCGTGACCAGTTCAGAATACTCGAGAGTATGGGTAATGTTGGCAGAATTTATACTCGCATATCTAAGGATATCGCTTCGTTCGAGAAGGAGGTGAAAAGATTGGCGAAGCAAAAAGATCCGGAGACCGGCGAGCTTCGCGACGTCAGCAAGCTTAATGAGCTTGTTGTGGAAGCCAAGAATTTCGTCGCCGATATTAAATCCAAGATAGATTCCAAGGCGGAGCCAGAAGAGATCTTCGATGCCTTGTCAGATGGCGAATCGCTCCAGAATGATATTATGGAAGAAATGTCGCACGTAAAGGGCCAAGACACCGCCATCGACAAGATGTTCAATCCGGCCTCCGGTTCACAGGGTAAGTTCTAGATAATCAATACTTGAACGACAAAAAACCGTTCCGGCAAAGTGCCGGAACGGTTTTTTAATGTCTTATGTTTATTCTAACGCGCGAAAATCAGCTACGCAACCTCGACAGAACGCTTGCGGACAAGCTTATGCGCAATGCCTTCTATCATCTCCAGCATGCGCTGTTTTAGAACCTCATTTTCAGAGTTCACCAAGCCCTCTTGCATGTGTTCTTGTGCCATACGTATGCTTTAATAATTAGTTTTTATTGTCTTGTATAAGCTTCTCCCACTCTTTGTCCTCCTCGGCCTGATACTGCGCCACCTTTTTCTCCAAAAGCTGTGAAAATTCAACCACATCGGAATACGGGAGCTTGGTCAGCACGTCTTTCATGAGTTCTAGCTCGCTCTGATTCAAGAAATCGAGCGCCTCCATCCACAATTTCTTGTAGTTTTCCGAAAGCGGGCTGCCTCCGATTAATTTTTCTACATCTTGTCGCAACATGATTGTGAATTGTACGCGCCTAAAAATAAATACGCAAGGAAGTTACTCACAAAATGACAGTCCAGCACACGACCGCAGAACAATCAACCTCACCCCTCCCCCTCTCCGAAAGAGAGGGGTTAAGAAATTCGTTCCCTCCCCTTCGGGGAGGGCTAGGGTGAGGTGGTCTTACAATCTTTTCTTCGTCTGTCGAACGATAAGCTGTTCGATAAACACAAAGGCGAAGATAGCGATGAGGAAAATATAGCCCGCATTGCGCAGATACTGCTCGCCATCAGGTAGCCACGAGCCGGCACCGTAGCCTAATCCACCCACGATCAGCATCCAGACGAAGGTGGCGATGATATCGGCACGGAGCAATTCCGGATATGGTATCTTGAGCGATCCGGCGCGGAGGAGAATCGCATGGTGAAAGCCGTAAGCGAATTTAGAGAAGAAAATAGTATGAAAAGGACGCTCTTTAATATGATTATCAAAAGGGTGGGTCACCTTGCTCACCCATTTATTAAGCCTGTTGCCGGTCGCGTTGCGAATCCCCTTGCCGAATGAGTACCACACCGCATCGCCGAAGAGCATGCAGATGAAGACGGTCATCGCCAAGTTGCCGAGATCGAGATAGCCCAAGCTTGCCACAAAGGCAGCGGTAAAGAGCACGATATCGCCCTCTACAAACATCCCCACACCCACAATAAAGTAAGCGATAGCCGGCGAAAGAGTAAGATATTGTAATAAAGTCAGATCACCCATAAGACACCCCTATTGTACCGCGTTTAGAAGCAAAAAGAGAAGCTTTCTGTCCACAGAGCGCACCCGAAGCTCGGCGTCTGGGAGTGCGACGCCGAGCTTCTTTTGGCGCGAACGAGACATATTCTTTCATGAGAGAAGGAAAGTAAACCCCACCGCAACCTCCGTTGGTAAACGGCAGGGCGAGGAGAGAGCCCCGACTCGGCAGTACCGGTCGGGATAAATTCCTTCTCTCGTGAAAAGGCGCGTCGTGGAAAGGTGAGCGCGGGAAAAGGTTGAACCTTTTGAATCCCTAAGGTTCAACCTTGAGGAGCGCTTTCTTTATCCAAGACCCGCCCATGCATAGAAACTTCATTTTGAACCCGCGACAGAATGTCGTGAACTCAAAAATGGGGGCGAGCAGAAGATGTGCGGTCTTCGTACTCGCCCGAGTGCCCCGTAACGTGGTGCCTCCGGTTGATTTTCTCGCGCGTGTCGCGCATTGGTAAATCAACGTAAAACAATTAACTGAATTTTAAGAAGTTTCAGTAAACTCTCGAGCAACTAACGTGTGCTCTGGTCTAAACGCTCTCTTGAATATGCATTACCCATGCACGCCTCAAGATGAGAAGGGTTTCCCGGGGCCTTTCGGCCACCAAACCGTTTTTAATTACGATTCGGCACTTCGACGACTGCTCACTTTCCGTGAGTTTGTCGCCGGACTCGCCAAGGAAAGGCGAGTTTATTCTCGCTCTTTTGCCACGAAGGTCCCGTCCTTTTGGACGTGAACTTCGTAAGAGTAACCCCCTTCAGGGTTACCCCGCTGGGTCGCATAACCCAGCTCAAAAGAGAACGCCTGACCCAGGACATCGTACAACTCCCGGGTCAGACGTCGAACATCCTCCAGCTTCGAACCAGAGGACATTCCTACGCCGTTCTCTCCGACTTTATATCGGGAGAGAACCTCACTCAGCTTTTCGGCCTGAGCTTCCGAAATTGAGTGGTGGACGTCTGTCCACCATTCAATTTCTATATCGTAGTCTGTCGACATCTCGATTCACCTCCTTTCTGCCGATTTTTGCCCTGACCGCCGTCATGGCGAGTCAAGTCGGGCGCGGAGTCTCGGCACCGCAGTGATTGCTCACTAATAAACCCGCAATCTTTCGGTTACGAACTTATTAGTGAGGGTGTCCAGCAAGATTGTGCAATCTTGCTGGACACCCTGATGAGCTGGATTTCCGCCAGCTCGCCGGCGGCAAGGTCTTCCTCTGTGCGAGAGGCAGGTTCTTGCGTCCCTGGCCGTTTATAAATCAAAACGACAAAAACTTTAGAAGCATAAACCTCCATTTCTGCAGGCAAGGTCTCTCCTCCAAGCGGGAGGTGAGTCCTTGCCTACCATTTGCTCCTACCACGCCGGAGCGTTAAGCGGTTTTGTGTAGGCACTCGCCCATGCGGATGGCTACCGCATTTCCCTGTGGTCTCGCTCGCGCATTACTGCGGAGTTCCCCACTCACCTCCGGGAACGAAGGGGGCTCACCAGCCAGGTCTCAACGTGCGCACATCGCGCACTTGCCCTGGTAGCCTGTGAGGTGGTGGTCGGGGCAATAAATATTGCCATACTCCGACCCGCACCCACAGCTCGGGCTGTCATGAGACCAGCCGGTGGGGAGCTTCTGCCCGCTCGACCTGCCGCCTGCCGCTTTTTCATCAGCGGTTTCGACGTGGTCGAGGACGTGAGCAGGAAGCTCCACCTCCTCGAGGCTCGCGCGCTCGAAAGCACGTCGGCAATCCTCTTCCGAACAGCGGAAGTAGGTGCTGACGCTCTTCTTGAGCTCGGCCGTCTTCAGAGACAGCGCGAGCTTGAGCGCCGCCAAGGTCTTGAACACCTCGGCGTGCGTAGCCTCGAAGCTCTTGAGCGCGGCCGTTGCTTCGGCCACCTCGCCCAAGAGCTCTTCGATTTTCTTCATCATTCACCTCCTTTCGTGAAGATGCCATTTTTTCGGAACTAACGTGTCCGGGGCTCTGAACGCCTTTCTTTTTTCGATCGCGAAAAGAAAAGTAAAAAACGATCGGACGTTGCGGCCCTACCTCGTGGGGGTGGTCATCCTCACGAGGTAGTCGAGGTACTCCTCCGCCTTTGCGAGGCGAACGAGCACCTCTGCCCTACCGTTCACCCAGTCGACCCTTGCGGGCTCCTGGGTGAGTCGGTAGAGCACCCAGACGTCCCCGTCAAAGAGGATGGCCGCGGGGTTGAGCTTCTGCTCCAACCCCCGGATCCGCTCCTCGATCCGGAAGACGCGGCGCCGGAGCGCTTCGCCTTCCCGAATGGCTACCGCCTGTTCGGCGGTGAAGCGCGGGGGCAGGGCAATGCCCCACACCCGTGCCTCTGCCTCCAGGCGGCGCGCCTCGCGGAGGTAATCCACGAGGGCGCCGCCCTGGACCTCCAGCGGCTCCTGCTCCCCCGTTTGGGGGTTCAGAATCCGCTGGAACCGGCTGTCGACCCGGCGGCAGTCCCGGTAGTAATACCGGGACTGCCACCCAGGGTGGGCGAGGTCTAGATACCCTCGCCCCGGGTCAGCGGCCAGGAGCGCCGACGTCCTGGCCGTGAGGAGGATGAAGAGCTGCCGGAGCAACCCCTCATACCTCCTCGGGATCCGCCTTTCGGCGCGTTTGCGCGCCAGCGGATCGTTCACGTCGATGGGATTCATAGTACCCATCCTTTCCAAGAGCACGTTGCTCCTGAATTTAATCGCGAAAAAATAATTTTGATTCGTGTGTAAATTCAGAAGCCCTTCAGCTTTTTTGCGGAAAGCGGAAGGGTTCGTGCGAATTATGATATGTGTGCCGTATCAAAATTCTAATTGTGCCCAATCAGACGCCTGCATATCCGGGACTTTGGATGCTGGGGCAGGCCGCCGACTTGCCGGGGTAGATCGACCCGGCAGCGGCCGGGGAGTTTCCTGCGCGTTGGGCGCAGGTCTTCTCCCAGTAACTGGCCACGACCTCCTTGGTCGTGGCGATGGCCAATTTGACTTGATAGTCCAATATCCTTTTATCGAATAAATTTTCTGGTTTCATATATTTGTTATTTATTATTCTAATTCTTCCTTGTTCTCACCACAAGTTTTACTTGCGATGAGAATCAGGAGGAGGAGCGAGGATACTGTGCAGTATTTCGCTCCCCTCGTGAGTGCTTGTCCCCGTGCAGGGGACCTTTTTTGTGCTCGTTTCTTTTTTCCGAAAAAAGAAACGATGCCGAAAGAAAAACTATTTAAGTTTGCGGGGGTTAGGCCCGCTTCAGCCCCTTGCAGCCGACGGGCTGGCCGTCGGCGCCCCTGACCAAGTCGCCCGGGGCGAACACGTCGCCCCGCCCGGCGACTGTCGGGTGAGCGGCCACCAGGCCGCTCACCACGTAACCCACCCCCTCCTCGGGGGCCGGGAGGCCAGTCACCTCCCCGTAGGAGGCACGGCAGGTGGGGAAGCCTGCCACCTCCTTGTCCGCCACGAAGGTGGCGGCGGTCCGGGCAACCTGCCCGGACGGGTCGATGGACCCGACCTGGGCGTTCCCGCCCAGGTCTAAAATGTTGATCCGGTGCGGGGTGAGGTTGACGAGACGCATAATGCGTCCTTTCCTCCGATTTATGCCTCGGAGCACGGCTTTGGATTCAAGACCACGTTGGGCCCTGAAATTTTCACTCGAATTTTCAAGTGGAAATTTCAGGGTAAAGGATATTTATAAGAACATTCTTCCGTGAACGTTTTCCTCACGACTAAAAACACAAGGTCGGTGTCCGAGGTCTCACCTCTGGCCTGTCTGCTTATTGCAGACTTGGGTTGGCCTGAGGAGAGACCTCGGACGCGCAAACATTTTGCGTTCTTGGTCGTGAGGCTGAACATATGTTCAGCCTCCTTCTTTCCCTGTCGAACAACGCCTTGGCTATTTGCCTCGGACTTACTCGCTCGCAGGGTATTCTGTTGTCAAATAACCCGGTCGTTCTGTTGCATGCTATTACCCATACAACTTCAGATTCTCTTCGTTACTCCCCGCCTGCCATCGCCTGAAGCTCAGGCTTTGGCGGGCAGGTCTCCTCAAAAGTTCTCTCCTCTTTTGGATTAACGATGCCGTTTGGTTCTCTCCTCACTTCTATCAGTGAGTGTCGGGGACGGAAGTTGGATGTCCTTCTGTCCCGACGCACTCATTGCTAGCGCATATACTGAATGTATCATTGCCTCCGCTTCTCTCTTTCTTAACCCTACTTGCCGGTTAGGGCGACCGTCCGGGGCTTTGGTATTGGCATACCTCGCCTTGTCCGGATCAGAGTTGAACGGTGTTACATTCTGTCGTATATGACCCTTGCGGGATTTTTGTAAAGACCTAATGCTTCCCTCTCCTCCTTGTCCGCCGGTGAGGCGGGTTATCTTATATAGAGAGAAGATTGTGTCCGACTTGCTGTCCGCTCCAATCTTCTATCTGTATTTTTTAACTGGCATAATCATACGCTAGCCTTGCCAGATTGTCAATACTATGTGATAGTTTATGGCATTTAGCGTCATAAAGCCTTGATATTAGCCAAAATAGTGGCTTTATTGTGTTATCAGAGTGTCAAACTGTATTGACAAGTAAAAGTCAAGATGATAGTATGGCCGAGGAGAGACCTCTGGCTTGCCGTCTTATCGCCGGCTTTAATCAGCCCGAGGACTCACCTCATCTATGGGCGCAATATACAAAGAGAATCTGGTTCAGATAGGCTTATCCGATAAGGAGGCGGTGGTCTATGAGGCCTTGCTCGGAGGTAAAGAGAACAGTATCGGCCAGTTATTGCATAAAATCCCCGAGATTAAGCGCCCCAATATGTATGCCCTGCTCTATAGCCTTAAAGGCAAGGGGTTGGTGCAAGAGGTAGAGAAAAAGGGCAAAAAGGTCTTCACGCCGGAATCGCCCCAAAAGCTTGTCGACTTCGTCGATGCCAGAGGCTTCGAATATGAGCAAGCCAGGACAAATCTCGATTCCGCTCTCCCCTCTCTCATCTCGCAGTTCAATCTAGCCTCCGGCAAGCCGAACGTGCAGTTTTATGAGGGCGAGAAGGGTATGGAGAAAGTGGTCTTTGACTCGCTCACCTCAAAAACTGAAATACTTTCTTACGTCGACCACGAAGCGGTTGAGAAGTACTTCGCATCGTTCAACTCTCGCTATGTGGCCGAGCGCATAAAGAAAAATATTAAAAAGAAAATCATTGCGCTTGATACGCCCAGTATTCGCGAGGCGGCTAAGACGAGATATAATCCGGAATACACCGATGCCCGTGTTATCAGTGCCAGTAAATATGCGTTTGCGACAGTAATGCAAATCTACGACGGCAAGGTGTCGTATCAAACATTAGACGAGAAGCAACTGGTCGGCGTAATAATTCAGGACGAGCGCATTTATAAAATGCATAAAGCTCTTTTCGAGTACACGTGGGAGACGGCAGAGAATATTATGCCGCCTTCAACTCTTCCTGCTCTACCGACGCCTGATCTTCCCGCAGTAATGTAAAATATTCTTGTTTCCCGCGCAACGTCCGGCCGGTGGTCACGAATTTATTTTTGAGTGTATAATGCGCGAGCATTGGGCTGTCGACGGCAACTATCGCTTCTACCGGCGCGCGTCTCGCCTCTTGATCCAGAATAGTATCAAATAATGCGGTACCGAGAGAATATCCCTGCACGGATGGATCTGTAGAAAATGAACCGACGTAAGTGTGGCCGTTTTCGAGCGTCATAAATCGCACAAAGGCCACGACCTTGTCGCCCACTTTAAGCAAGTGGAAGCGCTGTTTTTCGTCTCGCAGAACTTCATCAAATTCGCGCAAAAGAACGTCTTTGGTCTCATTATCATATCGTCCGCGCGTGCGGTCGAAGATATCCCGCATTTGAGCACGTTCTGCATTGTTAAGTTCGCTTCCCAACTTCGTCTCAACGTGAGATGAAATAAGCTCATTGATGGGCAAATCGCCGGATTTCTTCGCCTCTTTGCAAACCGTAGCGAATAAGACTACATCTTTTTTAATACCGCGGAGTTCTTCTATTGCCTCGTGGCAGGTATGCATTATCTCTCCTTCTTTCACACCCTCCAGTTTTTTCACGGTATTATCGAGAAGCGCCTTGCATCTGGATAGCATTAAGCTGACTAATTCATCTTTTTGTTCCGGTGTTATTTCTTGACCAAAAGTAATCGCCACATAATCACTGAACTCATCTGATGCTCTAATAATTTCTGCAGTCTTTGCAAAAATCACGCTCCCTAGTGCGGAAGGAACTTTTTCAGCTAGGTAAGTTATACTCTCTGTTGCGTCAGCGCCGACCGCATTAGTAAGAAAAGTTTTTAGAAAATTGACACCGTATTTTTCCGCACCTTGAACGATTTTCTCTTTCATTTCCGAATCTTTTTCTATCGTGTTGCCGAGCCATATCTGTTCACGCATATTTAATTTGTCGTGGATACCTATTCCGGTTCGCACAGATAATTCCAGAGAAAGATCTTTCACCTTCTTGCGGCTGGCGATTGCGAACTTTCTTTCTTCGCATTCTTTCGGGGTTTCTCCGGGCAGGCAAATTGATGTCGGCAATATCTGCTCGCCCTTTTTAAGCGAAAAGGAAACTCTGCTTCTGTCATTTTTCATCTCAATCATTTTCCTAGCTATATCTTCTTCGTCTGCGAGCAACACTATATACTCTTCTGTTCCATCTTCGTTAAACAGCATGGCCATACCTTTTTCGAGCATTGTAGTCTTCCAGCCGGCGAACTCTCTCCCGAGAATATATTTAGCACCATTTATGTAGGCTACTCCATTTTTTGCGACTGTTTTCTCTTTACTTACCTCTGTGCCCGCTATATCTTTCATAACCCGAAAGTCTTCCGGCCTAAAAAGTCCTTTTTCAATCAATCTGGGACAATGGTCTCTTAGGAATCGCCACGGCGATTCTTCGAAAGTCCCGGAAGTGCCGCCTATCTGGCCGTATTTCCTTGTAAAGGCATAAGCAGAAAAAGGAATCCTCTCGCCATCCTGGATTATTGTCAATCGCCCAGAATTGTCGCGTTCTGCAGCCAGCTCTCCAAATATTTTTTCTGTCAGAAACAGCTCGGCCAAACTTATGCTATTTCCGTCAGGCAGCACAATCTGATAATCCCATTTATGGTTGCCTCCAACATCCCACAGACCCAATTGAAAATCGGGGTAGTGCGCCTGAACATAGTCCGGATCTAGCGCATCTTTTATGGTCGGCGGTAGGTAAAAAAGCGGCCGTGACAAATCTGAAATGTCATTATCGTCTTCATCAAGCTCTTTTAAGTCAGCATAATTAACTACTTTTTCGCCCCTTAAATTTTCGAACAATTCGCTGCGGGACATCTCTCCTAGCTTTTCTACCCCCTTGGTATAATACTTGCTAAAAGCAAGGCGTCTTAATTTTTCCAAATTAACAACAGGTATCCCATCTATTTCTTGCCATATTCCCAATTGTTCCAATCGCTTTATGAGTTTATCTTTCATGGGGACCGCGACTTCCCTCCCAAGCGTCTTCTGTCCATGTTTTATCTCATAAGCTGTAGTCTTGCCTATATCATACTTCTCCATCAGATCTTTGGCTGACAAAGACCTGTCTTCTTCCGGGATTTCTATTTTATTACTTTCTTCGCGACTGAATGATTCCATGACGGAATGTTGAGTTAAGCTACTTTGACTTCCTCTCCCGCTTGCTGAAGTAGTAGATATACAATATTTCTAAGATTCCCATCGTGTTGACGATAAGCAAGGCGACGAACCAGACTTTGTCATTCTTGTGCGCTGCCTTCCAGAGGGCAATACCCTTCAAGGCGATTACAGCGACGAAAGCCGCAGCCAATATTACCGTCACGGCAAGAACCTGCGGGTTACTCAAGTCCCAAGTACCCGTTCGAAAAATAGAGGCAATTGATTGCATATATTTTGATATTAGCTATTAAGGTCGGGGCGCCGGGAATCGGACCCGGTCTACATGCTCCCAAAGCACGCGTACTACCGGTATACTACGCCCCGAGTAGTTGAGCTACTTTAGCACAAATACATAAGAGACACTAGCAGATATCAATGTCCTCTAGGATGCGGACGCGGCCTACATGCGCCTCCCTATCCACTTCTACTGTTACCACGTCTAATTGCCAATCAGGCTCTTCGTCTTCGTCGTCTGGATATTTAGATAGTAAATAGACTTCTATCGTTCTGCGTAGCCTCTTGAGCTTCCAGGGGTGCACGTTCTCTTCGGCTTCATAGTCTTCGTCGTCTGGATCCGAGGAGAGACCTCCGCCTTTGCCGGAGGACTCTCCTCGGATTTTGTCGGCCGTCACCGATTTTACTTCGACAAAGTGCAAATTGCCGTCTTTTAGCGCGATAATGTCAATTTCACCATATTTCTTGCGGTAATTACGCTCTATTACTGTATATCCATGGCGCTCCAGATAGGTCGTGGCGCAGTTCTCCCCTATTTGGCCGATAACTTGCTTGTCGGTTTGAGCCATATTTTATGGGTCAAGTCTTATATGCAATGTCTGTTATCCCCACTGTACACAGACTTATCCACAGTTTTCTGTGTGTAACGTTTATTTCTGTGGGCTGTCTTTATATTTAGAGACACATTGGGTGTCTTAGACTTTGGTGCGGCCAGGGAGAATCGGACTCCCGCCTGCTCGTTGGCAACGAGCCGTCCTACCATTAAACTATGGCCGCTTTTTCAATTATGCAATTCTACACTTTTTTTACTGAAACCTCAAGCACTTTTCTAAAAAACACTTGTGCACCCGGAGGGATTCGAACCCCCAAAGACAGCTTCGAAGGCTGTAGTGATATCCGTTTCACCACGGGTGCTTAAACAAGAAGTATATATGGTATTCCGACTTTTTACCAGTGGATTAATTGGTATACGCACTTTACTTCAGATTTTCTCTTGATATAATTAATTGATGAGGCCCGGGCCGAAACCAAAGATATACATTTCTACTGAGTGGTCTAGCAACCTCGCTTATGCAGTTGGTCTTATCACTGCTGATGGCTGTCTGTCAAAGGATGGCCGCCATATTGACTTTACATCAAAAGACCCAGATCAAATAGAAACCTTTATCAGGTGCCTCGGACTTCACTCACTTGTTAGACCAAAGAAATCCGGTGCTGGAAGGTTTGCATTTCGAACCCAGTTTGGGAATGTATCGTTTTACAGATTTCTATTAGGCATTGGACTAACGCCCGCAAAATCGAAAACTATTTCGAAACTTGAAATTCCCGACGAATATTTCTGGGATTTCATGCGTGGATATTTCGATGGTGACGGCACGAGCTTTTCGTATTTTGATCCGGTATTTCCTAAAAGCTATCGTTTTTATGTTGCTTTCGCTTCGGCAAGTGAGCCATATCTACTTTGGCTACAAGAGAAGGCATATAGGTCCGCAGGGTTAAAAGGCTACATTAACAGAGGCGTTAACCCTTCAAGCCTACAACTCAAGTATGCGAAGAAAGAAGCAATAGTCTTATGTCAAAAAATGTATTATGATGATAGCGCTCCCAGACTCCAAAGAAAATACGAGAAAATCTTGGATTCGATGAGCATTATTAACAGCAAACGCCGGGGTGGTGAAATTGGTATACACGCAGCGTTCAGAACGCTGTGGGGGCAACCCCATGGAGGTTCAAGTCCTCTCTCCGGCACTTTTAACTCATTTCACGTGAAAAATAAGAAAGAATCTCCAGCTTACTATATCCCCTCCCATGTTCTGGGGGTTGTAACTACTTTACAAAAGGCCGGCTTCGAGGCATATCTCGTCGGTGGCTGTGTGCGCGATATATTGATGGAGAACAAGCCAAAAGACTGGGATGTTACGACAAACGCCCGCCCGGAGCAGATCCAAGCCCTATTTAACGAGACTTTCTATGAAAACGAGTATGGCACGGTCGGCGTCGTGGTAGAAGACCTTTCACGTGAAAAGCTCAATATCGTTTCACAAGAAACGTTTGATGAGCTTTCACGTGAAAGCATGGAAGCCTTAGAGGTCGAACCTCGGGCTCCCAGAGGTTCGACCTCGGGCGCAGACCCAAGCCCGAAAGAGGTGATCGAGGTTACACCTTATAGGCTAGAAACCAAGTATTCCAACTTTCGCCATCCGGACGCTGTCACCTTTAGCACCAGTCTGGGGGACGACCTGAAACGCCGGGATCTGACCATCAATGCCATCGCTTATGACCCCAATAGCCCTAAAGGACAGTTTATAGACCCCTTTAACGGTCTAAAGGACATAAAGGACATGGTAATCCGCGCCGTAGGAGAGCCCTCGGACCGCTTCTGCGAGGATGCTTTGCGCATGATGCGTGCGGTGCGCCTGGCCGCCCAGCTCGGCTTTATGATTGACCCTGCGACCGAGCAAGCGATTGTTGCGAACAAGGCGCTTATCACTAAGATAGCGGCCGAGCGTATCCATGACGAACTTATGAAGCTTTTAAATACCGAGTACGCGGTTGATGGCATTAGGTATCTAAAGATTACCGGCCTTCTTGAACTTATAATCCCTGAACTTCTTGAGGGGATAGGCATAGAGCAGAGAGGGGAGCATATCTATGACGTCTGGGAGCATAACCTCAAGTCGCTCGAACACGCCGTCAAGAAGGGTTGGCCATTTCACGTGAGACTTGCAGTGCTGTTACACGACGTGGGCAAGCCGCGTACGCGCTTGCGCGATGAGGAGAGGCAAATCTGGACATTCCATGGCCATGATGTGGTCGGTGGCAAGATGACCAAAAAGATACTTGAACGGCTCAAATTTTCACGTGAAATGATTGATAATATTTCTAAACTAGTGCGTTATCATCTTTTCTTCTCCGATACCGATAAAATCACGCTTTCTGCCGTACGCCGGATGATTCGCAACGTCGGCGCTGATTTGATATGGGATTTAATGAAGGTGCGCCAGTGCGACAGAATAGGCACGGGCCGGCCCAAAGAAAGTCCTTATAGACTGCGCAAATACGAAGCGATGATAGAAGAGGCAATGCGCGATCCAATATCGGTGCAGATGTTAAAGATTGACGGCGCGAAGATAATGGAAATAGGGGAGATGGACCCCGGGCCGAAGATTGGCTGGGTGTTGCACGCCTTACTTGAGGAAGTACTAGAAGACCCGGCTAAGAATACGACAGAGTATCTGGAGACTCATACTAAAAAATTATTGGCACTTTCTGACAAGGAATTACAAGAACTCGGTGAAGCGGGAAAGGAGAAGAAGTCAGGGCTTGAAGAAGCGGCTATAGAAGAAATCAACAAGAGACACTACGTGAAGTAAGAAGTGCGTGATACAATAGCAAAGGTTCAACCTTAGGCATTCAAAAGGTTGAACCTTAAAATCGTATGCTTACTGCCGACAAGTATATTGTGCGCGTCATAAACGATGCGCGATTGCCCGACATTGAACTTTTTACCGATCCCGAACAGGGGATTGCTATTAGCGTAGAAGGAATTGCGATACCCACGGAACGCAACCGCGTAGCACGAAGCGCGAAAGAAATAATTCAACGCGCGCTAGGACTGCTCTCGCTCGATACGCCTAAGGCAATCGTCCACAACACTATCTCATTATTAAAACGCGAGCTCGCCGAACATTTTAGTAAAAAATCAGGTGTATCAAGCGCGCATACTGCCGTTATTAAATTTGCCTGGGATGAGGCACGCGGGCGAGTTGTGGCGATAGGCGAGAGCGATGGCGGTATAAAGAATTGCGCTTACAAAAAAGGGAAGTTTGGCCTCTTGGGTAAGGAATTATCGGCCGACCCCGGCGACATATTCATGCAATGTTCACCGAGCATCTTATCCAACGTTGACGTGTCGGTAATGAAAGAGATTTTGTCTTTTCGCAAGCAACACGATTTGTCGCTTGAGCAAATTCGCCATTTACTCATCGAATCCGCCCACAATAATCTCGAGAAGTTCCGCCACACCCCGCTCTATGACCCGCGCGACATGTCTGTTGTATTAATGGAATATGGTCCAGTTCGCGAATTTGCCGGCAAGGTCTCTCCTCCCGAAAATATTTTCATGGGAGGTGAGACCTTAGAGAAGTCGCCGGCGAACCCTCTTCAGCAGTTTGGCTTCAGTGATTTATTGTTACCCGAGGGCGCAACCAAGGACGACGCGCTCGTAAATTTACAGAAAGTTAGGAACAGGCTAGGGGAGTTAGGCTATGAAGCAAAGATAAAGCCGCACCACTATGCCGAATTACCCAAGCGTGGCGATCTGCAGAAAGTGGTCAAACGCGCACATGACATACTAGAAGCAGCAGAACTGCGCGAGTACCTAAACAATATTTAGCAAAAACAGAAAAGCTACCCTGGCAAAGGTCCTCGGATCTCCTCGCCAGGAGCGAAGTCAGGCTCGGCCAGACCATTTGCCATGGCACTTTTCCTTTTTTGCTACGACCTTGAGTGGAACGCTTTGTGCACCTCGCGCAACTGTTTATCAGTCACGTGAGTATAAATTTGGGTCGTTGAAATATTAGAGTGGCCGAGCATCGCCTGCACCGAACGTAAGTCTGCGCCATTACCGAGCAAGTCTGTAGCAAAGCTGTGGCGGATGACGTGGGGTGTAACTTTTTTAGAAATTCCGGCTTTGATGGCGTAATGCTTGACGATGCGCTCAACCGAGCGAGAAGTGAGTGGTTCGGTGGAGATATTCACAGATTTTACTTTCAACTTTTTACTTTCAACTTTGCCAACTGCACTGTGAGACACGAACAGTGCGTCCCCGGCATCCCCGCGCTTATCAAGATAACTTTTCACTGCTTTTTTCGCCGCGTCGGTCAGGAACACCACGCGCACCTTGCCGCCCTTGCCTCTTATAGAAAATTCGTCGCGCTTCAGGTCTACTTTATCGATAGTCAGAGAACATAATTCAGAAACGCGCAGACCTGTCGAGAAAAGTAATTCTAGTATGGCCGTATCGCGCAAATTTTTAATATCCGTGCCCTGCGCCGACTTCATTAGTCGCTCAAGCTCGTCGTGACTAATCAAATCCAGATGTCGTTCGCCGGTCTTAGCCAGTTCGATACGGTCTGGCGAGAGGGAAGCAATACTCTCCCGCACCATGTATTTCAAAAAAGAGCGTAAAGCGATAAGATGATAGTTCTGCGTGTTCTTCTGCAGATTTTTACGATTCAAAAAAAGTCTGTACTGCCTGACAATTTCATCAGTAATATCAGAGGGCACTTTAGCCTTCGAGAATTCAAAAAATGTCTTGAGATATCGATCATAATTCTCCACGGTCTTGAGCCCGCGCCCTTTCTCAATCTCCACATATTCAAGAAACCGTTGTTTCAAGTCAGGAATATTGTGCGACATATCTTAATTGTACTCTACCCTCGTCGTCAGCACAAATTAACACAGCCCGTTTCAATCAGAAATCGGGCTGTTGGTTGCGCACTTTCGTACTACTTTGGGCGGCACTAGCCCTAAACTCCTGGACATGGGGAAACCGACAGCTTCTCTTCACTCAAGAAGAGAAGTAAACTCCTCTAACTCTCCACAAGGATTCGCTGGCCATATTACTAACCAACGGTTACCGGTTTACAGTTACCATGAGTCACCATAGTCATCCCGTTATCAAACGAGACTCAACATGAACTGCTCGTTCTCTCGTCATCGTATTCCTGCATGGCGTCCTCGATTTCCATATCACACTCGGCCTTGAATTCGACCTGATTCGTGATTTTGGTAATCTCGGAGTAATCCATTGAGAGGAAATAGCGGTGTACGAAAGATTCGAGAAGCTCGTGCCGAAGCCTGCCCGGGTTATGCTCAGAGTTGAGCACCGGCCAAGATGGACGGTAGTACCTCTCCCAATCCCAGCTGCGGTTCTCGAATTCCAGAGCGAAAAGTCGGGCGAAGCCCTTCAATTCGACCCAGGAAATCGTGAAGTAGACGCTGCCGGTCTTGTTTGGGTCTACAACTACATTGTTGCACCCAACGTTGGGATCCATGAAGTAAACGGTAAGGCCCCACCAATGTTCGCTAAGGCAAAGCATCAAGGTCTTGAGAACCTCGTCTCGCCAGGCGCGCCGCTTGCGTTCCTGAAGCAGGTTTGCCTTGATTCGAAACAATTCCAACTGGTCCATGAATTTCCTCCTCCGGCCGGAGGCCGGGGTTTGGAGTCCAAAGTCTTTTCAGACTCCGTTGCCAAGAAAAAGCATATTTTTAGCCATGCCTTGGTAACGAAGTCTGGTAGTACGTTTTAAATGAACTTATTGGAATATATAATAACACTATATCAGTATATTTGTCAAGTATCAGTCGCCCACACCTCCTTTAAGTATCCTGGAAAATAAGCGTGGCGCAAGATTACCGGAAGTATTTGGCATAGTTTGCGTTCTTATAAGCTTTGGTGTATGATAACGTCATATTACAATATCATATAATAAAAATACCATGAGTACATTATCTGTTCCATTGACTCCGCAGCTTGAGGCGTTCATCAACAGTATGGTGAAGCAGGGCAAGGCTGAAAATAAGGCCCAGGTGGTGCGGCAGGCCATCGCGAAGATGGAGGAAGACGAGGAAACCAATGAGGTACTGCTCGCCTACCGCGAGATAGAAGAGGGTAGGGGCCTGCGTGGAGACCTACGCGAGATTGCGAAGAAATTCAAGAATTAGTATGGATATCCAATACGCGCCTAAGTTCATTCGCCAATTCAATAAATTAGATAAGCACCTGCAAGCTGAGGTATACGAAAAAATAGAGGTTTTCAAATCCGGACAGAACACCGAATCACTAAGAATTCATAAACTGAATGGCAAACTAAAAAATGAACTTGGTTTTTGGGTAAACTTCCGTATCAGAATTCGCTACGTTAAAAAGCCAGACGGAGGGTACTGGTTCCTCCGCGTTGGAGACCATAATATCTACGATTAACTAAAATCAAAAACCGCCAATTTTTTGGTGGTTTTTGTGTTGCCCATGAGTCCTCCTTTCGAAATTTACTCCTGGGCGGGAAAGAACTAGGCCTGCTCGTCGGCAGGCAGAGATTGGCCTCGTGTGAGCGGGCGACAGATGCCGAGCACAACCTTGACGCGTTCCGTTGTAGCGGCGAGAAGTGCCCGGAAGATGTACTCGGCCACCCGCCAGTCAATCTGTTGGCCGTTGGCCCAAGCCCGGCAAGTAGCCTCTGCACTCTGTGCAGAGGCTACGTCGTACAGGTACTCGAGGCCTGGTTTCCCCGTTCGCTCGAGTTCGCGGGCAATATTAACCACGTCCTTGGAACTAGCGTCTGCCAAGACTGCGAGCAGACGCCTCCGTTCTTGGTCGTTTCTGATCAGAGTAAGGACGAGCGCAGCATAAGCCCGACGATCGTCCAAGTCCGGAATTATCGGCCGATAAACCACCTTTCACCTCCTTGTAACCGTTACAAGCACACCGTCTGTAATACTAGCATGCAAAAAAAGATTGACAATGAGCCCTGAAGAAAAAGCAAGGGTGTTTTATCTACGCCACTTCGGCGTTGTAGCAGCTCTCGCAGTATACTATCTCCGGTTTATTGGGCGAATACGCTGTTCTGATATCCTTACCGCACTTCGCGCATTGCCTATCGTATAATTCCAGTTTACTGCGCTGTTCGAGGCGCTCGTAATGCCGACAGGCGGGGCAAAGATGCGGCACGGGTATATTATTATCGCGATAAAACTGCAGCTCCGCGGGAATAATTTTGAATGCGGTTGCGCATTGCTGCGAGCAGTTACCTGCATGTTCACAGCCGATAATCTCATTAAGTATCGTATCCGGGGTATCTTTGATTCTGTCAGGAATATTTTCTGGTTTGAGCGTAATGCTGAAACTTTTTTCTGCAGACTTGCGCCAGGCGAACTTCATTGCCGCCGCTTCTGCGGCGTTTAATGGAAAGTAGTCAAAGGCTATTGTCTCGTTGTAAGCCCAAGGAGAGAACTCGGGCGGGAAGAACTCGCCATATGAATAGACGCGCCCTTTCGTATCTTGATACGGCACATCTTTCATATGCTGAATGATTTTCGGCACGAGCGCTTGATACTCCTCTCTACTATACTGCTTGTTCAGGATGCAATACTCCTTTTTGCGCAGGCCAACACAACCGAATAAATTGGCCGAGCTGGAACAGAGCACAGAATACTCAATGTCATGCACACCTTCTTGAACATAAAGACAGAATTTAATACGGTTTGTATCGATACCGCAGGCGCAACATTCATAATCTAGTTGATTGTTGCCGCCCCAGATAGAGAAATCGTAGCAATCTTTACTGCCCGGAATCTCTTGCATATATTGGCAATAACGCAAATCTTCGCCCTCGCGGATCAAGAAACTATCTTTAACATTCTTACTGTGACTGATATAGCTGCCACTCACATCACTGTTGTGCGAGCCGACCAGATATTTGTTCGGGAACTTGAGCCAGAATTCATGTGCCTGCTTCTTTATCTTTTCTAAATTCTGATGCGAATTCCAATCAAGCTCTGCAAGTTTCTTAAAATACTCTTCTTTCGAATACGACTCGTTCCATATATGATATTTCTGATTGCGCAAACCGACACAGCCGACGCAGTCTGAACAGCCGACGCAATTTTTACTGAAGAGCATGTTTACGCAGCTTTCGCATTCGGCAGAGAAGAAAGTTTTTGCGCATGACGTGAGCCAGAAGCTTTCATAACATTGCTCTGATTTTCCTAAATGCGAAACATCTACAGAATCTAGCGTATGCGTGAGCCCGTTTGAGTACATACAGTTTTCCGAATCACTGCAATTAAAAGCGAGATAGCAATTCTTTGGATTAGTAAAGTGATTAACATAATCACTTCCAACACCGTTCACCACGTTCAAGTTCTTCATCGGCACATTCTTCCAAAGATCTCGCACCTGTTCCAAGAATGGCTTATTGAAGTCAATATCGACTCCATATTCCATCGGGTCCCAAGCGTCAGAAAGCCACACATCTTTCTCATACACTTTGTATCCTGACTCTTGCGAATACATCGAGAAGATATCTTTGCCCGTAGCGGCACTTTTGATTTTATACAAATTTCGCTCGTTGCGAAAAGCAAAGCGGCGTTGGGCGCGACACAGAGAGCACCAAGTCGGCGGGGGAACATCTACCTTTGCGTAGAAAGTAAAATCTTGCACGTCTATAACAAAACTCTTTTTGCAACTCTGGCACACTTTTGTTTCACTGTTTGTTTGCGTATTCATATCAACATTCTGCATTACCAAGCGTAATGAGTCAATTCTTGTCAGACAATTGTTGACAGAACACTGACAACGAGTATAATATCATTATGATTAAGCCAATCTTAAGTAAGCTCGGTTTGAGTGAGAGCGAGATCGCTGTGTACAGTCAGGTGGTAAGGCATCGGCTTTGCACACCGGCACTGATTGCCCGCGAGACCAAGTTAAATAGACCGACGGTATACAACATCTGTAAGAAATTGGTCGCCCGCGGCCTACTTATTGAGGATTTGGGTGATAAGACCTTAAAATTACTGCCTACAGCGCCAGATGAACTCGCTTCTATATTAAAACGGGACGAAGAGGAACTTAAAAATAAAGCACTGGTGCTGGAGCAATTGGGTAATGAGCTCGCGCTTATGAAGAGCAGCAGGACGTACCCCGTGCCAAGAGTACGTTTTATAGAACAGGATCGGCTCAATGCGTATATGCATACACAAACGCCGACGTGGAACACGAGCATCGGTAATTACGATAATATCTGGTGGGGATTCCAAGACCATACTTTTGTGGAGCAGTACAAAGAGTATATTTTGTGGTTCTGGAGGACAGCTGATGAGAGTATTAGCCTTAATTTACTTAGCAATAGCGCGCCAATAGAGGAGGAGATGAAAACAGAGAATTTCACACGTCGCCACATAAAGCCGTGGGACAAGGGCATGATGTTTAGTGCCACGACATGGGTATTAGGCGACTATCTCGTTATGATTGTAACCGACAAAGAGCCGCATTACCTTGTAGAAATCCACGACGAACGCATGGCGGGGAACTTTCGCGAGTTGTTTAAGAACATTTGGGGATTGATTTAGACCAGAGGCTCACAGCTGTTTACCGAGTCGGCGTAGGGCCACGCTCGTACTCGAGTGGGGTAAAGACGCGAGGGAGACAGCTGTGAGCCTCTGGTCTTGAGTAAAACAATAAAGGCTTGCGGGGGTTGGGAACTACCGTTTCATGGTACTTCACACTCCCCACAAGCCTTTTGTTCTGCTTGCGCAGACGTTGTTCGTTAATCACGCTATCAAGCTTCCCTAACATTCCTTCGTCTTCACAAAACTCTTTCCGAACTCAAATCGTCGGAGAACGAGTTGTGATGTCCTTTAGCTCTGACCTATAAAAAATTGAGCTTGGACAACGACTTAGGCAACGTGTGCCTTATTCATGATTACCGTGCAACGAACTATGACTGATAGAAGTATCTCATACCAGTTATAAAGGACAAGTGGATAACTTTTTATGTCCTACAGATATATCGCGTCAAGTAACGCTAGACTAAAGCGTAGATATGTGCTTAAATGATGTCGGCAAAGTACCTCTCTCGAGCGACGGGCATGGCACTCCGTAACTGCCGTGGATGCGGTCAGGCTTGAATATCGGCCTATTTTGTCGAGATTCAGGCCACTATGTGCAAACCTCGAGCCGCATATCGAGGACCTGTTCTGTGGAGCACCCCAAAGCTCCGTCGGCCAAAAAGCCGAGCAGACCGGGCGCACAGGCGTCAAACAGAGAGGTGGGGCCAGTACGGCTGGGGAACATCGTGTTCCCCAGCCGTTTCCACTTCTAGCGCCCAAGAAAGCCTTATTTGCAAAATGCCTCTTTATATAGTACAATGTTGCCCATGTTAACAAAAACTAAAAAAGCAAAGGTTATTAAGAAAGTTCAGTCACACGAGACCGACACAGGCTCGGCCGCTGTGCAGGTTGCCATTTTATCAGAACGCATTGTTGAGCTCACAACGCATTTGAAAAAGAACAAGAAGGACAATCACTCGCGAAGAGGATTACTCCAGATGGTCGCCGATCGCCGTTCCCACCTCAAATATTTAGAAAAAAAGGACCCCAAGGTCCACAAGAAACTGGTAAAAGAGCTTTCGCTCGCCTAGTTTCTCTAACATTTTAATATGTCCATAATCAAACACAAAGCCCAGCGTGTCGGGGTGTTTATCGATACGCAAAATATGTATCACAGCGCGCGCAACCTTTACAACGCGCGCCTAAACTTCGGTGCCGTGCTCGAAGACGCCGTCGCCGGACGCTTTCTTGTCCGCGCTATCGCTTACGTTATTACCACAGAATCGGCCGAGGAACAGCCTTTCTTCGAAGCGTTGGTTAAGCTCGGTATCGAGACCAAGACCAAAGACCTCCAGATATTCTCGAGCGGTGCCAAGAAGGCCGACTGGGACGTCGGCATAGCCATGGACGCCGTAAAAATGGCTCCACGCCTAGACGCTATTATCTTGGTAGCAGGGGATGGCGACTTCGTCCCGATGGTGGAATATCTAAGGGCCGAGACCGGCGCCCAAGTAGAAGTGGTGGCCTTCGGCAAGACCACGTCCGGCAAACTCCGCGAGGCGGCCGACGACTTCATCGACCTCGGCGAGAATCCTGATCGTTATTTAATACGCCCAACTAACCGCAGAACATATGCAAAAAAAGGAGTATAAGCTTGAACTGGCCGGTAAAAGCATTACGGCAGAATTTAATGACCTGGCCAACCAGACGAACGGCTCTGTTATCGTCAGTATGGGTAACACCAGGGTGCTCGCGACAGTAGTAATGTCCAAGAAAGACCGCGAGGGTATCGACTTCTTCCCGCTCGTCGTTGATTATGAAGAGAAGTTCTACGCCGCCGGCAAGATCCTCGGCGGGCAGTTCATAAGACGCGAAGGCAGACCTTCCGACGAAGCGATTCTGACTGGCCGTGTTGTTGACCGCACCATTCGCCCGCTCTTCAACCAGAAGATGCGCAAAGAGGTGCAAGTGGTACTGACCGCTCTGGCAGTGGATGATGACAACGACACCGATATTCCGGCAATCTTAGGCGCTTCGCTCGCGTTAGCCGTATCCGACATCCCGTGGGATGGACCTGTCGGTGCCACGCGCGTCTGCGGTTATGCCGATGCGACACTTGAGCTTAATCCTGACCATGCCAAGCGTGAGACATCCGCCTTCGACATGGTTATCTGCGGTAAGGCCGAGACTATCAACATGATAGAAGCCGAGGCAAAGGAAATTCCGGAGACTGTGGCTGTGTCTGCGTTAAATCTGGCACTCGAAGCAATTTCTAAACTCGAAGCTTGGCAGAAGCAGATTGTGAGCGAGATTGGCAAGAAGAAAGTTTCTTTCACGTTTCCAGAAACACCGACAGAACTTACCGCACTTTTTAATTCAGAAATTAAATCCAAGATGCCCCTCGCCATATTCAGTGGCGCAGGACACGAGGGAATACACGGTATTCAAGACGAATGGATGAGTTTAGTGGCCGAGAAATTCCCGGAAGGTAATCACAAGACATTTGCCTCACACCTCTTCGAAGACACTATCAATGACTTGGTGCATGAAGAGGCTATCGCAAATAACAAAAGACCCGATGGCCGTAAGATGGATGAGGTGCGTGAACTCTATGCGCAAGCAGGAGGAGTTTCACCTTTACTCCACGGCACCGGCATCTTCTATCGCGGGGGTACGCACGTTTTGACCGCGCTCACTTTGGGCGGGCCTAAGGATTCACAAATTCTCGACGGTATGGAGGTAGAAGGCAAGAAGTACTTTATGCATCACTACAACTTCCCGCCATTCTCGTCCGGCGAGACAGGCAGAATGGGTGGCATCAATCGTCGCGCGACCGGGCATGGTGCACTGGCCGAGAAGGCCCTTAAAGCGACTCTGCCTTCACGCGATGTCTTCCCGTATACAATAAGACTCGTTTCGGAATCAATGGCATCGAATGGCTCGACCTCGCAAGCATCGATCTGCGCCTCGACCTTGGCCCTCATGGACGGCGGTGTACCCATCACTCGCCCGACGGCCGGTATCGCGATGGGGCTAATGTCATATCCTGATGGTAGATATAAAGTGCTGACAGACATTCAAGGCCCGGAGGATCATCACGGTGATATGGACTTCAAAGTTGCCGGTACGACGGTCGGCGTCACGGCCATCCAGATGGACGTGAAAGTCGGCGGAATATCGGTAAAAGTTCTCTCCGAGGCCCTCGAACAAGGCAAGCAAGCGCGTTTACAAATAATTAGGACTATCGAAACAGCTATTCCGGCCCCGCGCGCAGACTTGGCACCAAATGCGCCAAGAATCGCTATTGTCAAAATCAATCCGGAGAAGATCGGCGCTCTTATCGGCCCCGGCGGCAAAGTCATTCAGGGTATTACCGCCTCAACCGGCGCGGATATTAATGTGGAGCAGGACGGCTCGGTCTTCATCTTGGGTAAAAAGGAACAGGTTGAGCTCGCCAAGAAACTCGTTGACGGAATAACTCATGAATATAAGGCCGGGGAGAAATTCGAAGGCCCGATTGTGCGCATCATGGACTTCGGCTTCTTCGTTGAGCTCTCGCCGAACCAAGACGGCATGGTACACGTATCGGAAATGGCCTCATTCAGGGTGAACAACATCCGTGACTATGTAAAAGAGGGGGACAGAGTGCCTGTCGTAGTAAAAGAAATAGACGAAAAAGGCAGAGTCAACCTCTCCATCAAACGCGCGAACCCGAATTTCTTTACGGAAAAGAAGTCTGCGTAAATCGCATCGTCTCTAATTTTAGAAGCCGTGCTTCTGTGAGCCCGAAGCGCGGCTTCTGCGTTTTCGAGTCGTAAGTATTTTTGTCTCCTTGCGTCATAAGTAGGAATGTAGTAAAGTAGGAATTATGAAAACATTCGAAAAAATTGTATATGCAAGTGAAAAAGGACAGATAACCCTGCCGGTAGCTTGGCGGTCACAAACGGGCACAAATATGTTTCGTATTAAGGCGCATACACCGGGAAATCTCGAGGTTGTACCCGTTCAGGACCAAGAAGACGAGGAAACTGGCTGGGTAACGGTCTTTAACAAAGATCGTGACAATAACGGCAAAGGGTTGCCTGCATCAGAATTTATTCGAGTGCTTCGTAAAATCAGGAAAGAAGAAGACGGCAGGAAATCAAAGAGAAAGAAATGAAGTATTGGGAGAAATTACTGCGCCGAGCCTCCAGATTTGATCGTAACCAGGTTGAAGCCGCAATCGAGATAATTCTGGCACGTAAATTTCCACCGAATACTCTCCCATTAAAAGGAATAGATCATTTTCGTACCCGAGTGGGGGACTGGCGGATTGAGTTTCATCACGTCGATAAGATTGTACTCATAGATAAAGTCGGCCGCCGAAACGAGAGGACTTACAAGCAATAACTAAAAAACACCTTTCGACATGCTCAAGGTGTTTTTTAGTCTGGAGAGCGGAACGGAGTGTTCCTTGCGGCTGCTCTCATCAGCCGATTGGTTGCTTAGCTTGCGCTATGCATCGACGTTGTCGCGCTGATTGAATTCAACCTCCAATCAAGGAGAGTTAAGCAGATAACGACGCGATTAGCAATGCACTGGGCGTTTTTGTGTTTCTTTTGTATACTAGAGGCATATGCCAGATCAAAATACAACTCCAACACCACAGCCAGAAGCCGCGCTTCAAATCCCCACCGCGCCTGCCGGCGGGCAGGGAAGCACGGCTTCGAATGCAACACCCACGCCTATAATCGACCCGACGGTAAAAACTGCGGCGGTTTCGGCTTTGTCAGGACTCGACAAAAAATCCTTCGCCGAGCAGATATTGGCACAGACCGAGAAGCTTGCCGAGCAAGTGGTGCAGAATCCGCCGGCATATGGCGCCGGTGGCGATGCGCACTTGATTAAGGATGAAAAACTAAAGGAGTCGGCGATGCAAGCGTTAGAGGGAGACAAGTGGCACGAGAAACGACTCGAAGAGGAGGCGCGACAAAAACTAGAAGATCAAAAACAACAATTGCTTGTTGAAAAAGAATCAGCCAAAGCCGAGATAGAGAAACTTGATCGCGAGAAAGAGGTCTTCGAACTCCAGTGGGTGAACTTGAACGACCAGAAGGCGCCGATAGACGCTGAGCTCCAGACTATAATTAATGAAGAAACTCGCCTCGAGGGTGAGGAAAAAAAGAAAGAACAAGAAGAGATTGCGGCGGAGAAACCAGAAGACCGCAAGGTCATGGAAGAGGCTCGTTGGCAGATCCAACAAGAGCGTCATGCCACGGAAGAGAAAAAGTGGGCGACGCAGGACAAGGTGAGTACTCTTATGACCGCCATGCAAGCCTTAAGTACGAAATATCAGGAGATCTTGGCGCAAGAGGACATTCGTAAGCGCCGAATCCAGGAGATAGATAACGATATCAAGAATCTTTAATGCCTCCGCAAGACCAGACACAACCAATCGATTCAAGCGTTGAACTCGCCAAGAAACGAGCTATGGCCCAGATGGCGATGGAGGGCGAGGAACGCCGGCTGAAGCGCGAGCAAGAAGAAAAGTTCCGCAAAGAAAAAGAATTACTCGATCAGCGCAAACAAAACGAGAAGATCCGCATGCAGGGTGAAGCGGCTCGGCAAGAGATAGAGCGCCTCGCACAGATAAAGAGGCTTCGCGAGGATCGCGCCACGCACGTAGTGGAAGAAAAAATGGCGACAGCGGAGGTTCGCGAGAACCCGAACATAACCCTCTCGCCAATCCGCACGCTCAAATTCGACATGAGCACGATGATTAAAGACACCAAAGCATCGGTAGTATCGATGGCCATCAAAGAGGACGAGAAAAGACGAATGATGGAAACGGGTGTTATTCAGGAAAAGAAAAAGAATTATATTCTTATCGGTTTTTCAGTCATCTTGCTTATTGGCGGTCTGACAGCGCTCGGATTTTGGGCTTACGGTGCTTATAAAGCCAAACAGTTGGCGACTGTCCCAAACTCGGCAAAGACTGTGGATTCGATAATTTTTGCCGAAGATTACACGGACATAGTAGTCACGAACGAGAACGCAATAACCTTGTCTGCCAAACTCCGTTCGGACGTGCCGAACAACAATATACCGATAGGCAGTGTGAAATATTATCGTTTCATTGATAACGCCACCGGCCAAATACGTGTCTTAACCGCCGGCGAATGGCTGGCCAAGCTTAACGTTGCCGCGCCCGATACTTTGCTTCGCCTTATCGGCGACACCTTTATGTACGGAATATACTCCGGCGCCCAGAATAGCGGGTTCATTATTTTGCAAACATCGTATTATGAAAAAGCCTTCGCCGGCATGCTCGCGTGGGAAGGTTCTTTGGCACATGATCTTTATCCGATTTTATCTGGCAGTCCGGTGACTCCGGAATTACAGAACACGAGATTCACCGACGTCAGCATTAAGAACATAGACGCTCGAGTCCTAAAAAACGCGAACGGCAAAACAGAATTGATTTATGCCTTCTTGCCGAACAGAACAACCGTCGTAATAGCCCATAATGAGGCAACAATACTCGAGGTGTTAACAAGGCTTACGACGCCAAAACCACAAGTGACAAAGTAAAAATAATCCATGCTTGCGAAAGTCCATTCTGCACAAGTCACCGGCTTACGAGCAGATATAATTGATATTGAGGTTGATATTTCCAAATCGTTAAAGTCTTTCACTATAGTCGGCTTGCCGGATAAGGCTGTAGAAGAAGCGAAGGACAGGATCTCGGCGGCAATAAAAAATTCCGGCTATCCGTCACCACACAAGGGCAATAAAAAAACCGTTGTTTCACTGGCGCCGGCGGACATAAAGAAAGAGGGACCGATCTTCGATCTCGGCATTGCCCTGGGCCACATGAAGGCATCGAAGACTATCGAGTTCGATGCGCGGGATAAAATCTTCGTCGGCGAGCTGTCGTTAAACGGCGACCTGCGCCCGGTGAAGGGGATACTAATGATCGCCCGCAAGGCTAAAGAAGAAAAGTTTAAAGAACTTTATGTGCCGGCAGATAATGCCAAAGAAGCGGCGCTTATCGAAGGCATAAACGTGTACGGGTGTAAAAATCTTAAGCAGATAGTCACACACTTAACACCCGGCCCGAGCTTCAAAATAAAACCGAATCCGAAGACGGAGATAATATACGTAGAGCCAACTTACGTGACAGATATGGCGCACATTCATGGTCAGGAATCGGCTAAGCGCGGGCTCGAGATAGCCGCAGCCGGTGGCCACAACATCATCATGAGCGGTCCACCTGGGACAGGCAAGACGATGCTCGCCAAGGCTTTCGTTGGTATCCTCCCGCCACTCTTATTCGACGACGCGCTCGAAGTGACTGGTATATATTCTGTCGCGGGGCAATTGGATGAAGAATTAATGACCCATCCGCCTCTGCGCTCACCGCATCATACATCATCATATGTGTCCCTCGTCGGTGGCGGGACATTCCCCAAGCCGGGGGAGATTACGTTGGCTCATCGCGGAGTATTATTCCTTGATGAATTCCCCGAATTTGAAACTAGAGTTATCGAAGCATTACGTCAACCATTAGAAGACAGGGTCATTCACGTCTCGCGCATCAAAGGCACCGTCAAATTCCCGGCAAGCTTCATTCTTGTCGCGGCTATGAACCCATGCCCCTGCGGTAATAAGGGCTCGAAGAAGAAAGAATGTATCTGCAACCAGTCTATGCTAATGAAATATTCTCGCAAAATATCCGGCCCCATAATTGACCGCATCGATTTATATTTAGAAGTTCCGCAGATAGAACATGCTAAACTCGCCGACACCGGCTATCACGGCGAGTCATCTAAGACGGTGCAAGCACGCGTAAAGAAGGCGAGAGAAAAGGCGCTCACGCGATTTAAGAATGCCGGGGTAAATATAAATATGAACAGCGAGATGAGCGGGGAACAGCTGAAGAAACTCGTGCCGTTAACCAAAGAATGCTCGCAAATACTCATTTCGTCTGCAGAGAGGTTGAACCTTTCCGCAAGGGCATATCATCGGGTTATCAAACTCGCGCGCACTATCGCCGACCTCGCCGATGCAGAAAGTGTCGCTGAAAATCATATCTTAGAAGCTTTACAGTACCGCCCCAAGGTTGCATAATTTCAGAAAAAGAGTATTATTTCCGACGGCAGAGTTTTCCGCTGCCTTACAGTCACTGGTCGCGACGGACCTAAAGGAGGCCCGTTTTGCTTTCTGAAACCGAAAGAACTTTCATCAACAAGCTTCGCGAGGATGAGGTACTCCGAGATATTCGTCGCGATTTGTTGACGAACTTCTTTACTGAAGGAGCGCTTCTTGTAGCCTGCGGAGACTGCGAAAGATTCTGGGAGGCTATCGATTGGTTGCGAAACCATACCGACGGCCTACTTTCTCAGGACAAGTGGCGATTGCAGTTGTGCGTCTTCAACGGCGCACCGTTGCATCTTTCACGCAAAATGAGTTGGGAGCACAAGTTCATTCTGGAGCAATTTTCCCAGACGAACAGCTTCAAGAGCATTGAGCGTGTTATTGTCCACGGACATGGCCCTTGTAGCGCGGCAGGGCATATGGGGCTAACCCTCCCACAGAATCTTGCGCTCACAATGCATGCCCGTGAGGTGATCGTTGACGTTTTCGGGCTCAAACCCGAAAACGTCATTGCCCTGTTCCATGCACATTACCGCGACAAAATGCGGTTGTACAAAATCAAAAGGAGTGCATGGAAACGCGCAACAGAAGAGAACCATGATGTTCGGGTAGGGTTGCACACCCTATCGATATAGGTAGCGGAAAAACACGACCCCCATCGCACACGCGGTGGGGGTCGGGGAGTTTTTAATTCTTAAGGTTCGACCTTAAGCATCCAAAAGGTCGAACCTTTTAAATTCTAAAACGGATTACGTGCGCCGCGGACTTCGAAGTGCAGGTGCGGACCGGTGGATTTGCCGGTATCGCCTAAGAGGCCAATGACTTGGCCTTGGGTAACGTGTTCGCCTACGCCTACTGATGATTTAAGCAAGTGCCCGTATAAAGTCTGAGTACCATTAGTGTGCGCAATCACAATATAATTACCATATCCGCCATTATAGCCACTGTTATTTTTACTTATCAGAACATCGCCCTCGGCGGCAGCAAGAACAGGTGAGCCTTCAGGCAGTACAAGATCGACGCCGTTATGGCCGTGAAGTCCTTGCGTGCGCCGATAGCCAGGCAGAGGGTTTGTATAAAAAGAATCTTTATTCGGCAAGATTTTTACTGATTTAGTGGACTTTTTTATCGGCTTGGCAACCGGCTCTTCGATTGATATCGGCAGGATGGTCAGATGCATGCCGTCTATAATCGGCTCGTTCTGTCCTAGGTCGTTGGCTTTACGAATAGTATATTCCGTCACGCCGTACATGTGCGCAATTTCTGATAGAGTTTCGCCCTTTCGTACAACATATACAGCAATCTGGTCGGCATTGGTGTCATCTTCATCATCAAATCCACCGATACCGCGAGTTAGGGTCGGCTGGGGGAGGTATAGTGTCTGAGAATTAACACTACTCATCGCTCCACCGTCAGCATCCGCCAAGGCACTCCGAACATAGTCGGCATTGCCGCTAAATAACGGCCTAGATACGAGATATAACAGAAAAAGAGCCCCGATGACGAGCCCTCGATTTTTCCACGTTTTTAGCTGTTGTTTCTTCGCTTTCCGCACAGGGATATAGTATAGCAAAAAATCGACCCCCTTTCGAGTTTATCCACACGACATTACGCCTGTCAAGACACCCTTATTTTAGATCAAGAATAGCTTTTTGAGACGCGATTTTACCTGCTTCATATGGTCCTCATCAATAATACCGATATCGCCAAGAATAATGCGCCGATCAAGCGTGGCGAGTTTGGCGACCCGAATGACTGAATCTGACTTTAGTCCGGTTCTTGCAAAATGCGGGTCGGTCCGTTTTATAAGAACATCCATTGGATCAGTACGCTCGGTGTTTGTTGAAATAAATGCCACGACAAAATCCTCGCTCGCTGAATGTTCCGCAATAACGACGGCGGGGCGCACCTTTGCTTCGGAAAGATCTGAATAGGGGAATGGCGTCAAAACAATTAGCCCTCGTTTAGACATAGCGGTGCTTTAGGTCAGCCATAGAATATAGATCCGGCTCATCATAAAGAAAATCGAATGAGGGAGAGCTTGCATTAATCTTCGTAATCTCATTTACCTCTCGAGAGAACTCTCGCGGATATGGAATTAATAAGACTTCCGGCTCATTCCATCGGCCAATCGCCACGGCTTCGCTTTTCTGCCGCACATGATCAATTAGATCGGAAAACTGTTTGCGTGCTTCAGTGGTTGATAGAGTTTTCATATCACTATAATATCATTTTTGTACAATTTGTACAAATTCAAATTATAAGCGTAATCTTGCCAAGATATCCGCTTCGACGTCTTCTAGATCTTTGCCGTAGACGAGGCGGGAGAGTTCTTTTAGCTTTTCGCGGACTTCCGCATTGCCGGGCGGGGGAGGGAGCAGGTGCATCGTGAACGGGCGAGACGGCTGGCCATTTATGAGCATCTTCACGTGGGCGAATTTGTTCTCTATGCTAATTAAATCCTTTGCGGTGAAGATCGGGTCGAATTGTTTACCAAGCACTTCTGTATCCGGCACGCCGACGCGGCAGGCGATAACGGAGCCGACGTTGCCGAAGACGGCATCGCGAATCTTCTCCGGCATCTGGGCGACGAACTGGTGAGCAATTATCATATCAAGGCGATATTTGCGCGCCTCGGAGAGAATGGTCGCGATGGAGTCGGTGGTAAAGTTCTGGAACTCGTCTATATATAGATAGAAATCGCGGCGATCTTCTTGGTTAATTATGTCAGAGCGCCCGAAGGCCGCCATCATCAGCTTGCCGACGATAATCATACCGAGAAGGTTGGCGTTTAACTCGCCGATTTTTGCCTTAGGCAGATTGATGAAGAGCATCTTGCCCTCGTCCATCAGCTTGCGGAAGTTGAAGGCCGACTTGGGCTGGCCAATAATCGGGCGGACGAAATCGTTCGAGAGGAAGTTACCGAACTTGGAGGTAATCCAGACGGTCATATTAGCAAGCGAGTGTTCGCCGGAAGTTTTCGTCGCTTCGCGCTCCCAGAAGTCGATGACGGTCGGATTCTTTACGCGCGCAAGTTTGCGTTTGCGAAAGGCCTCATCGGTAAATATTCGAGGCACTTCTACGAGCGTGCACGGCTCGTTAACCGCGTCTTCCATGAGTAGGAGCAGAGCATTGCGCATGTATTGCTGGAACATCGGCCCCATACTCTGCGCGTCGAAGAGGCGGTCGAAGATGGACTGGATCTCGGATACGACGAAGCTCTTCTGTTCCGGATTATCCAGGTCATATTCGAGCATGTTAAGGCCTAATGGGCGCGCGATATCTGATGGATCGAAGATGATAACGTCGTCTATCCTCTCCTTCGGCACAAGCGCCAACATATCGTTAAAAAAGTCGGTGTTCGGATCAATAAGACAGAATCCTTTGCCGTTCACAATATCTTGCGCCACCATATGTTTCATCGTAAGCGTCTTACCGGTACCGGTCTGGCCGATAATATAGAGATGTCGGCGACGGTCGTCGTCGGTCATGCGGACATTCTTATGCTCGTCGCGATAAACACTCTCGCCTATAATAATGCCTGCATCCGGCAAGCTCTCCGGCGGGGGAGCCTCGCGCGACGTGAGCCACTTGATGCGCGGAATGTCGGTCGAGGATGTTGGCAAGTGGAAGATGCTGGCAAGCTCCTCACTGCTTAAGATCATCGTCTGTCCGCCGTCGTACTCGCGAAAAGAATATTCATAGATTAAGCGTTTCAGATTCTTCGGCCTCACTGGCACAAGCTCGTTGCGCACCGGAGAAGAGAACTGTGAGAAAGAAGCGATAACGGAATTCAAAATACTTTCCGCTCTAGCCATGTCTGTTGCCGAGGCAAGTACGCGGACGTTCACCGCAAAGAGCGGCTTAGAGACTTTCTCTTGTAGTGCCTTAATTGCGTCGTCGTCGGTAACTCTGTATGTTTCTTCTCTTTTTTCTTTTTTTGTATTCGTCGTCGGCTTAAGGACTTTATAAAGTTCTTTCGTCGTTATGAACTGCTTCTTCATCACGCGAGAGAACTTCTCGCCTTGCTTCAAGTTGCGGATAGCGTCCATTATTTTCTTCCTCGCCCTCTTATGCGCCGGCTGGAAGATAATCTGGAGCGAGACGCCTTCGCTCACATCGGCGAGCTTGGAGAAGTTGGAGAGTATCGGGGCGAATGTGTCTACCTGCGCCTCTTTATAAGTGCGAATTGGCGCCACATAACTCTGTTTCTGAGTAAAATAGGCCCCTACGGTCGCGCCATTCGGTTCGAAGATATTATAATCTGCGGTCTCTACAACCTGGCTGTCGGGGAAGAGCCCTTGGATCTGGCGTGAAGCAAACTCAACATAAGCCTCCGGCACGGCAATATAGAAGAAGATATCCTCGCCGATGCGATGTACGGATGTTTCGAAAACGACCGGTTGTTTAACCGATGTAAGTGCGGAGAAAATCTGCTCGGTCAACGCAACCTCTTTGGTAAAATCTATTTGCTCGTTTCTATTTGTGCCGAGCTCATCTTTACGTTTGGCAATTTTAATAATGAGTAGCTTTAGATTAAGCGTATCCAGGCGCCCGACGCGGAAATGGTTGTACGCCATAATCCCGCCGACAATAATGATCGCGATAGTTATAAACGTAAAGCCAAGTAGATTCATAAATTTATTTTACCAAACCTCGTGATTTCATCTCACTATAAAGTTTATCGGTAAGGGCGTCGTGGAAGACGTCGAGCAGGAAAGGGTCTTCTTCTATAACCTGGCGCAGTGTGGCCTGGATGCCGTTATGGAACGCTTGCGCGACGTAGCCGTTAACTTTAGCGACCGTCGCATCATCCACAGTATCGAGATAACTTTTGCTACCGGCTTGGGCTTTCTTGACAGCGGCTTGCCCCGAGCTTGTCGAGGGGGCTGGCACTTGCGTAGTATCATCGGTTGTGGCAGATGGGGCACTCCTCGGTAGGAGCTCGCTGATTTTCTCGGTGAGCGCGGCATGCAACTGCTCTTTAGCGTCAGATGCCGGTCTCTCACTTGCAACCGCTTGTGTTAATGCCGCGAGTTCTGCGTCGAAATTTGAGTCCATAAATTTTTTGATTTAAGGTTCAACCTTTTAGGTGCTTAAGGTTGAACCTTTGCCAGTATAACACGCTCATGACTCACTTCGTAATATGAATAGTCCACAGCTTGTGCGAAAATTAATTGACTCTAAATACAAAAGAGAGGATAATGTATACATGCCCACCACACAGACAACAACACCCCAAGATAAGTTCCCCGGCCTGATAGCGAAATTCCTGACGCCACCAGCAGAAAGTATCGAGACGGAGAGCTTTTCATCGCTCGAAGAAAAAGCAAAAGAAAAACAAACTGCCATTAAAGCGCTTAATGAGGCGATTACGACAGGCGAGCGCGACCTGAACAACAAAAGAGATCAGTTAAAAATCGCGAATGGAGAGCTACAGAAGATCAATGACCGGATCGCCAGCGCAGCCGAAAAAGAAATGAAGGATTTACGGGACAAGCTCCATGAGATGGAGAAACGATATCCAAATTTGAAGCCGGAAACAAACACGGTTGTTGCACCGAAGGCTCCGGAAATAAAAGTTACTCCGGAAGTTATCCCAGACAACTTAGCGCTTGAGCCCGTAGTAAAACTCGTGAAAGCACCGGAACAAAAAGATACTCCGATCGCAATCAAAGTTGAGAAAAAAGTTGCAGCTCAAGTTCGCGCACCCGCAGAAACTAGTGATCCAGTAAAAGAAAAGCTTGTTGAGCTGGGTGAAGAATACTTCAAAAATGTAAATTAATATGAGCAAGTACGCATTCTTAGACACACCATTAGGGGGAACGACAGGGGCACAAATCCCGCCGTTAAAGCTTTGGACCGTCGGCACAATCATCGAGAAATCCGAGAATAAGGCTTACCAGACGCCCAAGAATCCAGTCTACGCACTCGGCCTATATCTCAAGAAGCGCTTCGGCAACAAGCCGGAGGTTATGAGCTTAACACTTGCTGACTGTGCGAAAAAGTATCCGGCAACTCCCGCTGATTTTGCAGGAGACAGTGTGGAATAAACAGTATGTTATACTGGCTGGATGCAGAATAATCATCAAGAGTTGAATCCGGCACAAGCCGAGGTGGCCTCATATCTACGAGGGCCGCTTTTGATTGTGGCCGGCGCTGGCGCAGGCAAGACCAAAACCATTGCGCATCGCATTCTGAACCTTATACAGTCCGGCATACCAGCACACCAAATACTGGCAATAACTTTTACCAACAAAGCGGCGAAAGAAATGCGGGACCGCGTCCTGCATCTTATTCAATCCGAATCAGCCAAACTTTCAACTCCCTTCGTTTCCACCTTCCACTCCCTCGGCGTTTATATAATAAAAGAACAAGCATACCGTCTTGGCCTCACGCGCTACTTCACCATTTATGATCAAGACGATTCTCTATCCGCTATCAAGCGCGCGCTAAAAAGCGAGGGGCTTGACCCGAAACAGTATGAACCAAAGCGCCTGCAGAACGCCATCTCGCGAGAGAAAAACAATCTGGTTACGCATGACTTATATTCAGAACAACATTTGGGTGAATATTGGGGCGATATCGTAGCCAAAGTCTGGAAAGCGTATGAAAAGATTTTAGAAAAAGATAAAGCCCTCGACTTCGATGACTTGATTGTGAAAACAGTCTGGCTCTTTGAGAAATTTCCTGAAGTGCAAAAATATTATGCCAACAAATGGCACTATATACATATAGACGAGTATCAGGATACGAACGTGGCGCAGTATGCGCTATCGCACTTGCTCGCAAAATCACATAGGAATATCTGCGTGGTCGGAGACACCGATCAAGCCATCTACGGTTGGCGCGGAGCAGATTATCAGAATATTCTCAAATTCGAGAGTGAGTATCCTGACGCGAAGGTAGTCTTGCTCGAGCAGAACTATCGCTCGACACAGACGATACTAGAAGCGGCGAACAGCATAATAAGCAAGAATACTTTACGCAAAGAGAAGAATTTATTTACGGCGAACGCCAAGGGCGAGCAAGTTACAATCTACCAAGCGGGGGATGGCCCTCGCGAGGCTCATTGGGTAGCCAAGAAATGCGAGGAATTAATTAGAGGCCGAGGTGAGTCCTCCGGTAAAAGCGGAGGTCTCTCCTCGGCCACAACGGGCATAAACCCCAATAATATAGCCATATTGTACCGAATGAACTTCTTGTCGCGCTTGTTTGAAGAAGCTTTCCTGACGCGCGGAGTGCCATATCATTTGCTCGGCACAGCCTTCTACTCGCGCAAAGAGGTTAAAGATACCCTAGCCTATATCCGCCTTGCGCTTAATTCTGAAGACACGGCAAGTTTATTGCGTATTATAAATGTGCCGGCACGCGGGATAGGCGATGTAACAGCAGAAAAAATCGTAGTGGGCAAAGAAGATGAGCTCCCGGCAAGCATGCGCGACAAACTTTCTAGCTTCCGCAGTATTCTTGCAGATATTAAAGCAAAGTGCTTGAGCGAGACACCGTCTAACGCCGTGCGCTATGCGATAAAGAGAAGCGGGATAGAAGCGATGTATGCTGATGGTAAAGAGGAAAGCGAAGAGAGACTGGAAAACGTACGCGAGCTCGCAACCCTTGCTACGAGATATGACAACCTCACCCCCGGCCCCTCTCCGAAGGAGAGGGGAGAACTAAATGACGCCCCCTCCCTTTCGGGGAGGGGGATGGGGGGCGAGGTGACCGCGGGCATCGAAAAGTTTCTAGAAGACACAGCGTTGCTCTCCGATCAAGATTCTTTGATGAATAAAAAAGAAGGCGTGCGGATGATGACCGTGCACGCGGCGAAAGGTTTGGAATTCGATTATGTATTTATCGTTGGACTCGAAGGCGACATCTTCCCGCACAGGAGGATGAACGATGACGCGAGCATCGAACAGGAAGAAGAAGAGCGAAGATTATTTTATGTCGCGCTCACGCGCGCGAGGAAGAAAGTTTTCTTAACGCACTGTCTCATTCGCACCATCTTCGGCTCGCAGAAAATTCAGTCACCATCGGAATTTATTGGCGATATTCCGGAAGATTTAGCAATTACCGAAGGGGCAGAAAACGGCTATGCAGAGCCATTTTCCCTGCCTCGCCGACAGGCAGGTAGCAATAGCGACGGCGAAGTGGTGATAGAATGGGATATATTTAAACGAAGATAAATTATCTTTTAAAGTTCTCCCAAAACATCACTAGCAATTTTTCGCGTAATTCGTACGCGTCAGCATGAGAGAGAACACCGAGATACGAGTTAAGCGACCCAAACAGTGCTTTCTCTGATAATATCCCGTCCTTGTATTCGGCAATTCTTTCTTCTAGCTTCCGGAATATCCGTCGCCTCGTTTTCGTTCGTAAGGTAATATGGTGTGGTCGTACGACGTAGCCTAGAAAGTCGACGCCTTGATGAAATGTACGAAACTTTATCTTTTGTGGGTGCATTTGCAACTTCAACTTTTTGTTCAGAAAAACTTGCATTTTGTCTAGCAAATCCGCAAGATACGACTTGTCTGTTGAAACAATAATAAAATCATCGGTATAGCGCATATAATTCCTTACTTTAAGCTCATGTTTCATGAATTGATCGAACTCGTTCATATAGATATTAGCGAAAAGCTGGCTGGTGAGATTACCGATCGGCGCGCCTTTTCTACTCTCTCTCTCTCTCTCTCTCGATTACTGCTGACAGTATAACTTTCGATAAGATCTTCGAGGAGCCAGACGGCTTTTTCATCTTTAATCTTTTTCTGCAAAAGTCCGACCAGTATATCGTGGTCGATCGAGTCGAAGAACTTCTTAATATCGCACTTGAGCACCCAGCACTGATGCGCGTTGTTTCTGCTCTCCCGCCGTAGTATCGTAGTGAGTTTCCCCACGGCTTTATGTGTTCCTTTACCAACCCTGCAGGAATATGAAGCGGGAATGAATGTCGGCTCGAAGATACTATTAAGAACTTGATATACAGCATGATGAAGGACGCGATCTCGAACGGTCGCCTTGTTAATATTACGAAGCTTGGGGTCGCGTATCCAAAAACTTTCGTATCTATCGTGCCGATATGTCTGATCACGAAGTTCACGATGTAAGGCAAAAATGTTCTGCTCCAGATTCTGCTCATATTCAGACACGCCTTTCTTGTGTTTCTTGTCTGCCTTAAACTTGTCCCATGCAATAAACAAATTCTCGGGACTAATTATTAACTCAAAAATGTTTCTGCAAACTTTCATAAAATCATGCAAGACTTAGAATTACCGATCTTCAAAAAAACGTACGATTTGTACAAGACGTTTTGTGAATTTCGCTCGCTTGTATCCAAGCAGTACAAACATACGATCTGCGAGAAAGTGGAGAATTACATTCTCGAAATCCTTGAACTAATTCTGCAAACAAACAACGTAAACAGGATTGAAAAGCTGGCACTCCTCGAGACCATGAGCCTCAAACTTAACATGCTTCGCATATTTATCAGACTAATGAAAGATACCCGTGCGATAGATATGAAAAAATATGTAGTACTGCAAGCTGACATAGACGAGATCGGCCGTATGCTTGGCGGGTGGATCAAGTCGACGCGGGAAAAGTAGGAACTCCCGCGCAATGCGGGAGTTCCTTGGACAGAGCTATGACTTCCGGGACGACGAGACTGCGATGTTGTTGTTGCGGTACTCGTCGGTGTCGTTGTTGACGTTCAGACCGTTCTCGTCGAAGTTGCCGACGTCCACACGGTTGCCGTTCGAATCGACACTGTTGCTCGCTCCCGTCCGAGTCACCAGGAAGCTCGAGGTTTGCGTTCATGCCCACCAACTGGCAGACAGTGAATTATATCCTCTGGCTTCTGTAATTTATTTGGGAGCTTTCTCCACCAGAAGCGAGCAAGAAGTTCTGTCTCTATCCTGTTCGCACGCCACTTTTATTCGTAAATAAAAATGCTCCGGCGACTCATCAGCGATGAGAATCTTGCGAGATCAAACCATAATCTGATCTGCATGAGCAAGAGTGCAGATACACTAATGTTTTTCAAAATAAAAAGCAAGTTCAAAAATCAAGAAGCCCGACGCAGAATGCCGTCGGGCTTCAGGGAACAAGAGGGGTCAAACCCTCTATGTTCAAGGTTCAGGAGTGAGACTTCCGGGACGACGAGACCGCGAGGTCGCTGTAGCGGCACCCGCCGACGCCGTCGTTGACGCGCAGACCGCCCTCGCCGAAGAAGCCGACCGCCACACGGCGGCCGCCCGAACCGACATCCGAGCATCGAACCCAGATGCCGGGGAAGAGTCGAACTCTGGTGGCGAGGTAGTGGCCGACGACGGTGTAAACCAGAACTCGCGCGGTCGGGGTCTCATCGTCCTTCGCGAGCAGCGCCTGCTGCTCATCCCAGGACTTACTGGTCGAGTCGGGCACCGCAGTCTTGCGTACGAGGTGCCAGCCGAGTTCGCACTTGGTCGTGGCGAACTTCTCCGTGTTGTACCAGTCCTGCCCGTAGAAGACGGGCTGGCCGGTGCGACCCGCCATCTTCGCCCGCACGTCCGTGATGGACAGCGGGAAGGTCGCGACGAGGATGTGGGTGTCCTTCACGGACGTGAGCACCTCGGGTGAGAACGGGATGTCGGCGAGCTTGGCAAGCTGCTTCTTGGTCGGCTTGACCCCGAAGTGCTTCACCGCCTCCTCGACGCCGAACATGTTCTGGCCCATGATCTCGCGAGCCTTGTCGTGGGCGGTGGGCAACTTGGTGAGATCGGCAATCGCTTGCGCGATCCGTGCCTTGAGTTCACCGCCGCGCTTCTGAAGCAGCCTCGTCCGAAGCTCGTCGAGCTTCGACTGGTCGAAGGCCGCCGCACAGATCGACACGATCTGTGCTCCGATGGGATCCCGGGATGTGACCAATGGCTTGTTTGTCGCCATTGTCAGCCTCCTTGCGGTAAGAGAATTCTCGGAACGCCCGAGAAGGCGACCCGGCCTCACATGAGACGAGTATTATGGTGGCCTTGTATAAAAGACCCTCAAAATACTCGCCTCATAGCTACATTTCTCAATTTTCTGAACCTTGAATTTCCAAAGAACTTAATTCCGTAATTAAAACATATCTATAATATAAAGTCAATCTTTTCTAGGCCACAACCTCGGTGTTTGACAGTATACGCAATAAATGCTAATTTAATAGCAATTAGTGCTTTTTGGAAAAATATGCTTATTTTCAAACGTAAAATAGAGGACATAATTGTAGAACGACTGTATAAAAGGCGGGCTATTCTTATCTTTGGGCCACGCCAAGCTGGGAAGACGACCCTGGCCAAACGGATACTGGAGAGACAAGGCAACCGTGATGCCTATTTTAACTGCGAGCTTGCGACGGTTCGAAAACATTTCATACTCGGGGAACCGAACTCGCTTTTATCATTGGTCGGAAATGCAAAGCTGGTCGTATTCGATGAGGCGCAAACGATAGAGAATATCGGCCCAATCTTAAAGACCTTCATCGATACCTATCCCGAAGTGCAGATTATTGCGACGGGTTCATCTTCATTCGATCTTGCGAATAAAATAAATGAGCCACTGACCGGACGAGCGTTTGAATTTATTTTATTACCACTTTCCTTGAATGAGATTCAATCAGTTGTTCCGCTTACCGAGGAGCGTGTTCTTGAGTTGTTGCGGCTCGGATGCTACCCATCTGTCGTCGCTGAAACATCAAAATCAACGCGTGAGGATATTCTGCGCAACATCGCAACCAATTATTTGTATAAAGACATTTTTATTTTTGAGTCGGTACGAAATCCTAAATTGATCGAAGACTTATTGCGTGCGCTTGCGCTCCAAGTGGGGAGTACGGTATCGATAAACGAACTTGCCATATTACTGGGTGTCTCGCGCGCAACAATTCAGAAATATCTTTCGTTGCTTGAACAGTCATACGTCGTTTTTAGATTGCCTTCATTCTCACGTAACCCTCGAAACGAAATTAAAAAAGCCTTCAAGGTGTATTTCTATGACGTGGGGATCCGGAACGCACTTATCGACAACATCGACGAGCTGACCGGCCGCAACGATCGAGGGCCGCTTCTCGAAAATCTTTTTATAACTGAACGGCTAAAGCTCGGATTACAATCAACACTTCCGCCTCGCCTTTCATTTTGGAGAACTAAAAAAGGGGCAGAAATAGACCTTATTGAGGAAATCGGAGATACATTGCGAGCATATGAATGCAAGTGGAAAGACGGAGACACATCCTTTTCTCTGTTTCGCAAAAAATATTCGACAGTCGAAACACATCTGATTACCTTAGCTACACTTATTCGATGACATTTATGAAACCGAAAAAATCATTGGGGCAGAATTTTCTCATCGAGCCGACCATCGTGCAGAAAATAATTTTTGCCGCAAATATAAAGGGGGGAGGCGAGACCTCCGCCTTTGCCGGAGGTCTCGCCTCTGGGCGTAGCCTCGAAACAGTGCTTGAGGTCGGGCCGGGCAAGGGCATACTCACGCGCGCATTGCTTGATGCCGGTGCGAAAGTTATTGCCGTAGAAAAAGATGATGCTCTCGCAAAAAATCTTGAAATAATTTTCGCAAAAGAAATTTCTGAAGAGAAATTAATTTTAGTTCACGATGATATTCTGAAATTTTTTGAATCCCAGAGGTTCGACCTTTTGGATGCTCAAGGTCGAACCTCTAACAGTGGCTTCTCCGTCGTCGCCAATATCCCGTACAACATCACCGGCGAGCTTATACGCAAACTGTTGGAAGGGGAGCATCAGCCACAAGCGATGACCTTGATGGTCCAAAAAGAAGTGGCGCAGAGAATTGTGGCGAGCGATAGTAAAGAATCGCTTCTTTCGTTGTCTGTAAAAGCATTCGGCACGCCGGAATATGTAGCGACGGTTACGCGAGACAACTTTTACCCCGCGCCAAACGTCGATTCGGCAATATTGCGCATCTCTGATATTTCAAACGATTTTATTAAAACATTACAGCTGTCTGACATGTGGAAAACGGTGTGGAAAACGAGTGAACAAGCCTTCTTCGGCCTCCTTCATGCCGGCTTTGCCCACAAACGCAAAATGCTCGTCAGTAATCTTGCCGCAATTGCCTCAAAAAACGAAATTATGGCCGTATTTAAGGCTTTCAAGATCAATGAAAAGGCTCGTGCCGAGGAACTTTCTCTCTCTGATTGGAGGTGTCTTCTATCTCCCATCTCCTAACTCCCGACTCCCGCCCAATCTTATCCACACATAGGCTGATTTTGCCCTTATTTTTCCGTATTTAGAATGGTAAAATAAAGCCATTCTGATGAAGCTTATCCCGCATAACAAAAACGTCGGTCTTGTTTTCTTTGGCGCCCTTATTCTAACGGCTACTTTTTTGTTTTTTGCCGATAAAGTCGGGGGTAAATCGCAACCTAGCAACAGTGACTCTATCTATGTGAAAGGGCAGGGGCAACTTGCCGAGGCGTCAGCATCGGCAAATGAGACCTCAAATCCCTCATTCGGTCAGGTAGATTGGCAGAACACACTTGGAGGGATAGCCCCCGACTCAGCTACAGCGACAGTCTTCACCCCTTCATCACTGCAAGTCACTAAAGACTCCGGGCCGAGCAGTCTCCGCACTTACGCCGCCGACTTGAGACAAGCGCTCAAGCGCTATGAAGACCCCAAGCTCGGCAATGAGGTAGGTATTTTATTGGCGGCGTCTAAAGCTAACGACGCGACCCTGCTTGCGGGTATCGACACTCTGGAACAACTCCACACAGACACCTTGAGCGACCTGCTCGGCGTATCCGTACCGGCGGATGTCGCGGTGTATCATGCGCAGATACTGAACGCCGTAAAGGCACTTGCTGTCGCCGACGAGGGGATGAAGCAATTATTCTCATCGCCGAACTTGGCGCAGGTCGCGGTGCAAGCTTATGCCCACGATGTTGATGCGATACAAAAGACCCTGCAAAATATCAGCGCGCTTCTCGTGGGTCGCGGTATTAAACTTGCCAACGCAGAGAAATTACACATTTATCTTGGCGTGAATAAATAGAAAATCATGCGCCGGATTACCAGAAAATTCAAAATCATCTTCGCACTGCTTGTTGTAATCGGCATGCACGCTGGCACTCTCACTGCGATTGCCCAGACAATGGATTCAAGTAGTTATTACACGCTCACGAGCTCGATGTCGCCCCAGCTAATGTCCGGGGCGGGGCAGAGTCTCCTTGGCCAGATCCAAGCGGCCAACGGCAACCTCGCTATCATCAATAGCGCCTTCCAGAACGCCATCCAGTATGCCATCCAAACGAACGACCCCGCCAGTGCCCAGCAGGTGTTTAATCTCTACCAGAATTTCCTACGCCCGATAATGGAGAGCCAGCACAATCTCACCGACTCGAGCAATCCGAACAACCTCGCCAATTTAAACGGCACATTACAGAACGGCCTTGCGCCGGTGCTGAATCAGCTTAATACCGTCCTTACCAACAACTCCACGAGCTACGGCGGACAAATAACCGGCTTCAACGCCACACCACAGAGCGCCCAGCAACTCGTCCAAGTCTTCAATCAGCTTCTAGCATTGCAGGGCAATCAAACGGCGCAGACTCAACTCGGCAACCAATTCAACAGCGGTCTCAATTACGCCGACATGGCGCAAGGCAACTTTAACATTCTGAATGTCATCCAGGGCGTCCGCACGCTGACGGCAGACAACACGACAGGCGCCCAACAAGCGGGCGGTGCGGCCGCAATCATCAACTCGCTCGGTCTTGATCCTAATGTGGCCGGGCCGCTCGGTACCATCGCCGGCATGTTGTTCCAGAATAATCAGACGAGCACGAATCTCGGCACAAACCTCGGAGGCATCAACTCCGGCTTGCCGCAAGTAACCAGCATGGTCGGCAATATGATAGGCAGTATGCTCGGCGGGGGGAGCGCCTCGCAAGTCGGCGGCCAGGTCAGAGACTTCGTCACTAGCCAGATGATGAGCGGTATTACTCGCAGTCTTGGCTCGAACAATCAAGCTATCCAACTCCCGGCCGGACTTAACGCCGCAACACAAGCCCTCCAGGGCAATGTGGCCGGTGCGGTTACAAGCGCGGCCGGCCTCGCCAGCAATCTCTCTACCGGCGTGGCCAACACCCCGGGTGCGAACGCAGCGGCGGCTGTTGCTGCCGGAGCATCACCTAGCCCTGCCGCCGATGCAGCCAGAAGTGCCGCTGGCGGCGGGGGCGCATCATCATGCCCTGCAAACGGCGGAGGAGCGGGGACGGGAGGAGCCCCGGGCGGTGCAAAGACTCCAGGGGACACGCAGTCGGTACGAGATTATTTGATAGAAAACAGCGGAGAAACTCCCGCTCAAGTCGACGCCTTCATTCAGCAAGAAGGGCTTGACCCCAACGCTTCGGCAAACGGGTCATGGTATCCGCCGACAGGAGGCGCCACAGGCGGAGGCGGAGCTGGCGCAGGAGGAACAGCGAGCAATGTCGGGCAAGGAGATGCGACATCCGGCTTTGCAGAAGCCAACCCCGATGCGGTCGCGGCGGCGAATAGACAGCCGATTACTACAGACAATCAAGACCTTCCGCTTACCAGAGAAACAACCGGCGCCTACCTGCGCCGTATGGGCCAGTCTCAAGCCGACATCGATAGTTATGTCGCCGCGGGCGGGAGCTTGACCACCCCGGCCACGCAAGAATTTAATTTGCCGGCTCAAACAGATGCTCAAGGGAACGGGATAGTAGACTGGAGCGGACACCAAGGAACACAATCGCCGGCGGGGACAACGGTCGCAAATACCGGCGGGACGGCGAACAATACAGGGGCTCGCACCAACACGCGTTCAAACCAAATCGGCAACCAAGTCTTCCAGCAGGTATTTGGAGGGATTATGCAACAGATCCAGACCGGCCAGCAGAGGACGAACGCAACCAACGCCACGAACAATGCATACGCCCAGCAACCGGCAACAGTCCAACCGCCCATCACCCAGCAGACTCTCGAGGCCCAGCTCCGCGCCGAATTCTTGCGCCAGCTTATGCTCGCCTCGACCACGCCGATCAATCAGGGGACGAATCTGAATGGGACGGTGAGCCTGTTGCCGGCAAAAAGCGGGAACCTGACACAGGCGGTTGCCAACTCATCCTCATTCTTATCGAATATCACCAACTATGCCGATAACCTCGGCAGGAATAGCCTAGGCTTAGGCAATACCGAGCTCGGCAGTGCGATACAAGGGGGCTTAGGCTCGCTTATAAACGGCGGGGGCATAAAGGATATCGCCACCGCGGTCGGCACGGCATCTATCGGCGGGGCCATCGGCGGCGAGATGTTGAACAAAGCTCTGGCCGACAGCCCGGTCTTGAACTCAATGCTCGGCGGAATCGGCGGGGGAGGCAAGGGCGTGCCGGTGCAAGTGCAGAAGGGCGCCTACTACTCGATGGTGGAGAATAATTTGAAAGAAATTTTGAAGACGAACAAAAAACAGCTCGATTGCGATATCGCGAATTATAAAATCCAAGCGGAATTCAGAAAAGCAAAGTTCGTAGACGACCCTGCAGGATATGATAAGGCAACCAAGGCAGCAGCGGATGCAGACAAACAAACACAGAAATTCGCCGAGGGAAATATTGCAACCGATTGGGGAGCATGGGTCAGAGAAATGATTGGTAAATATCTCGAGAAAACCACAAAAGCCGTAGCAGAGAATGATAAAATTTGTTCCCCGTTAAAGGACTCTTTACAAAAAGTAACTACTGCGGTTACTGAAGTGGCATCGGGCCCAAATGCTGCGTGGGTAAAGTCTTTAAGTTGTACTTTGAGTGAAGAACAGTTGGCAAAAGTTGCCACCACCGGCCAACTCCCAGACGGAGATGAAGGATTATTGTTGTTTGCCATGGCGAATGATTCGAATAATACAAAACTCGGCTTGACGAATAAGATGCTGAATAAAGTATGGGCAGAACAAAATCGTGCAGAAAAAATAGAACTCGCAAAACTGACCGCGAGTGGCGGATTTAAAGATGAAACTAAGAAAAAAGATGCCGCACCAAACCCGCAAGGGAAACAAAAAACAGACCCCGATAAACTAGGTGAGGAAATCAAACGCCCCGGTAGTACAATTGCTGGTCTCTATGAGACAAGTCTTGATCGACCCACCAATCAAAGCTCACTTAACGCAAACACAAAAGAGGAGTCTCTTATAATTGCTCCCCAAGTATCACAAAATATACAACGTATTACTGGGAGCGAAGGCACGCCAGCACCAAGAAATCAAACTGGCCAAAACAACAGCGGTGGGACGGATTGGCTTAAGTATTTCCAGCTTGGCGCTCAATTATATTGCGCTATAGACCCGGGCTCGGGTATCTGCGGAGGGGGAGGGAACAATAATCAGCCGCCGCCGCAACCCCAGCCACCTGTAGTCGTGCCCCAGCTCGAGATGATGACAGCGACGACGACAGTCGGCAGTATGCTCGGCTCCGGCATCACTTGGGCCGGCCAAGGAGTAACATCTTGCGTCTACAACACAGACTGGATAAGCTTCGGTAATACAGCCACGGCCGCGACGACTCCGTCTGTCATCTTCGCCAACGGCTCTACGGCAGAATTAGCCAAGACTCTGTTCGTCTACCAGCCACATGTGTTTAGATTGGAAGTCGCCATCTCTCCAAAAGACAGCACTCAAGCTCCGCCTCAAGTTACCCAATACAAGACCCGCCTCCAGAAAGTCTACCCAGCCAATGGCACGACCAATAAAACCGCCCTTATCCAAGAGACCGCTTACGTCCCGAACGTCGTCGGCCTTACTGGTAACTTCGATATCGTAGTCAAGCTCGGTGATGCACAAATGACGATATCGGACTTGCCGACATCAGAAGCAACACCCATGAATATCGCCTCCGCCATAAGCCGTAACATTTCCAGCTCGATGCTCATCCAAGACAGCGCCATCAAACAGTACGTGACAGAGCACAATCTTGTCTTCGTCGCTCTAGATAACAAGCTCACGGTCCACGGTATGCAGATAGTAGATGGTCAGATACCCGATAGCGCCAATTACGGTCTCTCCTGCACCGGCAACAACGGCTCGCCATTGTCGAAGAGTGTGAATATTAGATTCAGTAATGATCGTATAGAATAGAACAATGAAATTCTTTGAGAGATACAGAAAAATAATCGGTTCGGCGATATTGGTTGCTATTTTATTTATACCGATTAAACAGGCACTTGCCGTCGATGGGGATTCTGCACCGAGCGCATCAACAGCTGCCGCAGGAGTGCGTTGGGCTGGCCGCGCCGGAGCTGCAGGTTCTGTCGCCACAGGTGCCATCTCTGGTGCGGCTGCAGGTGCGTGGTTTGGAGTACCTGGAGCAATAGTGGGAGGAGTTTTGGGAGCCGCCAGTGGTGCCTTAAGCTCGGCGGCTACACTTGCTACCACGGAAGCTGTTTCGGGGGCGATTGACGGGGACCCAGGATTTTTAACGACTCGGGTAGTTGGTGCGCTTGTTAGTATGATTCGCGGATTTGCCTCCTGGGCGATGATCACTGGTGCATCGATGCTTGATAAGGCTGTCCTGATGAACTTTGCAACAGATTTTAATCAGATCAAAGCAATCAGTATTGGCTGGAAGATTATACGGGACATAATGAACATGCTCTTTATCTTCATTATGCTATACATTGCGATAGGCACAATCTTGCAGATAAACGGTGTTGACGCAAAAAAAATGATTACGTCCTTAATTCTCGCAGCTCTTTTTGTTAACTTCAGTATGTTTGTGACAAAAATCGGGATCGATGCTTCCAATATTCTTGCTCTCGAGTTTTACAATAAAATAACAGTCGACAATACGCGAAGTATATCGAATACTATTATCAACGGTCTTAATATCGCAGAAAAGGCGATTGTTGACGAGAAAAAAGAATCTGATCTGACTCAAGAACTCTATCGCAATATTTTTATTATTATATTGTACATTTTCCTTGCGCGATTCTTTCTTATGGGAGCACTTATGTTCATCGGCCGCATGATGGCATTCGCGTTTGTATTAATGTTCTCGCCGTTCGCAGTTGCCGGATACATTGTTCCGCAATGGGCACAGTATGAAAAGGAGTGGCTCGGTACCCTTACGGGACAAATGCTCTTTGCACCCTTTTATTTATTTATTGTTTATTTTGTTGCTCAACTTATATACCTTACTGACGGAGCGAAATTTGTCGTAGCAGAAAGCGCCGGTTCCCCAATCGCCATTGCTGGGTATATTAATTACATAATCATTATTGGTTTATTGACGATAGGCCTAGACAAAGCCAAGAAATTTTCTGGCGAGGTAGGAGGGGTGCTGGTAGACTACGGAAAGAAGGCGTTCACCTATGCAGCAGGGGCGGCCCTGGGGGGAATTGCCTTAGGTGGTCAAGGAATTCTTGGTTCAGCAGGTTCGTTCCTGGGAGATCCCAAGCGTATGGCTAACTGGGCAAATAGTTCGAACCCTATAGCACGAAGGGTCGGCAATTTGGCGAGCAAGCCGGGTGTTTCAAACGCCTTGCAAGGTTTAGGGGCGAACACATACGATCCCAGAAATATACCGGGTGTCGGCAACTTGTTAAATCAGGCAGCGGGAGCAGTAACGGGCGGAGGCGGCCTAGGTACGGCCGTAGCCGCAGGTGGTATGGCTGCTATAATTGCCGCAAATAGAAAAAAGAAAGCGGAGCAAGCAAAGAATAATATCAACATAATTAAGGAAACGAATCGGGGAGAGACAAACAAACCGGCTCGCGAGAAAGGAGTCGCGGACTACGTTTCAAAGTTCTCCGGAACCGAACATGAGGAAGTCTATAACCAACTCTCGACCGGTGACAAGGCTGTCATTGAAAACAGGTACGATAACGATTTAACGGAGAAAATAATGACCGCAGGTGTGGACGACGCAACTGAAGTAGGGAAAATCAAAGATCGAATAATGAGCGGTGCATTAACAGGAGACGAAAAGAAAAATGTTGCGGACATTAAATCAAAAATGGGTAAAGGCGAGCAAGTGGATGACAAGTATAAAGACGCGGGCGCATACTATCGAGCCACCCAACTGAAAATTAATGATGTTAAAACAAAGATGGACGCCGACGATATAAAAAAGATCGGCGACGCGGTCAAGGGTATCAAATCCAAAGAGACTTCAGGTCACCTAAAAAAAGCACTTGGAGCAGAGAATCCAGATTCAACTCTGATAAGTTCGCTGGTCAAAGGACTGAAGCGCTCAGACGTTACTGGGCTTGGTGACGAAACCTTGAGTAAATCGCAAGTCGCGACGAACCTTAAGCAAAACCAACTTGACGCCATTGCTCTTAACAACGATATTTCGGAGGAAACAAAAGAAGCTATCGCCAAAGAGATAGGACGTAGCACGGGGAATGAGGAGGTTAAACAGTACATAAATACCGACAAACATTGGCGCAAAATTCAGAATTTATCAACAAACCCACCACAGGGGGGAAGTGGCTTAACAGATCGTTATGGAAGACCCGTCTAACGACAATTCAATGGATGAAGTAGCGTCAATATCACTTGAAACAACAAGTAAGATTATTAAGATTGGGGAGAAAAATAATCTGCATTTTGATCAGACCGGGTTTTTAAGCGATGCGGTGAACTGGGTACTGGATGGGCAAATCCCCGCGAGCAGTTTTAAACAAAATATCGTAAGTTTATTGAAGATTGACGACTATAAAGCCGCCACACTTGCCCAAGACGTCAATGAGCAAATTTTCAAGCCGGTGCAGGAGTCTTTGCGCAAGATGCAGGGCGAGGCGGGGAAGGCCAATGTCGAGGAAGTGCATCTCTCGCGCGAGGATTTATTACATCAGCTCGAGAATCCCATTCCGACTCCGCTCTCCGGCCGGAGAGCGGAGTCGGATGAATCGCGATTCACGATTCATGATTCACGAATAGGCCTTGATGCGGAATCCGGAAAAAATACAGATGATGCACTTGCACAAGAGATGCAAAAGGCGATGCAGACGGAGGAACAGCAGGGGAACGTAGTACCAATAAACAAGCCGGCACAGACTGGCCAACCACAGTCAATACTTGAGAAAAAGATGAGTAAAGTGAATATAACGAATAAAGACGAAGCGCCGGCAGACCCTTATCGGGAAGCGACGGGGTAGAAAAGTACATAGTACACAGTATATAGTATACTTTAAGCAAATTGTTGAATTTTATGGCTAATAATATAGAAAATGACCTACGCTGACTCGGTAATCCTCTCAAATACTTTGACAAATCCTATCAATTTGATAGGATTATAGGCATAAAAAGATAGGATAATGACATCCAAAATAATTCAATTCCTGCGGGCAAAAGGACAAGCTTCTAGTTCGCAGATACATCAAAATATTATCTCACAAGGAGATGATGTATCGCTCGTTACTGTTCGACGCGACTTACGCCTACTTGTGGCGAAAGGAGTACTAAAAGAAGAGGGTCGCGGTCGTGCTGTTACCTATACGCTTACGGTGTACGGTAAGCTTACCGAGCAGGTAGATGCTCATTCGTACTGCTTGATTGATCCGGATACGCGCATAGGCAGGGGAGCGTTTGATTTTAATATTCTGCCGGCGCTCAACTTTAATCCGTTTTCCGATTCTCAAATGGCCGCGATGACGGACGCGACAAAATACTATCGTAGCAAAATTAAAGATATCTCTCCCACACTCCACCAAAAGGAACTTGAGCGTTTCATTATTGAACTTTCATGGAAGTCTTCAAAAATAGAAGGGAACACTTACACCTTGCTGGATACCGAGAAACTGATAATCGAATCTAAGGAGGCGCCCGGACACGACCACACAGAAGCACAGATGATTCTGAATCACAAAAAAGCTTTTGACTACATTCTCGCCCACAATAAGCATCAACGTAGAATTACACTGGCGCAGATTGAAGATGTGCACAAATTGCTCGTTGCCGGCATGGGTGTTACCCACAATCTCCGGAGAAAGCCTGTCGGCGTAACCGGTTCTAAGTATCGTCCGCTGGATAATGAATATCAAATCAAGGAGGCGGTCGACGTATTACTCGCAACAGTAGATAAACTGTCAGGCGGGTACGCAAAGGCCCTCGCCATACTGCTCGGTATCAGCTATATACAACCGTTTGAAGACGGCAATAAACGAACGGCTCGCCTTATGACTAACTCGGTTTTGTTGGCACACGAACTGGCACCCTTGTCGTATCGCAGTGTTTCAGAAGAACAATATCGAGAAGCAACGCTTGTGTTTTATGAGCTCAATTCACTCATCTCATTTAGAGATATCTTCGTTGCCCAATATGACTTTGCCGCTCGCAATTATCTCGTGAATGATTAACGGCTTTTGTGTATAAGTCTTCGGGAAATAAGCCCGTGTTAGTGGTATAATGATTACATTATGCAGTTTCAGGTTCCGCAATTTATCGAGATCGAGGACAAGGTTTTCGGCCCTTTTACCTTCAAGCAATTTATCTACATGCTGGGGGCGGTCGCGGCTTTATACATCCCATTCAAATTCTGGGGAATATACATAGCGGCCTTCACCGGCGGGCCTATCGCTGTACTGGCACTGGCACTGGCTTTTGCAAAAATCAACGGCCGGCCGTTCGTCTATATCGCCGAGTCGTATGTGAAGTACTTCTTCTCCGGCAAGCTCTACCTCTGGAAGCATAAAGACAAAGCGATTCAGACCAAAGTAATAGAAGAGAAGTCCGCCACGCGCGGGATGATAGTGCCGACGCTCTCGCAGAACAAGCTTAAAGACTTGGCGTGGTCGCTTGATGTCAGGGAGATACAGAAACCAAAAGTAGGAGATAGGAGATAGGAGATAGGAGTTGGGGAAAAGACGAAATAACGATACAATATATATAGACATGGCAACTAATTCAAATTCCCAAGCAGCCCAAGACTTCGTACCTATCAAGGAGGTGCGCGATGGTATTGCTATACTTAAAGATGGGGGACTGCGCATGGTGCTCATGGCATCGTCTCTTAACTTCGCCCTCAAGTCGTCCGATGAACAGCAAGCTATCACGATGCAATTCCAAAACTTCTTGAATTCGCTCGATTTTACTTGCCAATTCTTTATCCAATCGCGCCGGCTCGACATCCGCCCTTATATCGCATCTTTGGAAGAGCGTTTGGCGCAAAATACCAATGACCTGCTTAAGGTGCAGATTAAAGAGTACATCGGCTTCATTAAGAACTTCACCGAGACGGTTTCTATCATGACCAAGACATTCTTCGTCGTCGTGCCGTACACGCCGGCCTCGAACATTGTTACAGAAGGGCCGGCCGGCATGCTTGGTGGGCTCTTTGGTAAGGCTACCGCGAAAGAGAAGACGGAGAAGGACTTGATGACCTTCGAAGAGAACAAGACCCAGCTCGAACAGCGCGTCTCCATCGCCGAGACCGGCCTTATCCGTTGCGGGGTCAAGACCTTCCCCTTAGGCACCGAGGAGCTCATCGAGCTGTATTACAAGCTCTTTAATCCGGGAGAGGTCGAGAAGCCGATAACGTCTGCTTTGCAGACATAGGAGTTGGAAGTTAGGAGTTGGGAGTTGGGGAATTCCCCTAACTACTATCTCCTAGCTCCTAACTCCCATTTAAAAACATGTGGCCATTCGATAACAAAAACAAAAAGCCCCAAATAGAGATAGCGCCGGTCGTCCCGCACGAGATTTATGAGGCAGGTGTCCTCGACTTGCGCGATATTGTTGCACCTTCAGCGCTTAAGATCTCACCGAAGGAGATTAATCTCGGCGAGAAGATAGGGCGCACTCTCTTCGTCATGTCTTATCCCAGATTCCTAACCGACTCTTGGTTCTCGCCGATAATCAACCTCGACAAGATGTTTGATATCGCCATTCACATTCACCCTATCGACACGCAAAACGTCTTGCGTACATTACAAAAGAAGGTAGCAGAAGTGCAGAGCCAGATTCAAGGCCGAGCCGAGAAGGGGATGGTGCGCGACCCGGTCCTCGACACCGCTTACCAAGACATCGAGAAGCTCCGCGACCAGCTCCAGCAGTCGCAGGAAAAGCTCTTCGACGTCGGTTTGTACGTTACTCTGTATGGCGACACCGAGGAGGAGCTTAATCATGTCGAGTCGGAAGTTAAGTCTATACTAGAGTCTAAGCTTATCTACCTCAAGCCGGCCTTGTTCCAGCAAGAAGAGGGCTTCCGCAGTGTTATGCCCTTCGCCGACGACGAGCTCAAAATCAATTCCAAATTAAATTCGGAACCGCTTTCGTCGATATTTCCGTTCATCTCCTTCGACCTCACTTCTGACAAAGGCATTCTTTATGGCATCAATAAACACAACTCTTCGTTAGTCTTGTTTGACCGCTTCAGCCTAGAGAACTACAACTCGGTTGTCTTCGCCAAGGCCGGCGCGGGCAAGTCTTATATGACCAAACTCGAGATATTGCGTACCCTCATGTTCGATACAGAAGTAATAGTGATAGACCCAGAGAGAGAGTATGAGTTCTTGGCCGAGGCTGTCGGCGGGCGCTACTTTAATATTTCACTCACATCCGAACACCATATTAACCCCTTCGACCTCCCGCCGATCGGCGAGGACGAGTCACCCGGGGACGTGTTGCGCTCGCATATCATCACGCTTGTCGGCCTGTTCAGAATAATGTTGGGCGGTTTAACTCCGGAAGAAGACTCTATTATAGACAACGCTATTACCGAGACTTACGCGCTTAAAGACATTACCCAAGACAAGAACTTTAATAATCTCGAGCCGCCACTACTTTCCGATCTAGAATTAGTTTTGGCCGGAATGGAAGGGGGAGCGTCGCTCGCCCAGAGGTTGCTCAAGTATACGCAGGGCACATGGGCCGGCTTTATAAATAGGCCGACGAACGTGGACATCAATAAAAAGTTCGTCGTCTTCTCGGTGCGCGATATGGAGGATGAGCTCAAGCCGGTAGCTATGCATATCGTCATGAACTACATCTGGAATTCGGTGCGCAAAGACCTGAAGAAGCGCTTGCTTGTCATTGATGAAGCATGGTGGATGATGAAGTCGCCGGACACCGCCTCCTTCCTCTTCGGCCTCGCCAAAAGGTGCCGCAAGTACTTCCTCGGCCTGGCCACCATCACTCAAGACGTCGAGGACTTCCTCAAGTCGCCTTATGGTTTGCCGATTATTACGAACTCGTCCATCCAACTCCTTATGAAGCAGTCGCCGGCCTCGATTGATATCGTGCAGAAGACATTTAATCTGACAGAAGAAGAGAAGTTTCTGCTCCTCGAGTCGGCTGTGGGAGAGGGAATATTCTTCGCCGGCATGAAGCACGTCGCCATCAAGGTCATCTCTTCTTATACAGAGAATCAGATCATTACTTCTGACCCGTCACAGCTCTTGGCCATTAAAAAAGCGAAGATGGAACTAAAGGAAGCGCAAGGTTCTCAAAATCAAAGTTAAAATATCAAAGATCAAAATGACAGTGCAAAGTTTTAAAATTTCAAATTTTACCCTAAAATTTTACTCTTTGATTTTTGCTTTTTTATTTTTGCCATTTTTGACAAGCGCCTACACCGATACAGACTTCTCCGGCACGATGATTGCCGATGTGAGCCCTGTTAATCCGGCACCAAATAGCGCGGTAAACATTAAGGTCACAAGCTATGCGACCGACCTTAACCGTTCAACCATTGTCTGGAGCGCGAATGGCTCAACATTTACGCAGGGGATAGGATTGCGCACCGTCTCGGTCAAAGTTGGCTCGGCCGGGAGTAAGACGACTATCCGCATAACCGCTCACACGCCGGAAGGGGCGACATTCGCAAAAGACTTGTCGTTCTCCCCGGCCGGCATAGACCTGCTCTGGCAAGCGCATACCTCCGTACCGCCGTATTATATCGGGCGAGCCTTGCCAACAGCCGGCAGCAATATAACGATTATGGCGGAACCGGACTTTATAAACCCGGCCGGCAAGCGGATAGACAGCGCCAATATAGTGTACGAATGGTCTAGGAACGGCAACAAGCTGGAGAGCGCCTCGGGATACGGCAAGTATTATCTCGATATAAATAATTTGAGCAATTTCTCCAACGAAACAATATCGGTAAAAGCGACGGACATCTCCGGCCAGCTTGTCGCCGAGAACACCATCGCCATACCGGTACTCGCTCCGCGCCTGGCTATCTATGAAGAAGATTCGCTGATGGGCACCAAGTTCGAGACGGCTATCACGCGCGTCTTCAACCTCTTTACCGAGGAGGTCACTCTGCGCGGGGAGCCGTACTTCTACCCCAGAATATCAAGCACCCCGGCGCCTGTCTGGATGGTGAATGGGGAGGTGACGAATACCGATCGCACCAATCCGAGCCTAATAACCCTGCGCGAGCCAACCGGCAAATCGGGTACGGCGGCACTTGTCTATAATATAGACGGGGGAGGGAACACGAGACAGTCATTACAGTTACCGATAACCATTAACTTCGGCGCTAAACAGATGAGATTCTAACAGTTTTTAGTTTGCCGTGCCTGCCGGCAGGCAGGTAGTTTTTAAAAAAAAGAGATACCATGAAATTCAAAATTCAAAATTATCTGCCCCACCTCGCCGCTTTTGCAATACTCGCTTTGCCGGTTGTAGCCAGTGCGCAGAGCAGTTATAAATTGCTTTCTCCGCTTGCAGAACCGTTCGGAGGCATTGGCCCGGCCAATCAAGCCGGTAGTTATAATAATCTCGCTGATTATCTCAAAGCTGCCTTCCGCATTGCCGTCGGCTTAGCCGGACTTATTGCTGTCACTATACTTATAATCGGCGGGATAGAATATGTGTCATCGGGCATAAGCGGTAACGAAGCCGCTCGCTCATCAGCTCACAAAAGAATCTGGGACGCCATCACCGGCCTAGTCTTGGCTCTGACCGGCTACCTGATTTTACAAACCATAAACCCCGCCCTTGTAAACTTCCAACTAGAAATCCAGCCGATAACCAGCGGGGGGGCCACAAGTTCTGGAGGCAATAGTCCAATAGTTAACCCAGCCACTGGTGAAACTTTCACGCCAAATAGTGCGCAGCCATCTCAAACAACAAGTCAGACTCCAACACCAGAGTCATCGCCTCAATCGCAGACGACCGTGGTTAATCCGAACGCTCTTATCCCCGCCAATGCTGGTCCGTCTAGATATACTAATGTTGCAAATGATCCAACAATCGAGGGCACGTATAGAACAAAACTTATGCGGCTTGAAAATTTTAGGGGCTCGTCTCTTAACACTTACCAAGACAATAGCGGAATAATTCATGTACAGGATAGCCCTCTTATTAGCGGAAATAACACAACTCCTCAAGACGGGGAGACTTCTCGCGTAATGAGCGGGTACACCAGTTGGGAAACATTTACCTACGATTCCGCCTCCCATGATTGGATCTTAAGCAAATAATCTATGTCACGCAAACTTTCTATTATCATCTTCATACTCTTCTTGGTCCTCGGCGGGGTCTTTGGTTATCTTTATTTCACTTCCAAGAGTTCCCCCAACTCCCAACTCCCAACTCCTAGCTCCTCCACAAGCGGTTTCCCCACATCGGGGACAGTGGCCGGTAGTGTAGGTGCAGGTAATACTTCCACATCTTCTAACTCCCAACTCCTAACTCCTAACTCCAATTTCGGCGGCACATCCAACAACCAAACACTGGGTGCTGTGCGCCAAGTCGTGAACGTACCGGTCGCCGGAGCAACAGCCTTCACCGATAGCAGGGGAGCTGTCGTCGTACGATATGTAGAGCGCGAGACAGGTCATGTGCAGGATCAGCCCATTACGGAGAAGGTGTCTTCCAGAGTCACCGACACTACTATTCCGAAGATCTTTAATGCCATCTTCGGCAAGGACGGCAAGTTCTTGGTCTTCCAATCCCTTTCCGGCAAGTTCAATCAGCTTAATACCGCCTTTGCGGACATTAAGAAGGCACTGCCGGCCACAAGCACACAAGCGGCCGACACCGCACTCCTTGGCGAGCAGAACTTGAGCACCGTTGTCGGCAACTTGGACGGCACACTCCTGCCTGCGACCGTGCACCGAGCCGTCGCTTCACCCGACAAATTATCTTATCTCTATTTTAATGAATCGTCCGACGGCGCATTGGCCGTCATTGTGCCGGGTGATAAAAGCAAACTGGCCAAGTCTTTAACCACCGTCTTCTCCTCCAAACTTACAGAGTGGGCACCGGATTGGCCCACGACCAACACCGTTACATTCACCACCAGACCGGCATCCAACCTCCCGGGTTATATGTACAGCGTCAATGTCTCGAACAAACAAAAGACTCTTCTCCTCAAGAACGTCCTCGGCCTGACGGCGAGCATGTCACCGGACGGCTCGACCGTATTATATACAGAATCATCAGGCACAGGCTTCATCTCGCGACTGTATGATGTAAAGCTCGGCACTATCACCAACTTCCCGTTGCGCACCTACCCCGAGAAATGCCTCTGGAGCAAGAAGACGACTTCTGTTGTTTATTGCGCGGCGCCAGCATATTTTAGCTCCGGTACATATCCTGACGATTGGTACATTGGGGCAACGAGCTTTAGCGATGCATTATGGAGAGTGAATGTTAAGACGGGGGAGACCACGCAGATTGTCCCGGTTGCTGACAATCGAGCCAACGCGCAGGATATGATTAAACTATTTACAGACGAGAAGGAGTTGAACCTATTTTGGGTCAACAAGAGCGATACGACGGTTTGGACCGTTCCGCTTTAAAGTCGGTAAGGTTCAACCTTCCTGCCTGCCGGCAGGCACGGTTGGATGCTCAAGGTTGAACCTTACCGCCCATACGCTTGGCGTATAGCTCTTGGCCTATAGAGAAAACGTTATTGGTTATCCAATACAGAGATATCGCCGAAGCGAACTTAAGACTTATGAAGCCGATAAATAGCGGCAGAATATATTTCGTCTGCGTGCCCATACTGCGGGTGAATTCTTCGCTGAACGACAGCTCTTTGCCCGGTTCTTTCTTTACCGGCAACGGCGCCATGAGTTGGGCCAAGATGAACTGCGTAATAACGACGAGTATTGTTAAGAGTATATATGGCTTTGTCACGTCCATTATGCCAAGAAACATCGTGCCAAGCGTTTGCGGTATCGGTGTGAAAGAATACAAGCTTGCTTGAACGACTTTTATATCCTGCACAACCGAAAATAAACCGATAAGAATCGGAATCTGAATGAAAAGCAAGAAGAAGCTCGAGAACGGATTAACATTGTGCTCTTTATATAATGCCTGGAGCTGTTTAAACTGCTCTTGCGGATCTTTTATCTCTTTGCGCACCTTCTGCACGTGAGGCTCGATCTCGCGCATGGCCTTTTGAGCTAGGACCGCCTTCTGCGAAAGGGGATAGAGAACAAGCTTAGTGATTATAGTGAGCAAGATAACCGCAACGCCAACGTCTCCGCCCGGCACAATGGCCGTGAGGGCGATAAGCAGGTTATAGATAGGGTTATAAACAAGGGCACTATAGATGGCTCCAAACATATCTGGTTATTGTAGCACGCGGGCGTTACGTAACAAAGCGGTGATATCCGCCTGGATTTCTGCGAACGATGCGGTGCAGGCGGGGGATTTGGCGTAGAAAATACAGTAAAAACCCGAAGCACACAAGGCGGTCTTGTGTATAGCCTCCATTGCTCGGCGTTTTATCAGATGCCTATCTACAGAGCGCTTTATCGTTTTCGCCGAAATAACAACTGCAAACTTTGAGGGAGCACACAAGACTGCCTTATGGGGCCCGGCAGAAGGCAGTCTTGTGTGCGGAAAAACATTGAGCGAAAATAAATTACCGTGAACGAGAGCGCTCCGCACGGGCAAGGTGGCGAAATCGACACGGCTAAGGCGCTTGGATTTTGGGAGCATGGACAAGGTTCAACCTTCCTGCCTGCCGGCAGGCACGGTTGGATGCTTAAGGTTGAACCTTTTACAGTGCAACCCGCTTTCTGCCTTTCTGGCGACGGCGCTTCAGCGTATTCCTGCCGGCCTTGCTCGCCGAGCGCACGAGATAACCGTGAGTCGTTGCTCGCTTTTTCTTCTTTGGTTGGTAGGTCTTTGACATGTGCGTGAGTATAACATACCAACCGCCAACTTGTATAGTTACGGAAAAATTTTTAAAGAGTACAATATCAGTCTAATTCGAAAGTAAAAATTCGAAATTAGAAATTCAAAACCTTATGCCAGACACGAAAAAATTATGGGATGAGGCGCTCCTCGAGATAGAACTGATTATTTCGAAGGCAAATTTTACAACTTGGTTTAAAAATACCCACATCTGCCACTACGACGACGGTGTCGTCAACGTAAGCGTCCCGAACGAGTTTGTAAAAGAATGGATGCTGACGAAATATCATAAATGTATTCTAAAAGCTCTGCGTGATAAACATCAATCGGTAAGATCTGTCGATTTCGTTATCCAAAAAGACGAGGATAAGCAGCGTCCGCAGAAGCTGATGATCCAAGATGAGGCGCTCTACAGCGACCAGATGCATTTCCCCGAGCTGTACGTGAGCAAAGAGGATAATCTTAATCCTAAATATACCTTCGAGACGCTGGTTATCGGGCCTTTCAACGAGCTGGCTGTTGCCGCCTCTCAGAGTGTGCTCAAAAATCTCGGCACGACGTACAACCCGCTGTTTATTTACGGCGGAACGGGTCTCGGCAAGACCCACTTGATACAAGCTATCGGCAATCAACTCAAGAAGAACGATGCTAATAAGAAAATTTTTTACATAACCTCTGAAAGGTGGGCGACCGACCTTGTCGACTCAATAAGAAACAACAAGATCCACCTTTTTAAAGAGAAATATCGCAAGTATGACCTGCTTATAATAGACGATATCCAGTTCATCTCCGGCAAAGACAAAACGGAGGAAGAGCTCTTCCATCTCTTCAACAGCTATCACGACAACAATAAGCAGATAATCTTCTCCTCTGATAAACCGCCGCGCGCCATTATCGGCTTAGAGGAACGCCTGCGCACCCGCTTCGAAGGGGGGATGATGGTTGATATCTCCCAGCCGGAATATGAGACGCGCCTCGAGATATTAAGAACGAAGGCGAAGGGTTCGCACATTATGCCGCCGGAAGACGTGCTGGAATATCTGGCGACATCCATCCAAGACAGTGTTCGCGAGCTGGAGGGCGCCCTGAACCTTATTGTCGTCCAATCACAGGTGAAGAATCGCGCCCTTTCCGTCCAGGAGGCGAAGAATCTGATCAAAAACAACCTCAAACCGCAGAAAACCATCTCACTTAAAGACGTTATCAGGGTCGTCGCAGAGTTCTATAATATAGAAGAGAAGATACTATACGAGAAATCAAGGCGTAAAGAGATAGTGAAGCCGAGGCAGATCATTATGTACATCCTGCGAGAGGACTTTAATACCTCATACCCATATATCGGCCAGAAGATGGGTGGTCGCGACCACACTACCGTCATCCATGCCTACGAGAAGATCAAGCGCGATCTGAAAATAGACCAGCTTCTCGGTCAGGAGATGGAGCAGATAAAGACAATATTATATAAAGAGTACAGACCTGTGTGATTTTGGGTATAACCATGTTGATAAAGTGTGGAAACTGGTGATATAACGAGAGTACAGCCTGTCTAAAACAATTGAGTTACACACACCACTGTTCCACCCCGCACCGAGCTGTCGATATTATTAAAATAGACTCCGCCGTTTATCCAGAGTAGAATTCAAGAAAAAGCATTGTCGGACTACAATAAAACAGAGATATCCACTTATCCCCAACGCTAATAGTAATAATAAACTTATATATAAGATATATGAAGATCGAGTGCATAAAAGATAAATTACGGAATGCGGTAACCCAAGCAGAGAGGCTGACAGGTAAGAACTTATCATTACCGATACTCGCGTCGATACTTATAGAAGCGAAAGGGAGCAAGCTGCACATTAGAGCAACCAATCTTGATCTGGGGATAGAACTCGAATTACCGGTCAAGGTAGAAGAAGAAGGTAAGGTGGCGATATCCGGCTCTTTGTTAAATAACGTACTTAGCTTGCTTGATGGCGATGATAAAATAAAACTCGAGACGGTAAACGATAACATCGTTATTTCTACAAAAAAGAGCTCCACCTTAGTGAAATGTTTTCCGGCAGACGACTTCCCGACAATACCGCGTGTCACAGATGGTTCCGAATTTACGATTACTTCACAAAAACTCGTTCTAGGTTTGCGTTCTGTTTGGTACGCTGCCTCACTTTCTGATATGAAACCGGAAATCTCTTCCGTCCATGTATACTCCGAAGGCGGTGAATTTATTTTCGTTGCGACTGATTCTTTTCGTCTGGCGGAAAAGCACATAGAGAAGAAAGGCGAAGGTGGGGATGATCTCTCGATAATAATTCCGTATCGTAATGCCGTCGAACTCATCAGAATATTCGAAGGAATTACTGATCATGTCACTGTTTTGTATACTAAAAATCAAGTCTCGTTCGTTTCCGAGGTTTATGGATTACATATAACTTCTCGACTTACTGCCGGAGTGTTCCCGAATTATCGTCAGATAGTGCCGAAGGAGAAAAAGACCGAGGCCTGCATAATGAAGAAAGATCTGCTCTCAGCACTTAAGATGGCGACGTTGTTTACCGACAAATTCAATGTTATTGCAATGAAGATAATGCCGGTCGAACGGCTCTGTGAGGTGACAGCTAAGAACGGCGATGTAGGAGAGAGTGTTAGCCAACTCGATGCCACATTGGAAGGTGATGATTTACAAGCAAACTTTAATGCTAAATATATTCTGGATTCCTTCCAGTCAATAAAAGAAGACAGTATTGTTATAACGGGAAGCGGGCCATCCAAACCACTCGTCATCCGCGGTATCGGCGACAATACCTTCCTCTATCTCGTCATGCCGATCAATAGATAATTTAGGCCACTATGGCACTCCAAGGTATCCGGAATTTAGTCAGTAAGTATGATAAGCTTACAACGCCGGATAAAGAGGTGCGGGAGGCTCTAATCGCTCTCTGTGAACGTTTTGCCGGGGTAGAGATACCAATGGGCTCTATCAAGATAATAAGGGGTGTGGCGCAGATGCGCGTCTCGCCGGTTGTTAAGAATCAGATACTCTTGAATCAAGAGAAGATATTAAGCAATCTCGCTTTGCTTACGGGTAAGAAAATCGAAAAAATTTTATAACAGAAGACCGCCTTCTGCGAACCCCAGAAGGCGGTCTTCTGAGATTACTGGATGTTTATCGATACGGTAGCTTCGCCTTTGTTCTGAACGGTGTCATAAGCTACAACCTTAAGCTGGTACACTCCAGGTGTGAAATTTGGACCCAAAGAATTTGGTGTGAATTTAAAATTGAACGGTGCCGAATCCGAAAGTCCCAAGTAGATATCTCCAAGGAAGAAGGCCGCTTGATTGATGGGGTATTGACTACGCGCAATGAACGAGACTGTTACCGCGCTTTCTTTTGGATAATTAATAGTTGGTGCGGGCGAAGATATACTTACAGTAGGTGCCGCATTGGTTGTGTGGATGTTATCGTAGGCTGTCGGGATGATTGCGTCTGTCTGATTAACGACACCGTTTTCGGCAAGCCATTTTTGCGCCGGTATCTCCCAAAGATTATATTGCGGATCACTGGCTGGATTTGATGGTACAGAGCCGCGCGGGTCGTCTTTGTTAACCCAGTGAAGGATATCGTGAGCATCAGTCACAACTTTATGAATTCGCTGACTCTCCGGTGTCGCGCCAGTGGCTAGCAAGCCGGTCGTGCGGTCGATTATATATTCTTTATTCCCTTGCCACATACCTCGTAGTACCGGCTTAATATCTTGTGGTGTTGGCTCTGGCTGGATGAATTTCTCTACTGGCAGACCAGGTAATATTTTATTCATAAGGTCGTTCCAGATCGGAGCAATGATAAAACCGGCAACTTTTTTCTCGAGCGGAGTATTGTCGTTGTTGCCCGCCCAGAAGCCAAGTGCGAAATTCGGCGTGTAGCCTGTAATCCAGACATCACGATAATCATTGGTGGTTCCTGTTTTGACTGCCACAGGGCGAGAGGGGATATAAAGAGCCGAGTTGGTACCGAAGGCCGGCGCGCGGGCAGCATTATCAGACAGAACATCGTTGATTAGTCTCGCTGTGTTCTCCGGCAGGACTCTGCTCGAATCGGGCCGCCATTCGTCTATAACATTACCCTTAGAATCTTCAACCTTCAGGATGGTCGTCTCGGGGTAACGTACACCATCATTTGCAAATCCTCCATACGATTCTACTAGATCCAGAAGCGAGACTTCACCGCCACCAAGCACGAGCGTGAGTCCATAACGCTCTTTGTCGGCTAGGCCTTTTATACCCATATTTGTAGCCGTGGTTATAGAGTCTGTTATGCCGGCGAGATATAACGCTTTTACCGCAACGACGTTTACAGACTCGGCTAGGGCGCTCCTAAATGACATTGGGCCGTCATACTTTTTATCGTAATTCCCCGGCATATAACAATCGCTCGGTTTTGAATTTCCGACGGGCTTGCCTAATGAGTCACAAGCAGTCGAAAATTGTGTCTCGACATTAAATACCTCTGTTTCCGGCGTGTAGCCCTTATTAAATGCCGTGGCGTAAACGAAGGGTTTGAAAGAAGACCCCGGTTGGCGATGAGCGATAGTAGTATTGAAATTGCCTTCATCTGCGGTATTGAAGTAGTCGCGAGAACCGACCATAAGCAGAACTTGTCCTGTTTTGGGGTCGACGCCGACGGTGCCGATATTCTGTGCGTTGAATTTCTGCAGAATTTCCGGCGAACGATCCTTTATGACCTGTTCGGCATTCTGTTGCATCGTCCAGTCAAGCGTCGTGGTAACTCGCAATCCGCCATTCTCGACCAAGTCCTTTCCGTATTTCGCTTCAAGTTGCAACTTCACATACATTACGAAGTGCGGCGCCTTGATGGTGCCGTCTGATATAGGTCGGAAGGTGACATTCTCTGCTTTCGCGGCAGAGTGTTCATCTTTTGTAATATAATGCAAAGCGAGCATTCTATCCAAGACAAAATTCTTGCGAGAGTCCAGAGCGGAACGATTATTGCCCAGCGGCGAGTAATAAGTTGGTGCCTGGGGCAGAGAAGCGAGATAGGCGGCCTCTGCCAGGTCCACGTCCGAGGCGTGTTTACCGAAGAATCCAAGGCTCGCTTCTTCTACACCATAGACCGTACCGCCGTACGGAACTTCATTAAGATATAAACCAAAGATATCATCTTTACTCATCACTTGCTCCATCTTAAGCGCCAAGACTATTTCTTTTATCTTGCGGGTGATATTTTTATCGCTGGTGAGAAGAGTGTTCTTAATAACTTGCTGGGTAATAGTAGATCCGCCTTGCTTGGCCGACCCGGAAACGATGTCTTTATAAACCGAACGTAAAATAGATAAAGGCCTTATGCCGGCATGGGTGTAGAAGGAATCGTCCTCTATGGCCAATGTCGCATTCTTTATATTAAGAGAGACTGATGAGAAGGGGACCACGGTACGGCGAATCTGATTATGAACATCATATAAAACAACCGTACCGGTGCGGTCGAATATCTTTGTTGACTGAACAACTTTGCGCGAGTCAAATGACTTAAAGTCAGGGAGCTGGAGATTGGCAAACCAGATGATGCCAACGCCGAAAACAATGAAAAATAGGGCCAAACAAAGCAGAACGAGCCTTTTTATGTAGATTATCACACGGCGTCTTTTATGATGTTGCATTGTTCTATTTTACCATAATTCAAAAAAAGGGGATATTGTGATAGAGTATATTCATATGAAAACAGCACTAACGCGTGCGGTACAAAATATATATCCGAGTCGCGAGCTTTTAGAAAAAAAACTGGCGGGCGGTGACAAGCTCCGTATTTATCTGGGTATCGACCCGACCGGGCCGACGCTACACATTGGTCATGGCGTGGTGCTTCTGAAACTGCGCGAACTGCAGGATTTGGGACACCAGATTATCTTACTCATTGGGGATTTCACGGCGATGATCGGAGATCCGAGCGACAAAACCGCAGCACGAAAAAAATTAACAAAAGAAGAAGTGCTTGCGAACTGCAAAAACTATGTCGCGCAAGCCGGCAAGATCATCGATGTCGACAAAACAGAGATAAGATTCAATAGTGAGTGGCTGGGAAAAATGAATTTTGCAGATGTGTTGGAGCTTGCGGCAAATTTTACTGTTCAACAAATGCTCGAACGAGATATGTTCGAGAAGCGACTCGAAAACAAACAACCGATTTATTTGCACGAGTTTTTCTATCCGGCAATGCAAGGATACGATTCGGAAGCGCTCCGGGTTGATGCTGAAGTTGGCGGGAACGACCAAACATTTAATATGCTCGCCGGCAGAACTCTCATGTCCAAACAGGGCAAAGAAAAGTTTGTGATGAGTGTTAAGCTTCTGACAGATCCAACCGGGAAGAAGATGGGCAAGTCGGAAGGTAATATGGTGACCATGGAAGACTCACCAGAAAGTATGTTTGGCAAGGTTATGAGTTGGCCCGACACAATGATGGAAACGGCTTTTGAAATCTGCACACGCGTGCCGGCTGATGAATACAAAAAAATAACAGAAGGTAATCCGCTTGAGGCGAAACTGGCTTTGGCTGGCGCGATTACGAAGATTTATCACGGAGAGACGGGAGCCAAGGAGGGCAGAGAGTACTTTGCCGCGACTATTCAGAACAAAGAATTACCCACAGATATCACTGAAGTTACAGCCGAGAAGGGCGACGCGCTTTCAGAAATAATATTAAAACATAAGCTCGTCGCCTCGAAAGGCGAATTCACGAGGCTTGTTAAAGAAGGCGGAGTGCAGATAAACGGCGAAAAGCTCCACGACCCATTCTATAAAATAAGCGAACCGATCACAGTTAAAATCGGCAAGTTGCGTTATCTGAAGATTCTCGTTTAAATATTTCAGTATTTAAATATTTAAACTGCCGAAAGGCGTAGTCTAGTTCATATCTTCAAAGTCCGGAGCCTCTTCTTCCGGGTCTTCTTCGTCATCATCGACAGTGTGAAAGCCGAGAGCATCGAGCTCTTCGACGTCTGCGTCCAAATCGTGCGCGGCCGTCTCATCAAGGCTGGCCTCGAGGACGTCGGAATCAATCGCCGCCTCCTCTCCACTTTTACTCTTCGTTTCTTCGGAATCTTCTTCCTCTTTATCCTCATCTTTTACATCGTCGTCCTGTTTCTTTTTCGCCATATTAAAATTTACTTTTATTTTTTACCCGCCTCATCGGCGGGTCGCCGTTGAGGCGACAGCATGTTTGTAACAAATCGTGCGCAAATTTGCAACTGTGGACAAGCACACAAGACTGCCTTCTGGGATTCAGCAGAAGGCAGTCTTGTGTGCTACCGTTTTGTTGCCAAACATGTGAGCGCGATTGCTATTGCATCGTACTCATCATCGAGTTCTATTTCTTTTTTTATGTCGATAAGCTTAGGAATCATTTTAAATATGTCTGCCTTGGTTGCTCTGCCGTATCCGGTTACCGCAACTTTTATTTGGAGCGGTGTAAATTCTGCAACTCGCAACTTTTCCGACATGGCAATATAGGCGAGCATGCCTTTTACTTCCGCCACGTTCATCGCGGTCTTCTGATTATTTTCGAAATATAATTTCTCGACAGCGAAGACCTCCGGCTTCCATTTACGTATCTGTAACCAAAATTCTTCGCCCAAATTAAAAAGACGTTCGCTGAATTCAAGTTTGGGCGAAGTGCGAACACAGGCAGAATAAAGCAAAGTGTCAGAAGTGCCTTTTTTATGCTCGACAACAGCGATACCCATTCGTTCGTATCCTGGGTCGATGGCAATAACTTTCATGTTTACTCTAACGCGCCGTGGTAGACAGTCTTTACATCCTCAAGTTCCTCTAATGCGTCGATGAGCTCACCGAGTTTTTCGGCATCGGCATCATTTATGGGGAGTGGGGAGTTGGCGAGCCAGCCCTCGGGGCCTTTCATAAATGCCCAAGAGGCCGAGCCGGGTGTACCGAGGCTACCGCCGAAGGTTTCCATCGCGTGCTTGATCTCGGCATTAGCGCGATTCTTGCTGTCGGTAATGCCTTCTATCATGAGGGCAACTCCGCCTGGGCCGTAACCCTCGAAAAGTATTTCAGTATAATTTTCGGCCCCCGCGCCTTGCGCTTTCTTGATGGCGCGCTCGATATTTTCGTTGGGCATATTGGCGGCACGGGCCTTATCAATCAACGTTCTTACTCTTGGCGAGTTGGCATCGCCATTGGCCTGCTTGACCTCCATTGTTATCTGGCGCACCAGCACAGAATACAATTTACTCTTCTTTGCATCTTCCGCACCCTTCTTATGCTTTATCTTAGACCATTTGTTATGACCGCTCATTTTTAACAGAATTATAGAATTTGAGAATGTAAGAATTTTAGATCTTTAATTCCAAAATTCCTTAATTCTTAAATTCTGTTTATAATAGCTTTTCTTGTCTCGATTTTGGCACATCGTATCCTAAATGTACATACCCGCGAGTTGTGACGACACGACCGCGCGGTGTTCTTTCTATCAAACCTTCTTGCAGTAGATACGGCTCGTTGACCTCTTCTATTGTTGCCTCTTCTTCAGAAATTGCTGCGGCTATAGTGCTTAAGCCTACTGGCCCACCGGCAAACTTTTCTATCATCGTCGATAAAACTTTTCTGTCGGTTGTGCCAAGGCCGAGCTCGTCTATTTCAAGCAATGCGAGTGCCTCCTTTACCGCCTTCATATTAAGCGGAATTTTATTAACTTGAGCGAAATCACGGACGCGTTTGAGAAAATGATTGGCGATACGCGGAGTCTTACGGCTTCGTGAAGAAATTTCTTTCGCCCCGCCTTCTTCGAGCTCTACGCCTAATATTTTCGCCGAGCGCTTGATGATGCGTTCAATCTCGGTTTCTGTATAAAATTCCATATGAAATGTCCCGCCCGAGAATCGCGAACGCAAAGGCGCAGAAATCCGAGCCGCTTGTGTCGTTGCGGCAATTAAAGTAAAGGGCGGTAGGTCAAGCTGTATCGTGCGCGCTGACGGACCTTTGCCGATAATAATATTGAGAGACCCGGACTCCATGGCGGGATATAAAACTTCCTCGATACTTTTATGAAGTCTATGAATTTCATCTATAAAGAGAATATCGCCAGCAGAAAGATTGGTGAGTATTGAGGCAACATCGCCGACTTTCTCGATAGCGGGACCGGAAGTGACTTTTATCTGCGCTACCATCTCCTTGGCGATGAGATAGGCGAGCGTCGTTTTGCCGAGACCCGGCGGGCCGTAAAATAATAAGTGCTCCGGCGGATGTTGGCGCTCCTTGGCCGCGCGCAAAAGTATCTTCAGATTATTCTTGATAGTCTCTTGACCCACGTACTCATCCCAAGTGGATGGGCGCAGGGCGCTATCCAAGAATCGGTCGTCTGATTTTATGGTGATTTCGTCACTTGACATGATTTTATCCGTGTGCTAGTATGGAGTACTTACGTTTTTGTCTTTGTAAACAGAAAATTTTTTCGTTAGAGCGCACAAATCTCTAAGCAATAAGGTGCGAGCCTATCGGACTAGTTTCAGAGGACACTCTGGTTCGCTTCTTCGGAAGCTTGCTGGAGTTATCCCTAGGAACTAGTCTAACTTGATGCTCCCTGAGTATCAAGAGTTGCTTAGAGATTTATACGCTCTAAACTTCGTGTCCAGCCTAGCACAGAATCATTGAGGTTGAAGTGGATATGTAGCGCGTTCGACACCAGGTGTCTTTTGGGGTAAAATTTATTTATGGAAAAAGATAAAAAAATTGTCATCAAGGTTCGCGCAGTTATTTTGCACGATGGTCAATTGCTGACAGTTCGGCATGCGGGGAATATGGACTACGTCGCTCTTCCGGGCGGACACTTAGAATATGGAGAAGATTTAAAACAATGCGTATCCAGAGAAATGATTGAAGAGCTCGGAGTTAAGCCAGAAATAGGAAGATTGCTTTATATCAGTACGTTCGTTGAGGAAGAAAAAGGGAAGCAGTACGTAGAAGCATTTTTCGAAATAAAAAACGGGATAGATTATGTCGGTTGTGAAAAGCTAGCCCGTTCTCATGCCCAAGAACTTGATGAGATAGTTTGGGTGAGTCCTAGTGACACTGTATGTATTATGCCGAAAAGCTTCGGCGACGATTTTATGGCAGGGAAACTTCTTTCCGACGAAGTCAGATACATTAGTGTGTTCTAGACCACGTGGTCGAGTGAGAAGACTGGGGCTGTTTCATTTCTCAAAATCCTTTTTTGAAATTCCCGCCTGCTTGCGTATTTTTTCAATAAGTATTCCGGAGATGTCGCCCGTATGCGGATTGGGGATAGTCACCCTTAAATCACCGCGTTCCATTTCCTCGTGTTTGCCACCGCTAAAGGGGCCGGTAAATCCGTTTGCGCGTAATCGTCGAATCAGCTCACGCCGCGGCAAAGGCTTTGACATTGAGGTGGCTAAATTCAGAACCCAGTTTCTTTGGATTTGTGCCTTGGCGAAGAGAGGCAATCAGACGTTCTTCGAGTATTTCTGCAAGATCATTACGTACGCCTTCAAGCGTTTTTGCCTGCGCAATTACGCCGGGGACAGAGTCAATCCAGCCAACCCACGCCTTCACCGCCTTATCATATTCATAAGCAGCCTGGGCGAGTCTATTTTCTACATATTGCTGGGTCAGTAACTTCATATGCTCATCCTAGCAGAAATAGTGACGTACTTCAAACGAGCCTCTTACGTCAGATTGTAAAGATCGACGACACGGCCGAGTTCGGCCATCGAGGTTACGCCTTGCAATACTTTTATCACGCCGTCTTGCCGCATATCGAGGATGCCCTCGGGCGCGGCCGCTTTTTTGATATCGCGCTCGCTCGGATTATTGATGACCGTCTCTTCTACGGCGCGGGTCATTAAGATACCTTCGAAGACGCCGATGCGCCCTTTATATCCTATCCCCGCGCACTTTTCACATGCTTTATTCGGCCCTACGTCGCCAACCTTACTTTTGTCCGGAATCGGCACCTTACATGACGAATCTATAGAGGCAAGTGTCTCATCGATAACTTTTTTCTCGTCTACTGTCGGTTCGCGCATTATCTTGCATTCACTGCAAAGTCGGCGGAGTAAGCGCTGGGCCAATGTTAAAGTTAATGCAGAACTGATAACTTTAGGATTAACGCCGAGGTCTATGAGACGGGGGATAGCGCCAGCGGCATTGTTGGTGTGCAGTGTCGAGAATACCAAGTGGCCGGTCAAGGACGAGTTGATGGCAATCTTGGCCGTCTCACTGTCGCGGATTTCTCCCACCATTATAATGTCGGGATCTTGGCGGAGCGCAGATCTAAGTCCCTCCAGAAATGTATATCCTTTCTCTTCATTAACTTGTGTCTGTGAAATACCCTTCAAGTGATATTCGATTGGGTCCTCTATAGTAATGATTTTCGTGCCGGACTCGTTGACTTGATTCAGAAACGCGTAGAGAGTCGTTGATTTACCGGAGCCCGTCGGACCGGTGGTCAGTATCATACCGTTCGGCTTGGCTATCTCGTGCTGGATGACTTCATAGAGATGCGGCTCGATACCCATGTCGGAAAGCTTGATGGCCAAGGACTTAGGATCCAAGATACGCATCACCACTGACTCGCCATAGTTGCCCGGTAATACGGATACGCGGATTTCTAATGTATTGTCAGATAATGTGATAGAGAATCTGCCGTCCTGTGCGCTTAGCTTCACATTTAATTTCATTCCCGAGACAAGCTTGATGCGCGATATGATCAGATGATAAGTGTCATTACCGATATAAGCGGCATCATGGAGCACGCCATCCATACGATAACGCACGCGCACATTGCCTTCTTCCGGTTCGATATGGATGTCTGATGCGGAGAGAGAAATGGCGCCGGCGAGAATCGCTTCGAAAACGAGTGAAGTGCCATGACTCTTCTCTTTCGCCGAAGAAATAATCTCTTCAATTGTCACTTCGAGGGCTTTGAGCGACTTGAGCTTATCAACGAACTCCATCATCCGGTCTCCGGCGATATCGATAAGCCCTGCGCGCGTGACCGTCGCCTCCGATACCTCCTTGTACCTTTCCCATGCGCGTTCGAGCGAGACATTAGAGACCAAATGCTGGCCGACCTCGTACTTATTGCGCTTCAAATTCTCCATTATCTCCGGCAGATGAGGGTTGTTGGGGGTAAGGATAGCGAGCTCGAGCTTGCGGCCAACGAGCTGGAAGGCGGCGACGTTCGCCGCCCGTGCCTCGGCCTCCGGAATAGAGCGCAGAGCGTCCGTATTAATAGAGAATTTAGAGAGGTCGGCGTAGGGAATAGAGTATTTGCCGGCAAGCATCTGGGCCAGCTCTTCCGCCTCCTCTTGATGGAGCTCTGTAATCTTTTTAGTGCCTAGGTCGTCATTAAATTGCGCCATACTTCAAGCCTAACACACTATTATAATGAACGAAGTGGACAACCCCACCCCTGCCCCTCCCCGACCTGCCCGCCAGTGCCAGGCGTTGGCCGGCGGGAGGAGAGGGGGATGAAACACTTGACAAAATAAGTGCATAGTGTATAATACACTCACTAAATTTAAAGAAAAAATTATGCAAAAAATCACTATATTTACAGGCGTTTTTCTCGGTCTGGCTATCGGCGCGCTCACTGCTGCACCGGCTTATGCGCGCACAACGGCGTGCGGTACCTTCGATCCGACTCTTGGCTATTATGGCCAGTGCGATGCGAATAATAACCCTATTCCCGACACGACTACGAATAATACGAACGCAAATACCAATACCAATACCAATACGAATACAAACACAATCAATACGAACGGCCAGCAAACTACGACTACAGAATTGCCGACCGTTGGCTGTAATCAGTACGATACTCGTCAGGGCGGTTACGTGATCTGCGATACGTCCGGCCATGCAACGGGGTATTGGGTAACTGCACAAACAACCACCCAGCCGACCAATTATAACGTAACGGTTAATTATACCAACGCGAACACCAACACCCAGACGCCGAACTACTCCAACTACTACACAAGCCCGTATAACGCCTCGAATAATTACGGTTATGTGAGCGGGGTGAATGCATATTCGAACTACAACACTGTTCCGTATAACTACGGCGCCATCACATCTCCTGCGTACTCTAACTATGGTTACAATTCGTATCCGACATATTCGAATTACACCACGCCGTCATCCGGTGCCCAATTCTTCGGCTCATTGCTCGGTTCGTTGTTAAATAATAGTTATAGCAATAACAGTTACGGCAATAGCTACTACAACGCAGGGAACAACTACGGTTACTCTAACTACACGACTCCGACGTACAGTTCGTATCAACCTGTCAGGTCGTACGATTATTACACGCCGGAATATGTCAGTGTTCCCTACAGCAACTACGGAAACGAGATAGATAACTGGAGTGGCGGGGGATATACCAGCGGGTATTCAAACTACGGCAACGAGATCACTAACTGGGCAGACTAAAGTATAATCAGAAGCCTTAAAAACACCCCGACACGGGGTGTTTTTGTATCTTGACAAAATATTATTTTACTGTATAATTATACCCAGTTAATCATGGTGCGGGTTGGGCTAGTACTTGTGGCCTTAAATAAGGCTAGAAGTACCAGTCCAACTTTACAGCCCCTTTAAGGAGGAGCACTCATGAGCAAGATCATTTCCATCGTTCCGGTTTCGTTTTTTGTTCTCGCCGCCGTTTCCGCCAACGCCTCGCTCTTGCCGATTGCGGCAGAGTGGTGGAATTGCGATGGGCGGAGCAACGAAGAGGTTGTCGCCCGAGCCCGAGCCATCTTGCATTTTACAGATGGTCGAGCCACAGCCAACCCCCTCCAACCCAAGGTGACCGTCGAGGACTTTTTGTCCAAGACGGGTACAACCGTTGCCGGGTTCAGGGCTTGGAGACTGCTTCAGGTGACCGAATCCATCGAGGCTTCGGCGGTTGCAGGAGTTAATCCTACAACTGGGAAGATCACATGGGGAGACGGGAAGGAAATCCCAATCGGCGTCTGGGTTCTTTCCAATGAACCCAAGACACTCAAGGGAGGCGAAGAAGTAATATCGGTCGACCTGCGATGCTTTAACGTTTACAAGCATCGCGTCAAGACCAAGCAAGTGCTCCGGTGGGTCCGTCACCACGTGACGGAACTCCAACCCCCCGATAGGGTAGTTTACGAAACCCGCACGCTACCAGCGAGGGAGCAGCGAGTCCCATACTACTACCAACAACAGCAAGTACCGGTTCCGGTTGGTATGGGCGCAACAATGGGTGGCGGGTTCGGCGGTTATCAAACGCCACCGAACGTAATGTCGCAAAACTTTGCCCCGCCAATCTCGCAGGTTTTCGCCCCCGGGCAGGTCAACCAGCAGGGTGGCAACGTGAACATCACGTTGCCGAATCCGCCGCAGGTGCAGAACCAGCCCGGATACTACCGGCCGATAGTGTCGGACGGATCCGGTGGGCGAGGCTTCGGCGGCGGTGGCACTGGTGGCGCCGGTGGCCGGGGCACCGGTGGAGTTTCCACCGGAGGTTCCGGCGGTCGAGGCTTCGGGGGCAGTGGCGCCGGAGGCCGAGGATTCGGCGGTCCGGGCCACTGAAGTTAAGGGGTCGCCTCGTTGAGTTCGTGTGACAACGACTCAACGAGGCGACCCTGATAGGGAAGAATACAGAACGAAAAACGAAAGGAGAATTTGATCTTTACGGCTTAAATGTATGTCACTGCATTTGAGCACATTGATGAGGGTAGGAATTATGGCGAGAATAGGCATAATTCGTGCACCGATCAATGTCGAGCGGTGTCCAGAGAAAGGCTTGACAAGTTATGACATTAGTGGTAGTTGTATAGCTTAATTATGAGTAAAAATAATAATAAAATTATGACCAAATTAATCCGGAACAAGTTTGTTCAGGGGCTTTTCGTTGCCTTGGCGCTCATCGCCACGCCAGCCGTTGCCTCTGCCGCGTCTTTTAACACGGCGTCGAACGACCTCACAACTACGGCTGTTCTGAATGCGACTCAAAATCCGAATTCCAATACCGCATGGGGGCCATCAACAACAGCGCGCGGAGGGGACATGGTTACCGTGGAAATTTATTATCACAATTCGGGTACCGATGCGGCACAGAACACGATACTCCGCATGAATGTTCCGAATGGTCCGCAATCGTCAGTCACAATCAGCGGCTCGGTATCGGCGTCTAACGCGAACACCGCGAGCGGTTCGAGCATTATTACTTTCAGCGACGGTCAACAGCACACTCTGACATATGCCGGTTCTATGCGTTGGTACCCGGACCAAAACAGTTTGCACAACAACTCACCCCGCCCATTGTTAAATGGCCAATCGGGATCAGAAGTATTCAGCCAGGGTCTACAGGTTGGAACGGTTCCTATTGATAATCCTAATTCTGCTCCGGGTCAAGCGTGGAACTTTAGTCAAGGGACGCTTGATGTCGATTTTATCGTCAGCCAGACAGTGGCTCCGCAGGCTTCCCTCACTGCCACCACTAACCCGGCATCGGGCCTCACGCAGAACTCTGCAATGTTAAATGGTTCTGTGAACGGAACAAATGTGACCAACGTGACGCGCTGGTTCGAGTGGGGGACGACACAGTCTCTCGGCCAATCAACCTCACAGCAATTCGGCCAAGGGTCATATTCCGATTCCGTATTTAACTTACAGCCGAACACTACATATTACTTCCGTGCCGCCGCTCGCTCGAATGAGACGAACACGGTGTATGGCAGTATCATGACATTCCAAACTGTCGGCAATCCTGCCGTTTGTCCGGCCACGGCATTTACTAATCAGCCGACCAACATCACACAGACCGGTGCTTCATTTACCGGTACGGTTAGCCCGACTCCGGCCGGTTCATACACAAACTGGTTCGAGTACGGCACGACGCCTTCATTCGGCCAGTCGACATTCCAACAGTCAGGGAACGGCGCTGGCTTCAGCGGTTCTGTATTTAGCCTTACGTCAAACACGACCTATTTCGTCCGTGCCAATGTGCGCTCGAACGATTTCGCTTGCAATAATCAAATTATAATCGGCAACACAGTCCAGTTCCAGACCCAGCCGGTGATACAGCAATCATCGCTTGTTGCAACCACTAACTCGGCAACGGGAGCCACACAAAATTCTGCGATGTTGAACGGTTCTGCTAACGGCACAAATGTTACCAACGTCACACGTTGGTTCGAGTATGGTACAACATTCGCTCTTGGCCAATCCACAAGCCAGCAATTCGGCCAGGGGTCATATTCCGATTCTGTATTTAATCTCCAGCCGAACACTACATATTACTTCCGCGCCGCCGGTCGTTCGAATGAGACGAACACGGTGTATGGATCGATCTTAACCTTCCAGACCCAGCCGATCACACAAACGTCTTCTCTTGTGGCGACAACTAACTCTGCATCAGGCATGACCCAGAACTCGGCCGTGCTCAATGGTACCGATACTGGCACTAACGTCACCAACGTCACTCGTTGGTTCGAGTACGGCACTACATTCGCTCTCGGCCAATCCACAAGCCAGCAATTCGGCCAGGGCTCATATTCTGATTCTATATTTAATTTACAGCCCAACACCACTTACTACTTCCGTGCCGCTTCTCGCTCGAATGAGACGGGTACGGTTTACGGCTCCATCTTGACCTTCCAGAGCGGTCAGGTTTCGGCCGTCTGCCCAACATCAGTATTCACCAATCAGCCAACAAACATTACATTGAACAGTGCCTCACTAAGCGGTACGGTAAGCCCGACTCCGGCCGGTTCATACACGAACTGGTTCGAATACGGCACTACTGCCGCATTCGGTCAGTCGACCGTTCAACAGGGAGGCAGTGGGGCATCGTTCGCGGGATTCTTAAATAGTTTACTGCCTAACACGACGTACTTCGTTCGTGCTAACGTGCGTTCGACCGATGTGAATTGTACGGCGAACACGATCTTCGGTAACACGCTTTCCTTCCAAACCAATTTCCAACAGCAAAACAACTCGACGCTTGCCGCGACTACTCAAAGCGCGTCCGGCATAAGCCAGAACGGCATGACCTTCAACGGTTATGTTGCCGGCACCAATACTACGAATATGAATGAGTGGTTCGAGTACGGTACGACCATGAGCCTCGGCCAGACAACATATCAGCAATATGCAAGCAACGGCAACTATTCCTCCCAAGCCTATAACCTCCAGCCGGCGACGAACTACTACTTCCGCGCAGTTGCTCGCTCGAACGAGACAGGCACAGTCTATGGCGCGATCCTGACAGCTCAAACACTGGGTACAACTTATTATAATAACTATCAGCAAACGGCGACTCTTTCGGCTACGACCAATACTGCAACCGGCATCAGTACGAACGGCGCAACCTTGAACGGATCTATCTATAATAACGGGGCAACCAACGTGACTCGCTGGTTCGAATATGGAACAACACAGTCTCTCGGGCAGCAAACTTCACAGCAGTATCAGTCATATGCTTCGGGTAATTATTCTGACAACATCTACGGTCTCCAGTCGGGCGTGCTCTACTACTTCCGCGCAGCGGCTCGTTCTAATGAGACAGGTACGGTCTACGGCAGTATTGTACCATTCTCGACAACCGGGCTCGTTACTCAAACATACTTCCAGTTCCAGCCGCCGGTACAGCCTACGGTCGCTACCAATCCCGCAATTAACATCACAACATCTTCTGCCCGCTTAAATGCAAGTGCGGTTATGAACAACGTGCAAGCTAATGGCTGGTTCGAGTGGGGGACGACACCTTCATTGGGTCGGACAACCCTTCAGCTCAATCTGGGTTCTGGTGTATCAAACGGTTACTATACGACTGTGACCGGCCTCTCTGCTCATACACTTTACTACTTCCGCGCGGTGACACAGAATACTCAAGGCCAGACGGCTCGCGGTCAGATACTCTCATTCACCACGCTCACCCCGGCCGTAACATACGTTCCGCCGAAAATCATCACTCCTCCTGCACCGAAAGTTACGGTAGCCGTCGCTAATTATGTGCCGGTCAAATCCGGCGAAGTTATTACGAAGACTGTTGACGATATCTCATTCCCGTGCGGTACCAAGACCTACGTCTGCGCACGCGAGGGCCACACCATCCAGTACACTATTACCGTTATGAATCCGAGCTGGTCGGCCACAAGCAACGCTGTTATTACAGACACTCTCGCGCCGATCCTTGCCTTCAAGAATGCCTCGGAAGGCGGTACCTATAATGCAGGTACGCGTATGGTCCAATGGTCGCGCCAGCTTGGTCCGCGCGAAGGTCACACCTTCATGATCCAAGTTCTCGCCCGCGATATCGCCGACAACATCGTCGTGACGAACAATGCCCAAATCTATGTGAACGGCAAGACCTACGCATCCAACGACACACAAGTCTGCATCACTATAACACCGATAAAGCTTGAGATCACAGCCGACAAAGCTAATGTTGCGCCGGGCGATAACATCACTTACACCGTTCGTTACTCGAACGTTGACGGTGCACCGGTTCAGAACTTGAACTTGCGAATGTCTGTTCCTCAAGGTACGACTTTCGTCAGCTCCGACCATCAGAATATCCAAACACAGAACGGCATGGTGAATCTTACTGTCGGCGGGCTCAACCCCAAGCAGGACGGTACCATAAGCCTTGCTCTCAAAGTAGATTCGAAGGTTAATAAAGACCAGCCGATTACGTTCACTGCGAACGCAAGCTTCCAGGACACTCAAGGTGTCCAACAGCCCGATGTGCTGGCCACTGTTAATACGCCGATCTCGGCCGAGAGCACGAAGCTTAACACCGCAAGCGCCGTAAGTGTCGGCAGCTTCCTCCCCTCATCCTTACTCGGTTGGCTTGCCTTCATTCTCTTGTTCCTAATAATTATCCTCATAATTACTCGCATCTTGAGCGATTATAAGGGAGGCAAAGGCCATCCGCCCGCGACAGTGTAATAAAGAGTTGAAAGTAAAAAGTTATAAAGTTGAAAGTTGCACAAAAGCCTCGTTAATTCGGGGCTTTTGTTTTTCGCATTTTGCGCTATGATTAGCCTTATGGCGAAGCATACGACCAAAAGTTTGGAAGAGACCCATAAACTTGCTGCTGATTTTGTTTCGCGTCTCCCCAACTCCCAACTCCTAACTCCCAACTCCTGTCTCATCTTCGCTCTGCATGGCGACCTCGGCTCTGGCAAAACGGCATTCGTGCAAGGTGTTGCAAAAGCGCTAGGCGTTAAGCATCATGTAACGAGTCCCACTTTTGTAATCCAAAAGCGTTATGAAATCCCAGATTTATCGAAAAATATTATTCATATAGACGCATACAGACTAGGCGAGGGAAGCGATATGAGCGCACTAAGATTTAATGAGACGCTCGCCGACCCGAATAATATCGTCTTCATTGAGTGGCCGAACATTGTAACAAGCGCCCTGCCCGAACATGCCATCCCGCTAAAATTCAAATTCATCGATGAGACTACGCGCGAGATAGAATTACCAAACTAATATGAAAAAAGAAACAAAGACATTACTACTCCTAGATTCGCACGCGATCTTGCATCGGGCATATCACGCACTTCCGGACTTCCGCAGCGAGAATGGGGAGCCGACCGGCGCGCTCTACGGCTTCGTCGCCTTCGTGCTTAAGGCCATCAAAGATCTAAAGCCGGACTATGTGGCCGCCTGCTTCGACTTGCCGGGGCCGACATTCAGGCACGAGGAATATAAAGAATACAAAGCAACACGAGCGAAGACAGAAGATGATTTGATATCACAGCTTAAAGTGGCAAGAGGCGTGGCCGAGGCGCTAGGTATACCGGTCTATGAACATCCCGGCTTCGAGGCGGACGATATGTTGGGCACGATCGTGAAGAAGGTCGCCGAGGAGAGACCTCTCTCTGGGGGACTCACCTCGGCGTGCAAGATTATTATTGCTTCGGGCGATATGGATACTTTGCAACTGGTGAAAGACGATGATGTGGTGGTCTATACTTTAAAAAAGGGATTGAACGATACAGTTATATATAATGAGAAGGCGGTAGAAGAAAGATTCGGCTTTAAGCCCAAGCTCTTACCGGATTATAAAGGCTTGCGCGGGGATGCTTCCGATAATATCATCGGCGTTAAGGGGATTGGCGAGAAGACGGCAGAAGAATTAATTCAGAAGTTTGGCACGATAGAAAATATAATGAAGAAGGCGAAGACGCATCACGACGAACTGCTCGAGGCGGGAATCAAAGAGCGGATTATCGGCCTGCTCAAGACCAACGAAGATGAGGCGTTATTCTCCAAGATGCTGGCGACAATCCGCGATGACGCGCCGATTGATTTTAAACTACCGGAGAAGACTTGGCGAGAGGGAGTTGATATTGAAAAGGTTGAGGCAATGTGCAAGCAGTATAGCTTCCGGACTTTGGCGGGGCGGATACGAGAGGCGGTTGCTGGAACAGGAGATAGGGTGAATTCCCCAACTCCCAACTCCCAACTCCCAACTCCTCCCAACTTTAAAAAGCTCCAGATAATGGCATGGCTCGTTGACTCCAGCGCGACCGATCCGGAAATTGAGAAAGTTCTGGAAGTTGCCGGTGTTAGTGACGTTGGTGAAGTCGAGGCCGTGCTCATGAAGAAAATTCATGAGGCCAAGCTCGAGAAAGTTTTAAACGATATTGAGTTGCCGCTTGTTCCAATCATTGACGCGGCGGAGAAGTGCGGCATCTTGGTGAGTAAAAAGAAACTCGCCGACTTGTCGGAAGAGTATCACATTCATACGGCGCGATTAGAGAAGCAGATTCATGATTTAGCTGGCAAGGAGTTTAACATCAGCTCGCCGAAACAGATGGGCGAGGTGCTCTTCGATACGCTCAAGCTTGAGGTGAAGGGGCTTAAGAAGACTGCCGGCGGCGCCCGCTCAACCAAGGAGTCAGAGCTAGACAAGCTCAAGGACCTGCACCCGATAATCAATAAAATTCTAGAATACAGAGAATACAAAAAGCTTCTCTCGACATATATAGACGCTATACCCAAACTCTTGGATAAAGAAGGCAGATTACATACGACACTCGTGCAGGCCGGCACCACGACAGGCAGAATGTCTTCGAATAACCCGAATCTGCAAAACATCCCGATAAAGACCGAGCTTGGCCGGGCGATACGTGAGGCCTTCATTGCACCCAAAGGGACGGAACTTCTCGCGCTAGATTATTCGCAGATAGAGTTGCGCGTAGCGGCAGCGCTATCGGGTGATGAGAAATTACTTAAGATATTCAAAGAAGGCGGGGATGTGCACGCCTCGGTGGCATCTCTCGTCTTCGGCGTCCCGCCGGATAAAGTGGATCACGAGATGAGGCGCAAGGCCAAGGTCATCAACTTCGGCATCATCTACGGTATGGGCGTGAATGCGCTTAAGACCAACTTGGGCACTACGCGCGAAGAGGCCCAGCAATTCCATGACGCTTACTTCGAGCAGTTTAAACAGCTGGGTGAATATCTGGATAATATTCTGGCCGAGACCAAACATACTAAATATACGACGACTCTCTATGGAAGGCGCCGATACTTCAAGAATATCAACTCCCGTATGCCCCAGCTCCGGGCGATGGAGGAGAGGATGGCCGGCAATGCACCGCTCCAAGGTACCGCCGCCGATATTATCAAGCTCGCGATGATCAAAGCGGAACACGAATTAAAGAAAGCACATTTACACGACGACGCGAAGCTTCTCCTGCAAGTTCATGATGAATTGATCTATGAAGTGAAAAAAGAAAAGGTAGAAGAAGTCGCGAAAGTTATTAAACAAGCGATGGAAACGGCGTCAGACATCAAATGCCCGATAATAGCCAACGTTTCCAAAGGCCCAAGCTGGGGCGAGATGAAGAAACTAAATATTTAGAATTCTGAACAGGGCGATGCCGGTGGCCACGGACACATTGAGCGATTCTTTCTTTCCTTTCATCGGGATTTCTATAATGCTGTCACATTGGTCTAGGATGTCTTGCGTGATGCCGAATCTCTCTTCGCCGATTATTAAAGCCGTTTTTCCTGACGATTTGAAGGTTTTATAGTCTACGGAATTCTCGGCTTGCTCAAGCGCGACGATATTAAAACACTCCTCCCTAAGTTGCGCTATCGCGTAGGATAGGGAGGGGTGTTGTTCCCAAGAAACAGACTTCTCGGCGCCTAATGCCGTCTTCGTAATATCCTTTCGTATACTGCCGAAGCGGTCTAATGGGGATGGGGTGTAGCCGGTCAGGTATATTTTAGAAACCCCGGCAGCATCTGCGGTGCGGAATATCGCCCCGACGTTATAAACACTGCGGATGTTATGAAGAATGAGGATCATGACAGAATTAAAGAATTTAGGAATTAGAGAATAATACAGTAAAATCAAGAATAGACAAGCGGGTCTAAAACTGGTATTATTTCGAAACTTCGCGCTCGTAGCTCAGTTGGTAGAGCAGCTCCCTTTTAAGGAGATGGTCGAGGGTTCGATTCCCCCCGAGCGCATAAACTAGAGTTCCAGCACGAAGCGTTCTAACGATGTTTCGAAATCGGTGAGACCCCTGCGGGCTTTATGGTAGATATTAATAAGCTTCAATGACAGATGGGGTAGTTCTTCTGCGCGATAATTTCTAAGCAAGGGTTTTATTTTGCGAATCTGCCAGTCCTGTAAAGAGCTTTTATCCATCGGCGTCATTTTGGCAACCATAAGCATATTTTTGAGCTGCCATGTCAGCTTCCAAAATAATTCTTCTGCTGGCAAGCCGGCGGTAAGCGCCGTTTCGTACTCGACCCACAGCTTTTTCTTATCTCGCAGGCCGAAGGCGTCGCTAAAGCGGTAGATGTTGTAACCGGCGAAGATCGGATGAGACACTTTGACCTCGCGCGCGCCGGCATATCCTGCCGGCTCTGCTTTCATGAATTTATTAAGCTTGGCGCCGGCAGATTCCAGTTTCGCGAGTGGTTCTTTGGTCAACGAGCCGTCTACAATAATTACGTCGTGCGACGACGTTTGCAGATGGGGGATTAGATGGATGAGCAGTTCACGCCCTGTCGCAGTCTCGCAAAAGTAGCGCAACAAAATGAGATATGTCTCGCCAAAGAGACTTGTACTTGCCGCGAAATTTTTTATTTTTTCGGCATTTTCTTCGCTCGCCTCGAACTGGACGACCTGAATATCCGGTTGTTTCTTGACGAGTTCGTCGAGCTGAACACGAGCCTTGGCCTGCACTTTGTCCCGATCGGAACCGTAAAAAATCGTAATCATAGTATGAAAAATAAATTTGCTGCATCACGAGAACACGGATATTTTTCTGCTGAAAAATTCCTCGTGTTCGCGCCGACCGCGCTCGCAAGTTTCTCGAGACGCACAATTTTATTTTTCATAGCCAACGACGAACTTTTTCTGTATATCGTTTGTAGCGCTCGCCGAATTTGCGCGAGAGATAATGTTCTTCCGGGATTACGACCAAATAGTCGAGGATGGCGTATTGAGCAATATCGAGAATAATAAGCCAGAGCGTCCCAACCCACAGCCCGATACCGAAGGTCAAAATTAGAAAAGCAAGATACATTGGATTACGGCTGTATTCATGCGGGCCGGTTATGACCAAGTCAGTGGTCGCGCGTGTCGGATTGGAATGAGTACCGACGTTTTTGAATGTTACATCCGACCACCAGAGGATAAGCATTGCGCCGATAGTAAGCATAAAGCCGATGCCTCTAAAGAACGAAGATGCAATGACCGGCAAGGGGAAGAGGAACTGCATCAGGAGGCCGAAAGCGATGGTCGCAGTGACGACGACGGGCGGGTAAATCTTCACGTGAGGTACGTCGTGATGAGTATTTGGTTGATGAGTTTCGTTGTCCATATGTGTATTCTATTGCGTATTTGTCGAAGAGGCAAGCGGATGGAGGAGTGTGCCGAACGATTCGCCTGTGCCTAGTGGAGCGGGGGAGGTGAGGAAGGCGCCGGGATGTTCACGTTCATACTTGGCCGGGCCGCCGATAGCCAGCCAGACGAAGAACATTGCGATCATTAGCGCAACGAATCCCAATAAAAATGCTCCGGCCTCGTTCATATTTTAACAGAATTATTGAATAAAGAATTTTGGAATTTAAGATCTTTAATTCTCAAATTCCTCAATTCCGTTTAATGCTGGTGCTTCGGGCAGAAGTGTGTTGAGCGACTGCCTAATACTATGCGCTTTATTATACCACCACAGCCCTTCTTTTTGCACGCCTCGCCCGTCATGCGATATGCCATATGATGATTTTGAAAGCCGCCCTTCTCGCCGTAGATATTGCGGTAGTCTGATTTAGAATCACCGCCGAGTTTAATCGATTTAGTCAGAATCTTGCGCATTGATTTTAATATCGCACCGGATTCTGCTGGGGATACATCTTTTGCTTTTCGCGTCGGGATAATCCCTGCGTCCCATAACGACTCATCGGCGTAGATATTGCCGATACCGGATATTATAGTCTGATCCAGCAGGGCGAGTTTGATAGGCAGATTCGGTCGGCGTAATAAACGCGCGAGCAAAACTTTCAACGTAAGTTTTTTATCAAAAGGGTCGGGGCCGAGTGTTTTAAGTGTCTCGTGCTCATGAAGTTTAGAAGTTTCGATAAGTTCGACTCGGCCGAATTTACGCAGGTCGGAGAAAGAAAGCTCGTGCCCTTTCGACAAGAAAAATCTCTGGTGAATATATTTAGAGTTCGGTCGGTCGAAGAGCAGTTGGCCGGTCATTTTCATATGAACGCGCAAGGTCATTCCGCCGGAGAGATGAATTAAAACATTTTTCGCCTGACGCGATACTGAAAGAAACTTTTTGCCTATCAGTAATTTCTTAAAGTCTTTGAAATTGTGACCCTTGATCTGCTTGGGCCAGCCCGTCCAAACGTCAGTAATAACAAGCCCGGGCAACACCGCATTAAGCCCTGTAACAGTGGTATGTACTTCAGGCAGTTCCGGCATAATGGTTATATAAAAACTCAAAAATCAAAGTTCAAAATTTTGATATTTGATATTTAATCTTTGATCTAAGTAAGTTTCATCGCACGCAATATTTCTTCTTGCGCTACTTCGTAGTCGCTCCATGGTTCTTTAGTGCCATTCGTGCCCATGATGTACGGGTCGGTGCCTTTGCCGGAGATTAAGACCACATTATTTTTCTTCGCCTCGGCTATTGCCGCTCTTATCGCTTCGCGTCTGTCCATTATGATGCGATATTTGCGGCGGCCCATACCCTTTGCTATTTCCTCAACTATCGTTTGCGGGTCTTCGTCATACGGATCTTCATTGGTCAGAATGATTGTATCGCAATATTCTGCCGCTATCTTGCCCATCTGTGGACGCTTCCATTTATCCCGCCCGCCCCCGCACGAGCCAAGCACGCAAATCTTGTGTGAATTAGGGAAAACTTTATATAACTTCTCTAAAGAGTCGGCAGTATGGGCGTAGTCCACTATTACAGTATAAGGCGGCTCGATGCGACCGGCAGGGAACTTGGCGCGCACCTCCTCGGGGAAGCGCGATGGATCGATAACCACTTTCTCCAGCCGGCCCGGGACGCCTTGGAACTTCTCGATGGCGCGCTTAATAACGTCCGGTGCGATACCCTGACTTTTCGCGAACATGGCGGCGGCCAAGATGTTGTAAGCGTTGAACTCGCCGGCGAGTTTCGTCACAATTCTTTCTCTAAAAATATTTAATTCTGAAGAATCTTCTTTGAGGGTGAATGGTTTGGCATCGCCGATATTGTAAGCCACCTTTTGGGGCACATTAATAGCTAAAAATTTGTCAGAGTCCTGACTGTCTTTGTTCACCACCAAGACTTTATTCTTCTTCCATGATTTCTCGAGTGAGTGGGCGATGGCGAGCTTGGCGGCCAGATAATTTTCATACGAGCCGTGCGACTCGATATGTTCCGGGGAGATGTTCGTAAATATTAATGCATCGAGCGAGATGAACTTATGGCGGAACTGTTGGGCGCCGTTACTGGTCATCTCGACAACCGCCCAGTCGCACTTCTCCTCAACCGCTTGGCGCAAGAAATTTTGCAGGAACGATCTGCCCGGCATCGTCATCTTGAACATGTTGCGTTCGGACTCTTTACCAATCTTGAAGCGCAGGGTAGAAGCTAGAGCGGTTTTATAGCCAGCTTCTTCTAATATCGCAGAGACCAGTTCTGCCGTCGTTGTCTTACCCTTGGTGCCCGTTATCGCCACCACTTTTATTTTGCGCGAAGGGAATTTGTAACGAGCGGCACCCCAGACAGCCAAAAGATAATGGTAAATAGGCTGGCCGGCCCGGAAAAGCTTCTCGGGTATGAACTTCCTAAATCTATTCAGGCTTTCATCGGTATCCATAAATTATTTACCAATTTGCTTCAAGGCCTCTTTGATACGTTTATTAAGACCGGTCACGTCTGCCGGGACTTTTTGCAATGCTTCTCGCGCCTCTGTGTGCGCGTAACCGAGCGCTATCAAAGCAGAAAGCGCGTCTCTATCTTCATTCATAAGCGGGCTATCGGCCAAATCTCCGCCCAGACTTGTTATTTTATCTTTGAGCTCCAGTACGATTTTATCCGCGATTTTTTTGCCGATACCGGAGACTTTCGTCAGATATGAAGCGTCGTTAGATAGAACGGCGCGCTTAAGGGTAGTGGCGGGAGCGGCAGAGAGCACGGCCAGCGCCTTCTTGGGGCCGATGCCAGAGATGCTTATTATAAGTTCGAATAATGCTCGCTCGTCGGTCGTCAAGAAGCCGTAAAGATCCAGCGCATCCTCGCGAACGACGAGATAAGTAAAGAGCCGGGCCGGCTCGCCTAGATCCTTGGCCGATTGCAGGGTTGCTAATGTCTCCGGCAGGCAGAAAACCCGCAAACCAAGGCCGCCAAGGCTGATAACAGCCGCTTTTTCTTCAATATTCAGAACAGTTCCCTCAATCTGCGCAATCATGATGTAATACTACACCAAGGTTGCCTTTTTAACAAAAACTGTGCATTTCGAGGTTCGACCTTAAGCATCAAAAAGGTCGAACCTCTGGAAGTTGCATTTAGCCATGTTTTCTGGTAGTATTTCGGGATTATGGCAATCACCGCATCAGCAAAAAAGGCTATCAGGAACTCCAAGCGCAAGCACGAGGTCAACTTGAAGCACAAGAAAAGCGTCACCGATGTCCGCAAAGACATAGAGAAATTGGTGGCCAAGAAAGACCTTAAGGCCGCTGTAGCGCTCCTCCCCAAGGCCTATCAGGCAATCGACAAATCAATGAAGCTCGGGCTACTTAAGAAAAACACCGCCGCCCGCCGAAAATCTCGCCTAGCCAGACTAGTCAGCGCGAAATAAATTTAAAAAAACAAAAAGGACCCTAATAGGGTCCTTTTTGTTTTTTATACCTCCCCCTCCTTGCTCTTAGCTAATGCTGCCACCAAAATTTTTAATCTCTTTTTATCCCTTTCTAAAAAGTTCCTCTGATTTCTTAGCCAACTCTCCTTGTTAAATCCCGGTTCCATTATTACCGGCATATCGTTTACCCGTGCCTCTGACTGCCTTACTTCTGTCTCTTTATGATTGACCCAATCCTGCAACTTCTCCATGTTCCCCTTGCTCTCTTGCAATGTTTTGCCTATGAGTGCATCATTTATCTTTGCCAACGGCCTACTTTGTAATTCGGTAATCACCGAACTTAGATTCAGGCCCATTCTATCTAGATGCTCCAGTGTTTTTACTACATTCTCTAAGTCATCCGCCATACCTTCTAACTTCCGGCTGTCATTTTCCATCAAATCTTCCACCGAGTGTTCCTCGTTTGAATCATAAGAATCTTCGATTCCCATAAGTATTTATTTACCTAATATGCACCTCACTTTACCCCCCCCACGAAATTTGCAAGGGTAGGGTGGGGAAAAGCGGAAAACAGAAACTCGGTTTCTCAAGAGAAAACCGAGTTTCTAAAGCCTAAAATTTTTGGTGCTCCCGGCAGGAATCGAACCTGCATCTGATCCTTCGCAGGGATCTGTCCGGTCCATTGAACGACGGGAGCGGTGAAACAATTTGCTTACTTTACCATAAAATTTGGCTCTCGGGAAGAGGTAAGAGTGTGGCCTAATTGAGTTCCTAATTCGAGTAATTCGCGCCGAATATTGCTGTCGCCGTAATACACGTAGCAAATCCCTTTAAAGTTTTTGCGATATCGTTTCGTCACACTTCGCTTTTTAAAATATGGTTTTTTAAATCTTTCTAGGGGAACACTCAACACTTCCGACCAGAATTTTTTTGCGTCAGTAATACTATGATAATAGTGGAGATGAAGATGAATGGAGAAGTGGGCGTTATCTATGATATAAACTTTGCGCAACAGGGTAATGAAAAGACGATGCATTACGGGGTCAGTATTCGCAAACTTAATCCCGCCTCCGCCGGTCCCTTTTGCGCCTTCTGCCCAGTACAACATTGAGAGTAGTGATTTAAGGTAGAACAAATCACTAAAGTTTTCACTTCCAGATTCAATAATCTTCTTAACCTTATTGGTGCAATCTTGTGTTTGAACTTCGGTTCGGTGCCTCAGGGCTGCAAATGCAAGAGGGCGGACACGGGCCAAATGGTCTTTCTGTTTCTTGGAGTCTTTTTTGTATCCAGTGATAGAACCAAGCCAGTAGGAAAGAGTGCCTTTTGAGGAAACGCCTAAAATTTCAGAAATTTCCGAGTATGGTTTCCCTAACTTATGCAGACGAACGGCCTCTTTCCTAACCTCATCTGAATATCTATTGCCAGCCATTTGAACATAGTATACTACAAATATTTGTCAGTATCTAGGTTCGATTCCTGCCAGGAGCATTAAAAGCCCAGTCGCCGCGAGAGTAACTCCGCGAAGGGGATTTGATGTTCTTCTTCGGGTAAATGCTTGAGAATAAAGGCGCGGGTGTTGTCCGGATTAAGATATTCTAGGGGAATAATAATGTACGGCGAGAGCATCTTCTTGGATTTGAAGATGATGCTCGCCGGCGTTTGCAGATAAATCCAGAAAGATTCGAGCGATTTAAATGAGTGAAATTCGTTGTTAAGTTTAAGCCCTTGGTTTGTAAGCTCGCAGTGTACCGTTTGAGGCGGGCGAGCACCGAAGAGCATAACTGTAAAAGCTGCTACTATGATTAAGACAGCGAAAAGGATGTTGCCGAAGAAGAGCGAGGCGATAGCGATACCCGCGGCGATTATGCCCACGACCCAATACCACTCGCTAGTTTTATGCACGAACTCGTACTCTTGCGTCTGCCAGGAGATTTTTTCTGCTATCCGCTCGATGTTTTCTTGTTCCGGCATAATTATATCGAGAGGGGATATAGTTTATTCTCACAGCCAAGTGAATATCCTTTCTGAACGAACTCAAGCTGGCAGAAGGTAATCTCATAGGTCTTGCCATCGGAAAGGTAAGTAATGTCATATTTAGGAGATTCCGGATCGATGGGCGGATGTGTTCGGATAAGGAAGAAATCGTTCGTGAGAGCGGTGATGACGTTACTGCCGGCCGTCACATTCTCCTTGGGTGTTACTATCGGATATGTGCTGTGGGAAAGAAAATAATTCTTAAGCGAGCGCTGGAGTTCTGTCGCGGCGCCAACTCGGCGGATGTCGTGCGACTCTGTCGCGTATCGGCGCCAAATCAAAGGCGCGATTATTGCGATAATTAATATGGTAACGACAGTGATTATAACCTCTAGTATTGTGGTGCGCTCATGCATATATTATTCTCTAAAATATCCCCAAGAGTGCAGACGGTCGAAGTCTTCGAACCATCTGTCGCCAATGTCGGTGCGGTAGTACATGTGGGGGATCATGATGTTCTTGATGCGGGAATACGTTTGTGCCTGTGCTTGTTTCATTGTCGGGCCAGTACCGCAGACAATGAGGACGACGCCAGAGGTACCCGTGACGAGCCACTCGCCGTTCTCTAACTTAACATCTTCTATATGCACGCCTTCTGTCGGCTTGTTGAAAAGAATGACAGAGTCTTTGGACTTAACGTTGAACGTCTCCGGGTCGGTGAAGGGGAATGGCGGCACGACAATGCGCACGCCGATCTGGAAGCCCGTTTTAGTTTTGAACTTGGTGAGCGTACCGGCCGCGAGCTCGTAGAAAAATTCACCCATCGGCATAGTGATGCCTTCTTGTTGAATACAGATAGTAGGGTAGCCGAAGCGCGATGTCCACTCAAGCGGGTAGATGCCGTTGCCGTTCACAATGCAGTTGATATCTATATAGCCGAAGTAGTGTTCTTCCGCCAACTTCGCTTCCATCTTTTTTAATGTCTGGTTGTAAATTTTATTAGGCTCGGACCAGAACATAAACGTCCCCATCTCGCCCGTGCTTGGGCCGAGATTACCGGGGAAGAGCTTTTTATTCTCGAAGTTTACGTTTATGGGCAAGGCGAATTCTTTGCCATTAAAAAATGCGCCAACCGCCACCTCTACGCCCACGATGCGCTTTTGTAACTGGAATGACTTAATCTTCTTGGCGTAAGCCTTCTTGTAATCATTCAAGACCTGCAACATATCCTTGCCGTCGTCATCCTCGCCAACATACAGAATACTCTTTACGTTTTGTGCTTCCAAGGATGGCTTCAAGACGTATTTACCCGGGTTGGCCTGGACGAAAGCTATCGCATCGTCGAATGAAGTGAAGTCGTTGTAGGGGACTATCGAAACGCCGTATTTCTTAAGCTCCTCTTGGCCGAAGTTACGATCGTCCTCGAGCATATCGGTATAAGGCGTACCGCCGACGACAAGCTTGCCGGCATCACGAAGCTTCTTGGCCTTCTTGCCTTGGCCGAGCACATCGTCGAAGATTATGACGTCTGCCCAGTCTACGTGCGACTCCCAATCGTCTATTTTCTCAACGAAACCGTCAGACACCTCGCGCTCCTCCTTGTGCTCAATGAAGTATTTAACGTCGTTGCCCTCCTTGACTAATTGCCAAGCGATATCGCCAATGAGGCCATCGAGCGATACGAATAAAAATCTCTTTTTTTCCATATGTTCATAAAGTATACAAAATAAATCCGCAAGAAGCGAGTATTAAGCCATGTCCGATAGAATATCTAGTAAAATAAAAGCGCCCTAAAGGACACAAGAAGGCGTAAAAATGTCTTTTATAAACAGGTTAAAAATCAAGATTTCCTATAACCGAATAGTCATGTTGAAAGTTACAAAATCGGCTTGACACGTCGCCGCATAAAGATAGTATGAGATGTTTGCGCTTATTTAGTAATCTAGTTTTAAAAAATAATTTATGAGCATAAAAAGAATTTCAGGAGTCGTGGCGCTGTTAGCCACTGCCGGTATTGCATCGGTCGCAATGGCAGTTGGACCAGGTGCGCCAGCTACACCGACCATAACAGGCGGTAATTTGGTAAGCGGAACTATTTACGCAAGCTCTACAACTGCGATTCAGGCCAACGTTAACTTTACTGGAGTGGGTGCGGATGTAAGTGACCACATACTCCTTTATCTCGACGGCTCTCTTTTCGGGGGGAAAGATTATACGATAACAGGGTCAGAGTTGGTTTCAACCACAAACAACCCCGTAGAATTCCAGTTTGTTGGAAGCGATCTGACCACTGAAGTGTCACACAATATTACCGCAGTTGCCAGTACTACCTCGGGCGGAGGATTCAGTGTAGAATCTGCTCCGGCGACAGTTATTTTTGATAACACTACGCCGACACTTCCAACTGTTTCTATCGCTAGCAACGCGGCGAGCACGACTCTAGCAGGTGTGGGTCGAACTATAACAGTCTCTGTAAGCGCAAGTGAAAATCTCGACCCGGCCAAAGTTACGGGTACTATTGCTGGTCAAACAGCAACTGTAAGCGGAAGTGGTTCTTCATACACACTTTCTTATACAATGACGGGAAGCGATACTCCTGAAATAGTTCCGTTTGCTATAAACTTTTCTGACCTCGCGGGTAATGCCGGGACGCAAGTTGTTTCTACTACTGACGCTTCTTCAGTAACATTCGAAAAAACACTGCCAACGCTTAGTGCGATAATCTACTCTTCTAACGCAAGCTCAACACTTGCAAAGTCGGGGGACATAATTACAATTGCGGCGAGTTCAAGCGAAGAAATATTCCCAGTATCTGCGACCATTGCAGGACAAACTGCCACAGTCGCTTCGACCAGCCCGACCGATTACTACTTCACCACAACTGTTGACGGAAGTCATGCTGAGGGACCTGTTGCTTTGGCGATAGACTTCTCTGATCTTGCCGGCAACGCGGGCACGCAAGTTGTTTCTGCAACGGGAGTTGTAAGTATAGACAAGACCGCTCCAACCGCAGGTATTTCTTATGACATTAACCATGCGGTAAAAAATGGTACGTCGCTAACTATTACCGCAACAACAACGGAATCTTTAATCACTGCTCCGCTTATTTCAATCACAGTGCCAGTAGGCGGAAGTAATGCGGTGTCGAATGTAAGCATGTCGACTTCGAACGATAAGGTTTATGTTTATAGTTACACAGTTGGTACGAATGACGGCACGGCAAGTATTGCTTTGAGTGGAACGACAGATTTGGCCGGCAACACAATCACAGTAACACCAACGAACGGCACGACATTCACCGTCGATAACACCGTACCGGCGGCACCAGTAGTAACTACGGTTGGCGGTACCGATAATAAAGTAAACGCCAGCGAAGCCTCGGCAATCATTGTTGTTGGCACGGCAGAAGCGAACGCTACAACGACAGTTTCTATAACAGACGGCGTAAACACAGTAACTAAAGATGGACTTGCCGATGGATCCGGAAATTATTCCATAACTCTGAACGGTACGACTGCCGTGCCAGCCGCACTCGCCGACGGCGTTATTACTGCATCAGTAACGGCGACAGATATCGCAGGCAATACCGGTCCTGCGGGAACGAAAGCAGTACTCCAGAATACCTCTGTCCCGATTGCACCAGTGCCCTCGATAACCAACAATATTAACAGCGCTGCAAGTACAACTGTTGCGCTGATCGGTACTGCGCAAAGTAACACTACGCTTTATTATTCAATCTCGGATGGCACTAAGTACCTAACCGGAACATCAACTGTAGTAGCCGGCGCATTTAACGTGACCGGCCTCAATCTCTCGACATTTAACGAAGGGAGCATAACCGCGACGACGACAGTAACAGACTCGGTAGGGAACGTGAGTTCTGTCGGAATAGCGACTCCAGGAACGAAGGATACCGTCGCTCCGGTATTTTCTTCTGTTACACCAGCCACCAACGCATATATAAAGAATGTAACAACGAGCACCCAGCTTGGTTACACTTTGGGTGAATCGCTCGCGTCCGGTCTCGCGGTCTTCACGAGGACTGGTGGCACTGCCGATGGAACTGTTCATTCTTGTGCGCTCGCGGGTACAGCTAAAACAACTGGTGCCCCGCGTACGCTCGATATCTCAAACACGACTAATGGCTGTACGATAGTGCAGTCTCTCGTCTCTGGCTCTGTATATAGTATCGACTTCGGCGGGTCGGACGCGGCAGGGAACAATTCGGCAACCACGACTGTAACTGGCGTCACCTTCGATAATACATTACCTACGCTCTCGCCGGTTTCTATTGCCTCAAGTAATGCGTCTACAACACTCGCAAAAGCAGGTGATGTTGTCACATTATCATTCACAAGTGATGAGCCAATCCAAACACCGACTGTAACAATTGCCGGCCATTCTGCCACTGTTCTGGATATGGGTAGCAACGTCTGGAATGCTTCGACAACCGTGCTTATCGGAGACACTAATGCCGCTACGTCTTTCACAATCGACTTCACAGATCTCGCTAATAACGCCGGGACGCAGGTTGTTGCGATAACCAGCGGAAGTCCGGTGGTTATCGACACCGTTGCACCGACGGCGACACTTGCGTATTCACCGACGACGGCAGTTAAGCCAGGCGCGTCGCTCGTCATCACCGCAACATTGAGCGAGCCGATTGCTGATGCACCGGTCTTGAACTTCGATATTTCCGGTCCTTATACTCAATCAGCGGCGGCGATGACAAAAACTGATAGTACACATTATGCAACAACGACCATTGTGGGTGTTGGAAACGGTTCCGCTTCGGTCAACTTGAGCAATGCAACTGACCTCGCGGGGAACGCAATCACTGGTCTCCCGACGAGCGGCGCGACCTTCACAGTAGACAATGCTGTCCCTACGCTCTCCGGGGTTTCTATAAGCTCCTCGAATACGACACCGACACTTGCAAAAGCGGGGAATATAATAACGCTCGCATTCACGAGTAACGAGACAGTCCAAACGCCGACCGTCACAATAGCAACCCATTCTGCAACGGTACTGAATATGGGAGGTAATGTTTGGAATGCTTCGACAACAGTGTTATCTAACGACTCCAACGCGGTTACACCATTCGCAATAGATTTTTCCGATATTGCCGGTAACGCAGGGACACAAGTAACGACAACAAACGATGCGTCAGGCGTTGTCATTGATACCGTCTTGCCGAATCTGTATCTCGAAACCGCGATAGCTTCGTTAGTTAACACCGCGACACCGAGTTTTGCATTCCGTTCCGATGAGGCGGGGAATGTCAGCTATTCCGGCGGGTGTACAGCAACTACACCTTCTGTAACTACGGCAACCACCACAATAACTTACAATTCACTTACCGATGCCACTTATGGAAGTTGCGCGGTCAAGGTAACTGACGCTACTGGCAACCAAAGCTTGTCGCTCACGCTCCCAAGCTTCACTATCGATACACTCGCACCGACACTTTCTTCACGTTCTATTTCTTCGAATAATTCATCAACTACCCTAGCCGTTGTGGGCGACGTCGTCACACTCTCGATTACTTCAAGTGAAAATCTCGCCTTTGCTACTAGTACAATAGCAGGTCGTTCCGCGGTGCTCGCAACCACATCTCCGACAACCTTCACTTTCACAATAACAATGAATAGCGGTGATGCAGAAACAGTCATACCGTTCACTATCGACTTCACGGACTTTGCCGGTAACTCCGGTACACAAGTTTCTACTGTAAGTTCCGGTTCCAATGTCGTCTTCGATAAAACCGCACCGACCCTCTCATCCGTTGCGATGGTATCTAATAATGCTTCTACCACACTGGCAAAGTCCGGTAATATTATCACCCTCTCGTTCACCTCCAGCGAGCCTATCCAGAATCCCTCGACAACCGTTATCGCTGGACATCTTGCGACCGTGACCGGGTCGGGTACAACATGGACTGCTACTTACACAATGAGCACAGGGAGTCAATCGGACGGGCCGGTTACCTTCACAATAGACTTCAAGGATAAAGCCGGCAATGATGGAACCACCGTCTCGGCTACGACCGATTCATCTGCGGTAACCTTCGACAAAACGGCACCGACATTATCTTCGGTATCAATTGCTTCTGACAACGCGAGCACTTCTCTCGCCAAGGTCGGCGACACTATTACTTTGTCATTTACGAGCAGCGAACCATTGTTGGCGGCCGGTGGGACTATAGCTGGACACACTGCGACATTGGCTACAACAAGCCCAACGACATTCACGCTTACAACCACGATGCTGGCCGGTGACACTACAGGAACAGTGTCATTCTCTGTGACGTTCACCGATAACGCTGGTAATGCTGGTAGCGCGGTTTCTGTTACCAGCAACGGCACGTCGGTTAAATTCGACAAAACCAACCCGACGGTCTCTGCCGGTTCAGACGCATCGGCGAATGCGCAATTCACTCAAAACGCAACAGCGAGTGACGCAGGCTCCGGTATCGCGACTTATTCTTGGACGAAAACAGCCGGCTCGGGCACAATTACCTTCGGCACCCCTGTGGCGGAAGATACTACAGTAAGTGCATCAGTCGATGGTGCTTACACGATTCAACTTGTTGCAACAGATAACGCAGGCAATACCGCAACATCGACGGCGACAGTAACATGGGATGCCACCGCACCGACGATTGATATCACCGCACCGATAGAAGGACTGACAATCGCGACGACGACTTCGCTTACTGTAACAACAAGTGAGACAGCAACTTGTACTTATTCGCTCGACAGTGCGACATCAGTAACTCTCTCGACAACAGGCGGCACTTCTCACAGTGATACTTTAAGCAATGTTGCTTCCGGCGCACATTCGCTCACGACCACCTGTACTGATCTCGCGGCTAATATTGCCACCTCATCGACACGCTCGTTCACAGCTCTCACGACAAGCGGTAGCAGTATCACTGGCGGTTCCGGCCCGGTTGTCCTCGACAGCACTCCAAACGATGGAGACGTAGCACTTCCGGGCGGGGTCACCAGCCTTACACTTTCCGCAAGTTCGCCACTCTCGGCTTCGACCAGCCTCTCTACTGTTGTGCCGGGTAGTCCAGGGAGCCTCATGCTCAATGGTGCGCCAGTCTTGCTTAACAACTTCACGATTGGAACAACTACTCGTGTTGGCCTCACGACTGCACAGACAGTAGGGGACAAAACTATAACCGTTGGCACCGGCTTTACCTTGCAGTCCGGTACGAACGGCACACCAATCACGATAGTTGGCAGTGGCACCGGCGTCAGTATGGACTTGCCTGATGGTGTTTCAATCCTTGGACCAACAGGTTGGAACGGCCAAGTCTTGCCTCCGTCCGGCGGTACGACCAACGGCTCCGCACCTTCCGGCTTTACGGTTGGTGATTCATTCGAAATTGGTTCATCGGACGTACCGCTTCTCCTGACCCAAGCGGCAACCATCACCTTCCCAACTATCAAGCCGATGGTAATGCGCGTGACCGGTTCAAATACCTGGAACACTCTATCGACCTGTGCCGGCACTTACGCTGTACCAACGGCACCAGCGGCGTTCGGCGAATGTGCCATCGCGGGAACTTCTGCGACCAAGGTCCTGACATACCACTTGACAACCTTCGGCACGATCACAACGATTCCGGCTACAGTAACACAGAGTTCGAACGGGCCGATAATTGGATCGTATGGAGGTAATAATGGTTCAGCTTCAGTGACTACCCCAACCCCAACGCCAACGCCAACGGCAACAAAGACAACCTCTGTTGTTTCGAAAATAACTACAAAAGTACCGACAACGACAACGACCGGCAACAAGATTACTGCTCAAACTCCCGCAACTTCGCGTGCTGCGCTCATTGCTAAGTTGAACAGCCAACTCGCCCAACTTCGCAGACAGTTGGCATTATTGAAGAATAACGCCCCCGCCTCGTCCGTAACTAATATCGCTAAAGTTAAGCCGAAAGTCGTTCCGCCAATAGCAAACATCAGCGCCTTGAACGAAGAAAAAGTAACTGCGCCCAAAGCCACAACCACCAAGAAAAGCACAGGCTTCTTCGGTAAAGTCTTAAACTTCTTCGGATTCTAAAAACGGAGGGTAGAGGACTCGAACCTCTAAGGGCTTTCACCCGCTAGTTTTTCCGCCCTTCGGCGGACCCGCTGGGGCGGGCAAGACTGCTTTCGAGACAAGGCGGAGGGAGCGAGATTCGAACTCGCGAGACCCTTTCGGGTCTACCGCATTTCAAGTGCGGCGCACTAGACCAACTATGCGATCCCTCCGCCTTGTTTCGAATAATTTATCAAGATACTCTCGCCCCGTCCCCGACTTCAACCAGTTCTCCCTTTTTCTCGCCTCGGTAAAATCTTCACAGGATTCGGTATGAATCAATTTCCAAGGTCGTCCTGCTTTTGTTGAACTGGTTTTTCCGGCATTGTGCGCTCGTAACCTTATATCAGGAATATTCTCGTGGCTTGACCCAACGTAACGCTTCCCAGTTTTCTCGCTTAGAAGAACATAGACACAGGACATTTTGTGAGTATATCACAGGAATGGTTTTTTGCCTTTGCACTTCCGCCCTTCGGCGGACCCGCTGGGGCGGGAGACCGCTATGCGATCCCTCCCAGACCGCCTATATTAGCGAAAAGTGGACAATTAGTCTAGACACTCGCTAATGGCAGTGTTACGATTATATTATTAGCAAAAGATTATTAGTAATTAATTTAAAAAAGTATGATGGGTTCATGTGATGGTAAGAATCACTGCGCGATGATGAAGTTGGGCCACTGGCTCATCCTCATCGGTGCTTTGAACTGGGGGGTGTTTGGTCTTGGTATGCTTGTGGGCAAGAGTGACACCTGGAACATTCTTCGAATGTTGCTCGGCAACATGCCGGTAGTGGAAGGTGTTGTTTATCTGCTGGTCGGTGTCTCCGCTGTGATGAAGCTCATCGGCTGTCACTGCAAGACCTGCTGTTCGGGTGTAAAATAATAACAGAGAACAATTAGCACAAGGCCCCACAAGGGGCTTTTGTGCTATACTAAATACAGCCCCACCCCCAACCCCTCCCCGAAGGAGAGGGGTGTTGAAACGAGTATTCACCCTCTCCTTCGGGGAGGGAAAGGGAGGGGCGAATTTTTATGAAATATCTAGGCGTGGATTATGGGACGAAGCGGATAGGCCTGGCCGTCTCGGATGATGAGGGGAGCATGGCCTTCCCCTATACTGTCGTACCGAACAGAGGCATCATGCATGCGGCCGATGATATCGTTATGGCTTGCCGGAATAAAAAGATAGACGCGATTGTCATCGGCGAGTCACTCAACTATGCGCTCGAGGATAATCCTATAATGAAGCACATTCGGACGCTCGCCCAGCATTTGAAGGATAAGATAAACCTGCCGATATTTTATGAAGACGAGACGCTGTCATCCGCCCATGCAGAACGTACGCAAGCCTGCCCGCCATCACTGCGTCGGCCAGAACAGGGCCGTTCACGCAGTGGGCGGGGTAAAAATGAATTATTAGACGCCTCCGCCGCGGCGATAATACTGAACAGCTTCTTGGAAAAGCAGAAGAATAAAAAATAGAGAGGAATACGAATAGATATGCAACGGTCCCGGTAGCGCAAGCGCATACCGGGACCATTTTGTTGCGGGGGAGGGTCGAGCTATGCCTATGCCTCGACCTGGTGCTTCTTGTACTCGTTGATCATGAGGATCACGACCTCATGTTCAGCCCTGCCTGCCGCGACCTCGCGACGGGCCCTCTTCTCGAGCGATCTCATGAGGCCGAATTGGCCCCGAGTTTCCGTGATGATCCCCATTTCCCGAAGAGCTTCCTGAAGCATCGTGTGCTTCCTCCTAATTAGTAGGTTCCCGCAACTGCGTGGTGTCGCAAGTAAGCGAAACCACTCGAGAACTAGTGTGAAATGATAACACATGTGGATAACTTACGCAAGTTGGATATCCACAACTTGTGAATATCCCCAACTCTAACTCCTAACTCCCATCTCCTAACTCCTATTTGTAGTATACTAAAGTCATGAAGTCTTCTTTCAGCGCTTTTTTTCCTTTGCCCAATAGTTTGGTCCGGCCGGCTGTGGGCTTGGATGTCTCTGATGAATCTATCAAGCTTATCGAGCTGTCGTACGCAGGGGGACAGGCGAGGCTCAAGCAGTTTGCCGAGCTACCGATACCGCCCGGTGCCATCGTGGCGGGGCAGATCAAACAGCCGGCCGACCTGACGATGGTGCTAGCCTCTATACGCAAGAGATATAATATTTTCCAAGCGAATGTGTCGTTGCCGGAAGAATTAACTTATGTTACTAAAGTTCGCGTAGCGCTAGCACCCAAGGTGGATATTCGCGAGCAGATAGGATTGCATTTGGACGAATACGTACCTCTTCCTCCGCAAGAAACGGAATTTGATTTTGAACTAATCGCCGAGCAGGGCGACAGTATTGACTGCGCAGTGGTTGCTCTGCCGAGAGAGACGGTCACCAGCTATCTCGGCGCCTTTAAAGAGTCGGGGATAGAGCCGTTGGCATTTGAGATCGAAGCGCAAGCCGTGGCACGGTCGCTAATAAAGTCGGACGACACCGATACGATAATGACAGTGGACTTCGGCAAGGCAAGGACGGGCCTGGCGATAGTGAGCGAAGGCCGAGTGCTTTTCTCGGCGACACTGCCCTTTGGTGGCAGATACAATACTAATATCGTCATGCAGATGGAGAAACTTGATGAGGCCAAGGCGGAGGCGCTCAAGCGTAACTCCGGCTTGTCGCGTGCGTCCGGCCACGAAGAATTATACTCCATGCTCCTATCTCACATTTCCGTTTTGCGCGACGAGATGAACAAGTACCTCCTATTCTGGGGTTCTCACAAGAAGGAGGGTGAGGCCGATCCCAAACCGGTCAACAGAATAATTCTCGCCGGTGGTGAATCAAACCTGCTCGGGTTGCCGGAATACCTGTCGGCCACGCTGGGTCTTAAGGTGGTGATGGGGAATCCCTGGATCAATGCGTTCTCGCTTGATGAATATATCCCGCCGATCGAACAGCCGGCCTCGCTCCGGTACGCGACAGCTATCGGGCTCGCCTTGCGCGCCAACGTAATTTTCTCCTAAATCATTCGTATCTCCATGATCATAAACCTGCTTCCGGAAGAAGAAAAGAAATCATTAAAACGGCGCTATTATGCGAGAATGTTTCTTGTCGGCTCAATGCTCTTTACTGCAATCATTTTTGCGGCCATACTTAGTTTGCTCCCGCCGATAATCCAACTTAACTACGCGATAATCGGCCCTGCGCATCAGCAAGCAGCTGCGGCGAAATCCAGGGAAGCTAACGCGACCTCCACTACCCTGGCCGCAATCGTAAGTGAGATAAAAGATGTAAACGCGAAGATTGCGATAGTGAACGGTATGCCAGGAAAAATGCCTACAGGGGCAAATGTTACGAAGCAATCGGTCTTGATCTCGCGGATAATCGATTCATTGGCGCGAGCAAGCCAAGTCGCCCATGCCAAAGTAACGATATCTAATTGGCACTTCAACCGATACCCTGCCGACCCTAGCACCAAGACCCCGGCGGGCTATAATATTTCTGTCTCCGGCGTGGCGGCGACTCGAGAAGTCTTGCTTGCTTTAACCAAAGAGCTCGGGCGCAACGAGGGTATTATTGCAGTCGACAATCCTATTGCGAATTATGTCCCGGGCAAGAACAGCTCATTCGTCATCTCGCTAATCGCACGATAGTTATATGAAGATCGATTCGTACAAAATAATATATTTAAAAATGGCGCTGTTCGTTGTCGTCCCGCTCCTGCTTTATGGGATGGTCTTTCGAACTTTGCTTAATGCGCGCGGAGAGGCGGAGAAGATACAGACTGCGAACGCATTCGAAGAGGATACCCACTCATTGCGCGTCGCTCTCAAAGCGGCAATGGATAATTCGCTTGAAGATAGGAGTAAAATAGAAACTCATTTTGTACGCAAGGATGATATCGTCAACTTCATCAATAATTTGGAAAAGTTAGGAAATGATAACGGTGTCGTGGCGAACGTGAGCTCGCTTGGAGAATTATGGCAAGATCAGAATAGCGGGTCGCTGGCCATTTCTCTCCATGTCGCGGGAACTTTTACTGACGTGTACAATTATCTCCTTCTGCTTGAAGAGACACCGCAGAAATTGACGCTTGACGACATCCAGCTGATAGCTGGGGACAGCGGAGCGCCGACGACAATAAAAGCGTTAGGCCCGCATACGAGTATCTGGACAGCCGACATTCGCGCTACGGTCGTACACTATATTAAATAGACATGTTTAAAAATCCATTTACTAGACAAGTAAGAGCAACACATGGCCGGCACGAGAGGCCGTGGGGTGGTATCTACGCGCAGCGTATTTGGAAGTGGATGCTCCTGGCGACGCTTATAATCTTCTGCCTCTTTGAATGGGCGCATTTGCAGATATATCGTTATTATACGCGCCCGGTCTCCATCTCTGTTAAGGCGATAACTAAGGAGGTTGTGAATCTGGACCGCGCCGGTCTCGATATGGCCGTATCTAGCATAAAAGATAAAGAAGTGATGTTCAACCAGTACCTCAAACAAAAGGTCCAGATAACCGACCCGGCGCAGTAGTGTACTTATTTCGAAAGTTATTGTATTGTAATGCGGTGTGCCCCCGTAGCTCAATGGATAGAGCAGCGCTCTTCTAAGGCGTTGATGTGAGTTCGATTCTTACCGGGGGCGAACGAAGTTTCCTACGATTCGAATTCGCTTGCCGACATGAACGGGCAGACGCAGGAAGGTTTGTGGCAAGTGGCGCAATTGTTGTGATACACCTTCGCTATTTCTTCAGCGATATTGATACCGGCAGAATTGGCGACATCGAACATACAGGAGATAAGGTCGGCGAATTCTATCTCAAGTTTCGCCAAATGCTTCTCGTCGTGAATGGAATAATATTGATTGACAGCTTCGCTGAATTCTCCTGTCTCTTCAGCCAAGTGGATGCCGGCTTGGTCGAGAGTACGATCAGATTTGGGATAAATAGCATCGAGTTCTGCTTGGGAGGCGGCGAGAGTGCGAGGCTTTTTGCCGATAGAGTGCAGGCCTTTCACTCTTGTCTCGACATGTTTGCTTTTGCAGATGCATGGCCGCTTGCCGCAGTATGAGCAACAGCCGGGGAATCTCTTCCAGAGCATATCGCTTGCGTCGATGTGCAAGCGATTGGCAATCGACATCACCCAAGAAAACGAGAAGAGCAAATTAATGCGCAACTTCTCGACATCATTTTTCCTGATGCCTTTGATGGCTCGCATGGCGAAGATTGCTTGATTGTCTACCAGTTCGAAAAGAGAGAATTTTTGATCTTCAGAGACACCATAAACAGTAGAGACGAATTCTTGTAAGTCTGCAATTGAGCCGTTCTTGAGGAAAGAAGCCATCGCACTTGTATTATCCCACTCCTACCGAATTTTGCAAGTACCTCAAAATTTGCTACTATAAAGCCTTGTATCCGCGCGGTTAGCTCAGTTGGTAGAGCAGGGCTTTTACACAGCCAAGGTCAGGGGTCCGAGTCCCTTACCGCGCACTTTATTATGGAAAAGAAAGATTATCCCATATTGCTCACACGACATCTTGAGGCGCTTAAAGCCGAGTGGAAGATTGCGTCTGCCGAGATAATAGAGTCTTGTCGTGCTATCTATCTCGAGGGGAGCGGGCTTGCCAATGAGTTCGCGCGGTTTCTCGAAGCACCGGGCAAGTTCATCCGGCCGAGCATGTTCTTGTTCGGGTACCGACTTGGCGGAAACGAGCCGGACGAAAAGCTAATACGCCTCGCGCTCGCCTTCGAACTTCTGCATACATACCTGCTTATACACGACGACATTATGGACGCGTCCGATTTGCGCCGAGGCGTACCGAGCGTTCATCGTTTGTGCGAAGCGTATCATAAAAAAGAAAAATTTCGTGGTGACAGCGCCTATTTCGGCGTCAGTATGGCTATTTTGTTCGGTGATATTATATCTTCAAAAGCTATTCAACTTTGGTCAGAAGCCGAAGTGGCGGGCGCATCGTTGCCGAAAGCGCGCGCAACCTTCGACGCAATGCATGTTGAGGTGTGTTTGGGGCAGTATCTGGATCTCATGTCTCCGGCCGGTTCAAAGGTTCCGTCTCGAGATATTGTGGCGCAGATAATGGAAGAGAAGACGAGTAAGTACACAATGACCGCACCGCTCACAAGCGGGCTCTTGATGATTGATGCGCCCAGCGAATGGGTGCGCGACTTTGGGACCAATCTAGGCATTGCTTACCAAGTAGCCGATGATATTCTAGGCGTCTACGGAGACCCGAGGGTAACAGGGAAGTCGGCAGACTCCGATATCCGCGAAGGCAAAGCCACGTTCCTTGTTTGGTCAGTGCTAGAGTCTGCAACTTCTGACGACAAACAGACAGTTATAGAGTTTTATACCGGCAACGATAGAAGTGATGATGCTGTCCTGCGGGTGAAAAATCTTTTTGATAAATATGATGCGCGCGCGAAAGCCGGAGCGATTGCATCAGAGTATATGAGCAAGGCACTTGATGTCCTGACAAACGCACCGATCTCCGATATTGCAAAAGACGAGCTCAAAATATTTTCAAAGTTCGTCGTAGAAAGAAACAAATAATATGCAACCAGAAAAAATCCCAACCAGTGTCGGTATTATTATTGATGGCAACCGTCGTTGGGCGAAGGCTCACAGCCTCCTGCCGTGGCAGGGGCACGAAGCCGGATATAAAAAAGTAAAAGAGGTGGTCGCATGGCTTCGCGACGCCGGCGTAAAAGATATCGTCGCCTATACCTTCTCGACAGAGAACTGGAAGCGCCCGGAACAAGAAGTTTCTTTTCTTATTAAGCTTATCGAACATGTGCTCGTGAACGAGTTGGATTGGGCGAATCAAGAAGGCATACGACTTCGAGGTGTCGGTGATATGACTAAGTTTTCCGAACAAGTTCAGAAGCTCGTAAAAAATGCCGAAGAGAAAACGAAAAATAATAGTCGCATCACGTTAGGGATAGCATTGAACTACGGCGGTCGAGCAGAAATTTTACAGGCCGTGAACAAGCTACTTACTGTGCGAGGTTCAACCTCGCACAGTCTTGTTACTGAAGAGGAATTTTCCAAACTGCTTTATACAAAAGATATTCCGGATCCTGATCTGATATTGCGCACGAGCGGGGAACAACGTCTCTCTAACTTCCTCCCATGGCAATCAACCTACAGCGAACTTTTTTTCTTGCCTAAAATGTTTCCGGATCTGACGAAGGAAGATGTAACGAATGTCCTTGCAGAATATTCTGCACGTGATCGCAGAAGGGGAAAGTAGAATGAAGCGGATAAAAATAATTTTTGAAAATAAAGATTTGCTGGTAATTGACAAGCCGGCGGGGTATTTGTCGCACGGCGACGAGAAGAGCAAGGGGTCAGACGTGGCAAGTTGGTTCGCGAAGAACTATCCCAAGTCTGCAAAAGTTGGGGACGACGGTAGGGCGGGGATAGTTCATCGCCTAGACAAAGATACTTCCGGCGTGATGCTCTTGGCAAAGACGCCGGAGATGTTTACGTATCTGAAGCAGAGTTTCGAAACTAAAGATATAGAGAAAACGTACCTTGCCATAACCTACGGTGTGGTAAAAGACGAGCAGGGGATGATAGACCGGCCTATTGGCAGAAGCTCGCACGACGCGCGGCTCCGCCGGACCGGTGCCGACGCCGACGGCAAACAGCGCAATGCGCTCACGTATTACAAAGTGCTGGAACGATTCCCGCAGAATACTTATCTCGAAGTGCACCCCAAGTCTGGTCGCACACATCAGGTGCGTGTACACCTCAAATCTATCGGCAAGCCGATACTCTGCGACATGTTGTATGCACCGGGCAAGGCATGCATGCCCGAAATGGGCAGGCAAGCCCTGCACGCATCAGAAATAACATTCGCACTGCCGAATGGAGCGAAAAAGAGCTTCAAGTCACCCCTGCCGGACGACTTCAAAAAGACGCTTGAAAAGCTCCGAAAGATGTGTTAGGATTCCAAAGGTTCAACCTTAAGCACCAAAAAGGTTGAACCTTAAAAATTTAAAAACCCCAATGATTCCCGTCATTTCACCCGTCAATATAGAAGAACGCCGCAAACTCGACTTTCGAGCCGGCGACACCGTCCGCGTGACCGTCAAGATCGTAGAAGGCAAGAAGGTTCGTCTCCAAGCGTTCGAGGGTATCTGTATTGCTCGAAAGCACGGCACCGAGCCGGGCGCCTCGTTCACTATCCGCAAGATCGCCTCCGGCGTCGGCATGGAGAAAATCTTCCCTTTGTACGCTCCCGTCATCGACAACATTAAAGTTATCAAGCGTTCCAAGACTCGCCGCTCCAAGCTCTACTTCATCCGCGACAAAGCAACGCGCGAAGTGACCAAGAAGATGAGCAAGATCCGCGCCGGCAAAGAGTCCGAGCCCTTGCCCGAAGAAGCTCCTGCTGAAGCGGTCGCGGCATAAGACAAAATAGAAACCAAGAATAGCCCGTAAGGGCTTTTTCTTTTCGCCTCGCTGTGTAATACTTTCTAAATGGAGAAAGAAACGAATAACGAGCTGGAATCAAGATTAGAAATAATGCCCACGCCTGAAGTCGTCGTCCAAGATGAACCGGGGATGCGACTGTGGGGTATTGCGCAAAAAGCGGCAGACAAACAATACGACAAGAAAGAATACCCGATTGTTGAAGATATTGAAGATTACTTTTCTGAACGTCCATTACCACGGGCTGTTATACAAAAGATACAAGAATATCAAAAAGTAAACGAAGAAGCTGTTTTCTGGATATCTCTCGCATACAATCATCTCGAACGGATTGACCTTGTTAAAAAAGAAATTATTTCACACAAATCCTGGATTACGAATATTGATGATTTGATCAACGGTGTTCATGCTGTCATGCGGGAGGTTGAAAATTCGTTAGACGCCGATATTCAGGAAAAGATACAAGGTGCGGTACTTACTGACCTCTCAGCAAAAGAGCGCATCCACGACCAGCTTACTGCTGATATCACCGAAATCATTAATTTTTATAAACTTAGTCCGGAAACGAATATTAAACAAGCAGTACTGACTACCGCGAATTTTTTCACACCAAAGAATTCTGGCAGGGGATTATCGGTCGGAGAAGATCAGTACCTATTCTGTCATGCAACGAATCGCGATAATATGCGGCACGAATTCTCGCACGGGTTCATTAACGACATGGTCCATGAGCTCGACCAAAAACTCTTCGAAGAGCAAAAAAATAAAATAGTCTTGCTGGCTGGAGACTGGTTGAAGTACGGAAATGACTATGGTGAGTATTGGGAAAGCTTGTTGGATGAAGAACTGATTAGAACGTATGTCGACTGCTACTCAAAGCGACAGCAGCTCAAGATGACTCCGCTGCGTACATTGGTCTACAAACTCTATGAAGACTACGATGTGGCGAAAGAAACAGACCCGCAGCTTCGATTCAAACAGTTTTTACTAACAGAATTTCCTAAACGACTCTGGTAAAAAAGTGGATAAATAATTGGTAGACGCTATACACTTGAGGTATACTAGAGGCATGGGAATGCGAGGACCATTACCAAAGAGGAGAGTGAAAATTAAGTGGTCGGCAAAATTTGCCTATGCTATTGGATTATTGGTAACCGACGGTTGTCTCTATAACGATTATCGGCACATGAGTCTGACTTCTAAAGATATTGAACAGGCTCGAAATTTCAAAAAGTGTCTCGGCTTGAAAGTTAAAATTGGATTGAAGGGGAGCGGAGCGTCCAAAGAAAAAAAATACTATCATGTACAGTTCGGGGATGTCGAATTTTTTGAATTTTTACAGTCTGTTGGACTCACGCCCGCAAAGTCAAAAACGATCGGTGCCGTCAAAGTCCCAGACGAATATTTTTTTGACTATGTTCGGGGGTGTTTTGATGGAGATGGATGTTTTTATTCATACTGGGATCCTCGCTGGCGATCGAGCCATATGTTCTATGTTGAATTTGTTTCTGCGAGCAAAGTACATATCAATTGGTTTCGAGAAGAGTTACGAATGAGGGCTGGAATTGTAGGTCATCTGACAGATGATGGGAAACACTCTACAACTCAGCTCAAATACGCAAAGAAAGAGGCGCTGGTAATTATCGACAAAATGTACTATAATCCTCGTGTTATTTGCCTCACCAGAAAAAAGCTCAAAATCAAAAAAGCTTTGAAAATTGAGCGAAGACAGCAAAAGTTATATTGAGTTATGCCCGGGTGGAGGAACTGGCAGACTCGCAACCTTGAGGTGGTTGTGCCCGCAAGGGCGTGCAGGTTCAAGTCCTGTCCCGGGTACCAGAATAATTTCTAATAAAATCTATGACTATAGAATTTTTGCGTTCGTACCGTGTTGGACCTTTTGCGATTTTTGATTTCGCTCTTTCTTACGTTGCTGTATATTTCCTAGCACCATATCTATCTAAACTTTTTGCTCTCGTTGGCATAAGTATAAACAGAGAACAGTGGCTGTGGCTCACTTTGCCGATCGCGCTTATTACACATCTGGTCTTTAGAATAGACACGCCATTTACCAGAATGATGCTAGACCCCTCTGGCGGGTATATTGCGAAATTTGTTATTATATTTATGCTGATCATGGTATACGTAAGACGGTAAGATTGCGACGGAGCAAAGTTCATGCCTAACAAATTCTACACCGGCAAGGGAGACAAGGGCGATACAGGGTTCTTCGGTACTGCCGAGCGCCACCCCAAATCATCAATGCGCGTTGAGTGTCTCGGCGCGGTGGATGAACTTGGCTCGTGGGTCGGCCTCTGTCGTGCGAAGTTGGTCACCGAGGAGAGACCTCCCTCTGGAGGACTCTCCTCGGTGACAAAATCAAAAATATTAGAAGAAGTTCAGCAAAATCTGTTTATCATCCAGGGCGAGTTTGGCGGAGCCGACGTGCATTTGAACGAGAAACATCTAGCGAAGCTCGAAGAAGATATTGCTGACATTTCTAAACGCTTGCCGGAAATCACCAGTTTTGTTTTACCCGGCGCATCCGAGCTTGGCGCGATACTTGATATAACTCGCACGATAGCGAGGCGCGTCGAAAGGCGAGTGGTTGCATATGCCAAAGATACGCAACTTATGGGAGCAGTGCAGGGGAGGGCGCGCGAATTTACTCTGGCCTACTTGAATCGTCTATCGAGTCTCTTATACGTCCTCGCTCGACACGAGGCCGCAAAAAGAGGAACGCAAGAAAAAACTCCGACCTATGAGTAGGGTGGTGTTAGCACTATTCTTTGTGGATAAAGTCGAACACGGGTATATACCGACGCTGTAAAAACCGTTATAATTAAGTGATGGTATGGATGCTATGCAGTCATTGTAAAAAGGAGTTTCAAACAAAACCTTCTTGGATTCGTTATGGCAGGAAGTATTGTTCAGAACCATGCCAGCGCTTAGGTATGCGCAAGGGTAAAAACGTCAAATGCTCATGGTGTGAAAAAGTAGTATACAAATCACTGAAGGAACTGCACGGTACGAAAAGCGGCAAATTATTTTGCAGTAAAACCTGCAGTCTAGCTTGGATTGCGTCAGAACACCAAGAAGAAAATCATCCCAATTGGAAAAATGGTGAAAAATCATATCGTCACATTCTCGAGCGTCACACCAAAAAGAAGATTTGTATTCTCTGCCAGACAGAAAACCCTGATGTCATGGCCGTCCACCATGTTGATCAAAATCGAAAGAACAACAAGTTAAGCAATCTCCAATGGCTCTGCCATAACTGCCATCATTTGGTGCATTGTTACCCGAGAGAAAAAATAAGATTTACAAAATTACTTACGCCCACAAATGCCACGCCACTGTAAAATATGCAATACATTATTTTATGCTAAACCCGGACACGTTAAGCGTGGCTGGGGCATATACTGTTCGCGAACGTGTCATTACTCGGACACAATTGAAAAGGTGAAGAAAGAATGCGAGACGTGCAAAAAACCGGTTTTCGTTGTGCGCTCCAAAATTATTCGCTCAAAAAGCGGAAAGTTTTTCTGTAACAAATCCTGCCAGACAAAATGGCGTAATCGGCAGTATGTCGGCAACAAACATAGTAATTGGAAGGACGGGCTTAATTCGTACCAGTCAATTCTTGATCGCAATAAAGTTCCCCGGATATGCTTGTTATGTAAAATCACTGATATTCGCATTCTGGTAACTCATCATGTTGATGAAAATCACCGAAACAATGAGCTTTCAAATTTGGCTCGTTTGTGTCATAATTGCCATCACTTGGTTCATAACAGGCCTAAGTATAAGAGCAAGCTTATGGTGCCTCTGGTGTAACGGTTAACACAGACCCCTGTGGAGGGTCAAATTCGAGTTCGATTCTCGGGAGGCACCCCAAATAAAATTTAAATCTATGGAAGACCAACCGCGATTTGATTATCTTTTTATTGGTACGGGGAATTCAGCTTTGACCGCCGCCGCTTTGCTTGCCAATAGCGGTGCGCGAGTGCTTATGCTTGAGGCTCACGATATACCCGGCGGATACGCGCAGTCTTTCGCTTGGGGCAAATATTTCTTCTGCGGGCAGGTGCACTATATCTGGGGTTGTAGTCCGGAGGGGCGTATTGGTACCTTCTTGAGGAAGATAGGCTTGGATAAAGATATCACCTTCGAGCTTTATGACCCCGATGCCTATGACATTATGGCGATGCCGGACGGCAAAAAAGTAGGCATGCCGTATGGTTGGGAGCGCTTGGCGATAAATATAGAAAAAGCTTATCCCGGTCAAGGCGACCGCGTCCGTGCTTTTACCGGAATTATTAGTCGGATAAGAAAAGAGTTAGCACAATTCCCAGAACGCAATATTAAATGGTGGGAATATATTACCCGTGCGAGGCAATACCGAACGCTTATTAGATATCGCAACAAAACACTACAAGACGTTTTCGACGAATGCGGGCTCTCGATAGAAGCGCAGACGGTGCTCGCGGCTAATGCCGGTGACTTCATGGCGCCGCCGAACAAGCTCGCCATTCTTGCGTATCAAGGGCTTATGGCCGGATATAACGACGGGGCATATTATCCGACCAAACATTATAAATACTATATAGACAGAATCGCTGAATTTATAGAAAGTCATCGCGGTTCTCGAATCATTTATAAAGCCGAGGTTGCGGCGATAGAAACATCCGGCGACAAAGTGACTTCGGTAAAAACGAAAGACGGCAGGACTTTTAACGCGAAGACAATAATCTGTAATATGGACCCAAAGCGTGTGGCCGAAATGATCGGTTTGGAGAAGTTCGGAGATAAATTCAAGAAAAAATTAGATTATGTTTATTCACCATCGGGAGTAATGATCTATCTGGGTCTTAAAGATATTGATCTAAAAAAGTATGGTTTCGGAAGGCACAATATTTGGCATTGCGAGAACTTCGATATGAATAAAATGTGGCAAGATCAGGGTCAGAATAATTTTGAAAAGCCGTGGATTTTCATATCGACCCCTACTCTGCATACGCAAGAGTCAGGCACCTGCCCGCCAGGTAATCAGATAATGGAGGTTGCAACATATGTCGAGTATGGTGATCTGGCAAAGCTAAAAGCTGAAAACTATAAAGAATATGAGGCTCGCAAACTCGAAATCGCTGAACGCATGCTTGATATTGTAGAAAAGCGCTATATTCCCGATTTACGCAATCATATCGACGTAAAAGTAGTCGGCACTCCGAGCACAAATGAATACTGGGTCTCGGCTCCGAGGGGGAATGCTTATGGTGCAGATATGCTCCCGAATCAGATTGGTCTACACCGTGTGACAATGGAAACGCCGTTTAAGAACTTCTACTTCTGTAACGCTAGCGCCGGGTATGCCGGTATGCATGGTACGACCGGCAACGGCATATTATTGTACGAAAAACTGACCGGGGAAAAAGTTTTTGACCCAAGCAAAGCTCCTAGCGACGACGAGCTTGCCGAGGCGGCTTATCTTAAGGCTAAACAGAAAAGCGTTTCCTAATCATTTCTGCGACTCGCTTTCCCGACCGTGCGGCGCCCTCGGTCCATGGACTGTTCATGTAATCGCCGGCTAGGTAGATATTGTTCACCCCCTGGCCTTCTTCTTCGAACTTCACGACGCGTGGCAGATAATCGTGGCGAAACTTAGGCATTGCTTGAGGCCAATATTTGAGCGCCAAGGGTTTGATGTCCGAAATGTGAGCACGAACCTCCGGACAGACTTTTTGTAGTTCGGCTAAGACCGACTCGTACACTTCGTTATCCGGTTTACCGTTTGATTGTTCTGCTGCGGTCTCGTGCAGGTATACATTCAATATCGAGCGGCCGTTATTCTCGAGTTTCGCACTTTTCCTGATTTGATTATCGTAGCCGGATATCATCTCGTTCTCGACGAAAGGGACGTAAGTCAAGTGCGTGCCGTCGGGGAAAAGATTTACGGGAATATCAAAGGTAACGACCATCGTCTCGGCGTAAGTTAAATTTTCAAACATTGCAACTACGGAAGCGGGTACGTTTTTTATGATATTTTTTGCCACATTGCCGGTCGTCGCCACGATAACTATGTCAAAAAGTTCTGAAGTATTGTCGCGAATAATCTCAACACCAGAATCTTTCGGAGAGACGGAAGCAATTTCTGTGTTGGTCAGTACCTTTAGTTTACTTGCAATAGCTTTCGGTATTGACGCAATGCCCCCGTCGGTATAGGTGGTGTGGAAGCCGCCACTTTCGGTCATCATCTTCATAAGCGAGAACAATGCAGCTGCGCTGATTTCGTCTACTCTGTGGAACTGCATAATTCCTGTAAATGGATCAGCCACATAATCTGCGACTTCGGGTGAAATTTTTTCGCGGAGATATGCTGAAGCGGAGATACTCTGGAGCTCCAAGCCCACTTCAGACAAATGAAAAAAATTAAGAGGCGAACGAATCAGTTTAAGATGCAAACCCCATAGTAAAAATCGCAGCCGAGCTCCGAGCGATAAAAGCTTGAAATTGAAAAGCAAATCGAACGGGCCCGATAGATCTATATAATAGGGGATTCCTTCGCGGATAATGCGATGCTTGCTGTTCTTCTGTGTGGCTACCCATGCGATACCAAGCTCGGTGGCATACGCGTGGAGCAGATCGTACCGATTGACAAAAAAGTCCGCACCGGAGTCAAAAATAAAGCCATTAATAATCTCTGTCTGAATACGCCCTCCAACAACCGAGGAACTTTCAAAGACTGTGACATTATGGCCAGCCTTTTGGAGTTCATAAGCTGCCACCAGCCCCGCGATACCGGCGCCAACGACCGCAATCTTCTTTGGACTTTGCATGTGTGGTAGTATAGCGTAATGGTAAATTTAGACCAAGTGCAGGATAAAATTTATGATCTGCTTATTGTGGGCGCCGGGCCTGCTGGGATTGAAGCGGCTTTACAGGCCAAGAAGGCCGGCATGAACGCACTGCTCATCGACCGTGAAGAGGCGGGCTTTATTATCGCCCACACAATGAGCAATAAAAAGTTCTACCACGCTTACGGGCAGAACGTAGAGGCACCAAAAGGTCTGCTAGATTTCCCAGACCGCAAGCAAGGCAGTGAGCTGGTGCGCCTCTGGCGCCTGCAGGCAGACACGGTGCCGTATGCACCGCACACCGTGTTTAAAACGATCGAGGACGCAAGAGGCGAGACCTCCGGCAAAGGCGGAGGTCTCGCCTCGGACACGGTTTACAATTTTATTACAGACAAAGGCGCCATCCAAGCGCCGAAGTTAATTCTCGCCACCGGCATGTTCAGCAAGCCGTGCAAGCTAGGCGTGCCGGGCGAAGAGGGTAATACCAGCGTTGCGCACGAATTTGATTACAACTCCTTTATTACAGACAAGAAAATTTTAGTAATAGGCGGCGGCAACTCGGCCGTCGAAGCCGCGCTCGAACTCTCGCTCGATAATGAGGTGACGCTCCTGGTGCGCAAGCCACACGTCGCGGAGACCGTGACCGAACGCAACAGGGTTGAGCTTGAGAATGAAGCCGGGAAAGGGACGATAAAAGTTTTTTATAACTCGAGCGTCACAGAATTCAATAATCAAGAAGCGACACTAAAATTAGAAGACAAAATTGAGAAGAAAGTGTTCGACAAAATTTACATAACCATTGGATTCGAGAAGCCATCCGACTGGCTTGCCTCGATGTCGATAGCGCTCGACCAGGATGGCTTACCAAAACTGTCTGACAAACTAGAGACCTCCCGCTCTGGAATTTTTGTATCCGGGGCACTAACCGGCAACGATTCAATAATCGGTTCGGCCAATCAGTCTATAGACATTATCCGGTACATGGCCTATACTGCGAAATCAGCATAATAAACAATAATATATGAAGAAACTCATCGGTTTTTTGGTTATCGTATTTGTTCTTGGCGGGATATGGCTGGCGATGTCTGGCTCTAAGTCTTCTACTAGTCCGGTTGCCAATGTTGGCGCGGTAGACTCTCTTCCGGTTTTAACAACGCCATGGATAGAGGTAAAAGCCAGCACGACTGTTTCTCTCTTTAACCCGACGACAAATGTCTTGGTGGTACAAGCGAAGACCGGCGACCTGCTCACGCCTCCGGTGCGCATCGAGGTGGCGAAGAAAGGTGGCGCGGTACTCCACTTTCCCGACGGGTCGCAAGCTCGTCTTGACGCGGGAACTATTCTTACGCTGACGGAAGCAAGCTATCAAAAAGAATCTCACAGTCTGCGTGCGCAATTTACTCTTGCTATCGGTCGAATCTGGTCTAAGGTTATCGACCTGGCGACGCCGGAATCTGTGTGGGAAGTGCAGACATCGAACGCCGTTGCGACGGTCCGCGGTACTGCCTTCAGCGTTTCTGCTGATGCAAAAAAGCAATCGAAGGTCTACACTGCCGAGAATGCTGTTACCGTCGCGACCATTAACCCCGACACCAAAGAACGCACGAAAGTTGCCACGGCACTCGTCGAGGTTGGCAAGCAAATAGATATTACTGATACGATTGCTCGCACCGTAGAAAAGCAAGGTACATCGACGCTTAAAGTGGTATCGGCTCCAGCAAGTTTGCTCGCCGACGTGTGGGTCAAGGATAACGGCACGCGCGACGCGCAATTAGACACGCAAGTTGCGGAGTTGAAGCAAGAAGGTTTAACCGGCGACGCTCTGCGCGTGAAGCTTGAAACAAAAGTGCGCGAAGAATATCAGATAGTTATCGAACCGATAAAGCAAGAAGAAAAAGCAGAACCGCAAGCAGACGCTAAACCGACAGTTGAACCTGCGATACTAAAACCGGAGGCAGTAAAACAGGTACCAAAAGCTACCGAACAAACGGTTATCGGTACGAAGCCGATTGTTTCGACAGCGACACCGAAACAACTTGATGTAAATACAAAAAGCGATCTGACAAATATTAATGAAGGGGATCGTGTACAGTTTACCGCTGTATTGATGTTGAGCGATGGCACGACGCGCGATGTTACCGCCGAGACAATGTGGAAGGTTATCGGACCTATCGGTAATATCGTAAAGCCAGGAATTTTGGCGACACAGCTTGATGCGAATTCACAAGAGCTGGGCGAGGGTTCCGGCTCTATCATCGCGACTTGGACCGATAATAAATCGGGAGAAGGTTTCCTCGGTAAAAGCCCGATCTTTAAGGTGAAGTTTGCACCGACAGATGCCGGAGGTCCTGCGATTTAGGTAATCATAATAATGAACCAACGCCTGCGGAGCAAAGAAATATACATAGCGCTCGGTGTCGCGTTGCTTCTCGCAATATCTTACCTCGCCGGTACATTTGCCGGACTCGAGAATTTCTTCGAAGATATTCTTGTCTCACAAAAGCCAGCCAGTGATAAAATAATCATCGTTGCGATAGATGATGCTTCTGTCGCTACAATAGGGCAGTGGCCGTGGCCGAGGGCAAAGCTTGCGGAACTCGTCACTACTGTCGATAATGCTCGCCCGCTTTCTGTCGGCCTGGATGTTATACCGCGTGAGCCCTCCCGGCTTGGTGTTGCCGACGATGCGGTTTTGCGCAAGGCTCTTGCTGGCTTAAAGACACATCTCGTACTTCCTGCTGAAGCAAATCCACTGTATCTCACGAATCCGCCTCATGGGGATAAGCCGCTCTTACCACTTTCTAAATTTTTCGGGAAAGGTTTAGATCGCGTTGAGCTCGGGCAAGTTAACCTTGTCGCTGACAGAGATAATAAAATTCGCCGATTACCGCGGACAATCCAATTCGATGTCGGAGTCCAGTATGAATCCTTTGCTTCGCGTACCGCGACACTTTCAGGACTGAATATCCCAATTTTGTCTCGCCCAATAATTGACCGGATTGTGTATGCCGGCCCGAACGGTACAATACAGAATGTTCCCGCAGGGAAAGTATTAAACAAAGACGTAGCTACACTTAAGTTGCTTGAGGGTAAAATGGTCTTCATCGGTGCGACCGCTTCAGACCTCCACGACGAGAAACCTACTCCTGCCGATCGTGGCTCGCAGATGAGCGGGGTAGAAATCCAGGCACAGATTGCGAACATGTTTCTTCAGGGCTACTCGTTGACTGCACTCGCAACATTCCCGATGATTTTCTTGATATTTCTAACAGCGCTAATAGGCGCGCTGGTTTTCTTAATCTCAAAAAGTTCAACTAGGGCGCTCGTATACAACATCATTCTCGGCGTTATATATACGGTACTAATTATTATCGCTTTCGATTCTGGCGTTGCGATTAACTTTATTCATCTGCATCTCGCATGGATTGTCTCGACGGCCGGAATCTTTTGCTATCGATATTTCATAGCCGACAAAGAGAAGCGTCAGCTCCGCTCGACATTCTCCAAGTATGTGTCTAAAGATGTGCTCGAAGACTTGCTTGCGAATCCGGAAAAAGTAAAGCTCGGCGGAGACGAGAAAGATGCGACTATCTTCTTCTCGGACGTGCGCGGCTTCACAACCCTTTCAGAAACAATGACGCCGACCCAGCTCACGCAGTTCTTGAATAAATACCTAACAGTAATGACCGATATCGTGCTCGAACGGCGCGGAGTCATAGACAAATATATCGGTGATGCCATTATGGGTTTCTGGGGTGCACCCTTGGACAATCCCGAACACGCGTTCGTTGCTGTTGAGACCGCGCTTGCAATGACCGAGGCGCTCGCGCAATTTAATCTAGAATCAAAAGCGCGCGGCGAGCTCGAGATTGATATCGGTATAGGATTGAACTCCGGCAAGGTTACGGCCGGCAATATGGGCTCTACCCAGCGCTTCGATTATACGGTGATGGGTGACACGGTAAATCTTGCATCGCGGCTAGAAGGGCAGACCAAGACGTACGGTATTCACATTCTCATTTCCGAAGCGACATTTAAATCAGCGCAACCGGAGAAACTCGAACAGGCTGGAATTCTTGTGCGAGAACTGGATAGAATTAAGGTGAAAGGTAAAAAGCTGCCGGTGACAGTATTCCAAGTTGTTGATCGTGCGCTTGCGCCAAGTGTACGGAAAGTTTTAGAAGACTTCAACAGAGCTCGTGAGCAATATTACGCCGGCTCTTGGGATGGTTGTATTGAGTCTTGTAAAAAAATCCTCGCAGAATATAATGATAAAGCCACGCATTTGTACTTAGACCGCGCAGAATATTTCCTCGAGCATCCGCCGGAGAATTGGGAAGGGGTGTATGAACTTAAGACCAAGTAAAAAACAAAACATCGCCCATGTTCTCGTTACCATATAACTCATGGAGGTTAAGATAGAAAAGAGCTGGAAGTCTGCTTTGCAAGATGAATTTGGGAAAGAGTATTTCAAAACTCTTACTGGTTTTGTGCGGGCGGAATATAAAAACGGCAAAGTCTATCCACCCGCAAAGTTTATCTTTCGTGCTTTTGAGCTTACGCCTTTTGATAAAGTAAGAGTGGTGATACTCGGGCAGGATCCGTACCACGGCCCCGGTCAAGCGCACGGGCTTTCGTTCTCGGTGCCAGAAGGTATCGGCGCGCCGCCGTCATTACAAAACATATATAAAGAGCTTGAAGCCGACCTCGGTAAGACGCTTGGACGCTCTTCTTCCAAGTCGGGTAATCTGGAACATTGGGCAGGGCAGGGAGTTTTACTATTAAACGCAACACTCACCGTGCGGGCGCATCAGGCTGGCAGTCATCAGCATAAGGGCTGGGAGGAATTTACCGACGCGGTTATGCGGACACTGTCACAAAAGCGCGAGCACCTCGTCTTTATATTATGGGGCAGATATGCAAGGGAAAAGGGAAGCGTCGTAGATGTTGCCAAACATCTGGTTATCGAGTCGGCACACCCATCGCCCTTCGCCGCGTACGCGGGATTCTTCGGCTCCAAGCCATTCAGTAAAACAAACGCCTATTTAGTAAGGCATGGACAACCGCCCATTGAGTGGTAAGATACTTATATGACATCTCTTGCACGATCAGACATATTCTTTATTATCACCGGTGTCGCTGTGGTAGCGCTATCACTGATTTTTCTGGTAATTCTGATTTACGTCGCATATATCATGAAAGAGCTTCATCATATTATGCGCGTTGTTCACCGCGAGAGCGAGCTTATTTCTGAAGATATTGCCGAACTACGCACCAAAGTCGCAACCCAAGGATTCAAGTGGTCGTCTATATTTATATTTCTACGCAAACTCTGGAGATTCAAGTCTTCGAAAAAGAAACGGGACGATTTCTAAAAACTAAGAACTATCAACTAAAAACTAACTAAAAAGTATGGCAAATACAAAAAGTAAAGTAGAAACCGGGGCGGTAGTGGCGACAGCGATTCTTGCCGCGGTGGCAGGGTCGTACTATCTCTACAGCAAGTTTGACAAGACGCAAAAGCGTAAAGTAAAGAGCTGGGCGCTTCGTCTTAAGGCTGATGTGTTGGATGAGCTCGAAAATCTACAGGAGATAAGCAAAGATGCGTACGAGCAGGTTGTCGATGTTGCCAGCGCAAAATACGCGAAGCTCAAGAATGTCGATACCGATGAACTGCACTTGCTTGCCAAAGATATGAAAAAACATTGGAGTGCCATACAAAAAACCGTTGCGTCACGGACCAAAAAAGCCTTCAAGAAATAGCCGAGACCCAAGTTGAACAATAACCCTGTTTGCAAAAGTGTCAAAAACGGCTAGAATGGGGGAATGGAAAATAAAGCGGAAAAGAAACAAGTTCTAGTCACCGGCTTGCGCCCATCGGCCAATTTGCATATTGGCAACTACCTTGGCGCTGTTAAGCCAATGATTGAAGCTATTGCGGCCAATCCAGGAGCCGAGGTTTTTATGTTTGTAGCCGATATCCACGGCCTGACCGATAGCTCGCCCGACACCATCAAACAATATCGCCACGAAGTGGTGAAGGATTATCTTGCCCTTGGTTTGAACCCCAAGCGCGTATCTCTATATATACAGTCTGCAATTGCCGGCGAACTTTCTTATCTTACGCTTTTGCTTGCACGATACACAACATTCAATGACCTGATGCGCGTGCCAACGCTTAAAGATAAATTGAAAGTCAATCAAGAGGCGGGGCAGGCGAATGCTTTACTCGGATTTTATCCGATTCTGATGGCGGCCGACGTGCTCATACACAAAGGGACACTCGTGCCGATTGGAGAGGACCAGATTTCTCACCTCGAGAAGATGCGCGAGTTCGGCGAGAAGTTTAATAACGAGTTCGGCAAGATATTTCCCATGCCGCAGCCGCACAGTATGAAGTTGTTGCGCATAATGGCATTGAAGGGTGACGGCAAGATGAGCAAGTCGCATCCCGAGGGCGCACTCTTCCTGACCGATAGTGCCGAAGAGATCAAGAAAAAGATTTCGCGCGCCGAGACGGCGACGGAGGGCGTAATGACCCCGAGCTTCGAGAGTTTGCTCACGGTGGCATGCGAATTCGGTGTCGAGACAGAGCAATTCGTTGCCGATCATTTGGCAGGTAAGCAGATTATGGGCGACTTTAAGAAAGCTTTGAGCGATGCGCTCGTCGAGTTTGTTACAGAATTCCAGACCAAGCGGGCGCGCATAACAAATGAACAAGTTGCACATATTGTCGAAGAAGGTGCGAAGGCCGCAAGGGCGAGCGCCGAGCGCACAATGCAAGAAGTATTACAAGTAATGAAATTTAATTAATTATTTTATGGAAGATAAGAACTATACGCTGTGGGGCGGAGTCACTCTGGGTGTTGTCGTAATCGTTCTCGGTATTATGTGGTTCGTCGGGAATACGCCGGCGCCCAAGCCGGGTGGGAATATTGTCGCACCACCGGTGACAGAAGCCGACTGGCAAGAGGGCGCCAGCACCTTACCCCTTACGCTCGTAGAATATAGTGACTTCCAATGTCCGGCTTGCGGAGCTTATTATCCGGTCGTTCAGAAGTTGAAGGCAGAGTACGCCACATCCACTCGCTTCGTTTATCGCCACTTTCCGTTGCCGCAACACTTGGATGCTAAGTACGGTGCTTACGCGGCCGAGGCGGCTGGTAAGCAAGGCAAATTCTTCGAGATGCATGATATGCTCTTCGAGAAGCAAACAGAATGGGGAATAGATACGAAGGTTTTGCTCGGCGACCCAGAAGAATTAACTCCAGCAATGGAAGCGGTCCTCATGCCGAAACTACTTTCATACGCGCAAAAGCTAGGACTGGACATTGATAAATTCAAAGCAGATATAGTCTCGAAAGAAATCAAAGACAAGATCGATACCGCAATCGCCGACGGCCGTACGCTCGACATTCCGGCGACTCCGACCTTCTTCCTGAACGGCAAACAACTAGAGCCTAACCCGAATGGTTTTGACGAGTTTAAAAAATTAATCGATGCCGCTCTCCCGAAATCATAAACTTATTATTGGACTCCTCTTGGGTCTGGCGATTGCCGGCTTCGTTGACGCAACCTATTTGACTATCGAGCATTACATGGGCGTGATACCGCCGTGCGTGCTGACGACCGGATGTGACACGGTGACGACCAGTTCCTACTCCACACTCTTCGGCATCTACGTCGCGCTCTATGGTGCGTTCTACTATCTGGCGCTCATGGTGTTTTGTATCCATATAATGAGCACAAGCAGACACCACCTCTTCAGGCATGTTGCCCAGCTGTCGTGGATCGGCCTCGCCGCGGCAATCTACTTCACCTCGCTCCAAGTGTTCGTCATCCGCGCCTACTGCATCTACTGTCTAACTTCGGCAACTATCTCGACTGCGCTATTCATCTTCGCCCACTACATGTGGCGCGAACATAATAGACACATAAAAAGTTTTTCATCTAATGCCTAAAAAATACATCGTCACTATCGACGGGGCGGCGGGGACGGGGAAGAGCACCTCGGCCGGGATGCTGGCTGAACGATTGGGTTGGCTCTATGTGAACTCCGGATATATTTATCGCGCCGCGACCCTGCTCGGCTTGCGGGCGAAGCTTTTCGATAGGGAGGATTTAAAAGACCACGAGATAGAATCGGAACTGGTAAAACTTATGCGTGATACGCAGTTCGATTTCAAAAGAGCCGACGGCGGTGCGGCGCATATGTATTTGAACGACGAGGATGTTACGCCGCTCCTGAAATCTCATGAAGTGGAGATACGAGTCTCGCCGGTCGCGCAATACATGAAGGTGCGCGAGGAGGCGGTGATAATCCAGCGCCGTGAAGCCGAGAAGAATTCATTGGTCGTCGAAGGGCGTGATACGGGGACAGTAGTGTTCCCAGACGCCGATGTTAAATTTTACCTGACCGCCTCGCTTGATGTGCAAGCAGACAGGCAGATGAAGGAGCGTAATGCGCGCGGAGAGCCGCAACTTACCATGGATGAGCTCAAGCGCCAGATTGCGGTCCGCGACGCACGGGACTTAGAGCGTCACTTGCGCAAGCCCGAAGGCGCCATTGAAGTTAATACCGATAAAATAAACGCCGAAGAGGTTGTCAATTTATTAGAGCGCCAAGTTCGAGCATCACTAAATTTATGAAAAAATTATTAGGTCTCATTATTCTTATTATTTTTGCCGCGCTTATTTGGTTTGGCAAGCAATCTTCGCAGCCGGATTATACTGTCGTTACGAGTAAGATAGGCGAAGAGAATGTCGCAGAGAAATATTCGCTAGATCTAGAGTACCCCTCGTTTCTTTCGGACAGCCAGAAATTTCAATTTATAAACGCCGACATCCACGAACTCATTGCGACGACCAGTTTACAATTTCACGAGAATGCTAAAGACTACGCGCAATACATCAAAGATAATAATCTCGAAGCGGAAGGATTAACTCAAGGGAGCTCTCTTGTTATTGGGTATGAGGTGGCTACCGGTACGACAGGAGTGTTACCGGTGAAGATAGTAATAGAAGAGTACAATGCCGGTGCGGCGCATCCGAACCATATCACGGTGACGCGTAATTATGACATATCAATGCAGAAGATCTTGAGTCTTGCGGATTTGTTCGCACAGAACGTGGACTATCTGGCCGTGATTGCGAAATATAGCAAGAGAGCCCTAGAGAAAAAATTCGAAGCGGACCAAGTACCGACAGATCCAGAATGGCTTGCAACTGGGACGGAGCCGAAGGCAGAGAACTATGAAGCCTGGCTCGCAGAAGCAGATGGCCTACACATAATCTTCAACGAATATCAGGTGGTCGCGTATGCCTACGGCGTACCAGAAATAGTTATCCCATGGAACGAACTTCAGAAGATCAAAAAATAAAGCAAGAGAAGACTTTTGTTTCGCGCGGTGGGCTCAAGCTTGAACATGCGCTCAATGAATTTAAGGTAGATGTGGCTGGCCTCACTGTTCTTGATGTCGGCTCGTCAACAGGAGGCTTCGTCGACTGCTTACTCCAACGCGGTGCGGCCAAGGTCTTTGCTGTCGATACCGCCTATGGCGAGTTCGCATGGACTCTGCGCAACGACCCGCGCGTGGTCGTGATGGAGCGGACGAATATTTTACATCTTAAAGAGCTTTCAAGTTCCACCAACCTCACCCCTGCACCCCTCTCCGAAGGAGAGGGGGAATTTGGATACCAAAAAACGGACCCGAAAACATGGCATTTATTACAAGAAGCCACATTGGAAATGCGAAAGAATCCCACTCAAGCGGAAAAAATTTTGTGGGAAGCATTAAGAGACCTTGCCCCCTCTCCCTCTGGGATGGCGGGGATAAGGTTTCGAAGGCAACATATCATCGGCCGATTTATTTCAGATTTCGTATGTTTACCAAAGAGACTCGTAGTTGAAGTAGACGGAGATATTCACGATTATCAAAAAGCCGCTGATGAAATTCGCACAGAATATCTTACGAATCTTGGCTATACTGTTATCAGATTTAACAATGATAGAGTCTTAAATGATCTACAAAATGTAATCAGAGAAATTGAATCTCGTATTCATCCCCCCTCTCCTTCGGAGAGGGGGACGGGGGGTGAGGTTGTCGACTTCATCACAATAGACGCGAGCTGGACCAAGCTTACGCTAATCTTACCGGTAGTGCAGAAGTTTTTGAAACCCAGTGGGAGAGTCATTGCGCTACTCAAGCCACATTATGAAGCTTCGCAATCGATCTTGCGTAAGGGCGTCTTGAAGGACGATAAAGTGGCAGAGATTGTGACGAAAGTGTCCGCCACTATCGAAGCTCAGGGCTGGAAAATAAACGGCCAAACAGAGTCACCGATACTCGGCGGAGGAGGTAATAGAGAGTTCTTGATACTACTTACTCTTAAACAGCCATAGAATAAAGAGTGTGAAAATTCCCGCAGACATTGCTAAAAAGTTTCTCGAGTGGATCAAAGTAAAGATTTTCACTGAAATTTCTGGTCGCCACTTGATTTTCAGTGAAGGTGAGATCTGGTGGACAAGTATCGGGCACAATATTGGTATGGAATCAAACGGTAAGAATGAAAACTTTGAACGCCCGGTGCTGATACTTCGTAAATTCGGCAAAGACTCATTCTGGGGAATTTCTGTTTCGAGTAATATTAGAATAGACCATTTCTACTATAGATTTAAGTTAAAAGGAGAAGAGTATTGTCTTAATCTCTCTCAACTTCGGCTATTAAGCTCAAAAAGATTACTGAGGCGCGTCGGTTATTTTAACGCGGAAGATTTTACTAAGGTCAGATCTCTCATTAAAGATTTGGTATAAAAAACGGAACCCCCTTGCGGGGGTTCCTCGGGTCTCCATGGCTGGAGCATAATGAGGATAGTATACCCCGCCACCCCAGCTTTTCCTACTTGACAGATAGCCGTAAAGTATGCTAAATTATATGGCAGTTTTGACAACTAAATACTTGCGAACATAAAGCTGGTTTCAGCCCCTAGAATATAGCCACTTGGACATTCCGTGTCCAAGTGAAGTGAAGGCTGTATTTTGAGGGCTGAATACCAGCATACTGGCAAACCTGAATCGCTGGCATACTGCTAGCGCGTGAGGTGAGCCATCCCGCCGAGGCGGGAGAAAGGAGCCAGAAATGGCTAAGAAATCAGAGTCCAAGGTCTGAGCGATCGTGTCGGCGATGGGGGTTCTCCTCACCGTACTCACCGCCATCGTCACCGGCCTCCGCAGGAGGAAAGTGACGGAGGCCATGGTCTACGAGCTCGGGACGCCGGAAGGTGTGCCAACGCTCGAGAGGATCATGGATGCCGTCGCGGGGATTTTGGTCCCCATGACAGAGGCAGCCAAAGTGGCCGTCGAAACCGTCCGCGACTTCATTTCCCTCCGGGCCACGGTCGAATGCGATTTCGACAAAGGCCTTAAGGCGGTCGTTGAACTGGTCAAGAAGGCATTGGGGCTGACCTACGTCAACCCCGACGTCTTCAAAATCGAGTGGTCATGGAAGGGGTTGCAAAACCTCGACATGGCCCTGTTCCATTTCAACAGGAACATGTCGACCGACGCCGCGGAGAAGGAGATGGACGATGCGGGCTATCGGCCCGCAAACATTGCGGAGTTGCTTTTCTTCGCACTGTTCCACCCCGAGCTCTTCTTGAGCTATCCGCTGGTTGCTCTAGGCTCGCAGTTCGGCGACTACTCGCCGTGCCTGTACGGTTGGTGCGGCGGCCACCGCAGCCTGAGCCTCCACCTTCGGGGCGGCGCTTGGTACGGCTTCTCTCGGTCCCTCGGTGTCCGCAAGTAACTTCGAAAACTGGTCACCGGAGACCCTGGGCATTTCCTTGCCCTTGGTCTCCTTGACCCCTGGACCCCGCGTTCTATCACAGAACGCGGGGTTTGCATTTATAAACCACTTTGATATGCTCAACCTCGGATAGTAGGCGAATCTGCTCGCGGTTACGACTTCGAGCGGCCGAACTCTGAAAATTAGATTGCCGGAGTTGTGTCGGTTGCGGCTTGCACAAGTGTGCGCTCTAATCTTTCTAAAAACTGAAGATACTTGGTGCGGTGTGCTACGGGATTATAGATCTCGAAGACGTTACAACCCCGAGAGTACTCGAGGGGCCGTGATCGGACGGCATATCGCGCAACGTGGCAGGCTCACAGTTCGACGACTACTCGCCGTACCTGAACGATTGGAACGACGACAACCGCAACCTGAACCTCAACCATCGGAGCAACGATTGGAACGACAACTATCGGTTCCTCGGTGTCCGCAAATCTCTTCACTTCTCATCCTCGCCTTGGCGGGGATTGAGTTTCTTTAAGCAAGTTATTCCGCCAGCCACCCAGCATTTTCCCTATTTCATCAAGCTGTGTCGATAGTGTAATGTACTTTTTGTTATCAAGTATTTTTGTCTCCCACAATATGCGCATCAGAAACTTCAAAAGATCAAAACGAGCAGAAGCTTTTTCAATATACAGAAGCTTTTTCGTCCTATCTTGGAAACTTGCAGTGAAGATCAAATCTATGCATTCTAGGAATACCACGTCAATTTTCCCTCCCAGAGAGTATTTTGACTTCTTGGGTAGGTGGTCTAGGTATTCTGTCCATAGTTTATACACAGTAACCAGCCTGTCGAGTATCGTCAGGCTGTTTCGGGGGGGGGGGTACTTTTAAAGTTTTGGTTTTCCATAATTTGAGAACCCTACCATATGAGGAAACAACTTACAACAAGTTATGAAGAAATCATCAGCGTCGAGAACTTACTGCTTGCATGGCAAGAATTCGTTTCTGATAAGAGGAGCAATCCTAACGTGCAACTATTCCAGCTCCGCCTGATGGATCATATAATGTTGCTCCACTGGGAGCCTGCGAATTTTACCCATGTGCATAGTGGCTATACGCTTTCGAAAATCTTTGAGCCGAAAGAGCGCGACATTCATAAAGCCGGCGTCCGTGATCGACTGCCCTGCCACGCGATTCATCGCAAGTTGTATCCATTCTTTGATACAACGTTTATTTCGCATTCGTACTCGTGCAGACTAAAAAAGGGCACACACCGGGCTTGTAACTGTTTCAGAAAATTTTATATAAAAGCGAGTAGGAGTAAAAGTCGCACCTGTTGGGTATTGAAATGCGATATACGCAAATTCTTCGCCAACATCGACCACCAAATCTTGTTCGATATTCTCGCTCAATATATTCCTGACGAAAATGTGGCATGGTTACTCGAGAAAGTAATTTCCAGCTTTGAGCCCGGCCTTCCACTCGGTAATCTCACTTCACAACTATTTGTAAACATATATATGAACGAGTTCGATCAGTATGTTAAACATAAACTCAAGGCAAAGTATTATATCAGATATGCAGATGATTTCGTATTTCTTTCAGAAGACAAAGCTTGGCTTGAGCAACTCGTTCCTGTAATTTCTGATTTTCTTAAAACTCGACTCAAACTTTCTTTACATCCCAAGAAGATTTCTATTAATACGCTCGCCTCCGGTGTCGATTTTCTTGGCTGGGTGCACTTTCCTAATTATCGCGTGCTACGGACAATGACCAAAAAGAGGATGTTCAGGAATATCAGGCGCAAATTGCGTAATCTGGCCACTCTACAATCGTATCTGGGGTTGCTGCAACATGGCAATACGCAGAAATTACGAAATATGCTATACTCTCACACATAGCAATTAGTTAATATAAATATTATGAGCAAAAAATGGTGGATTTTACTTGTCGTTGTTGTTGTGGCCCTCGGCTATTGGATGATGACTTATAACCGATTTATTAAGCTTGACCAGGGTATCCAGGGTCAATGGGCGCAGGTAGAGACGCAGTATCAGCGCCGCTTTGACCTCATTCCTAACCTTGTAAATTCTGTGAAGGGCGCAATGACCCAAGAGCAGGCGGTATTCGATGCGATTGCAGAGGCGCGCACGCAGTATGGTGGCGCAAGAACACTGGATGAAAAGGTGGCCGCGACAAACCAAGTCGAATCATCGTTGTCTCGTTTGCTTGCGGTGATAGAGAATTATCCGCAACTAAAGTCGATCGACACTGTTCAAACGCTCATGGCACAGCTTGAGGGCACAGAGAATCGCATCAGCGTGGAGCGCGGAAGATTCAATGATGCAATCAAATCTTACAACACCTCCGTCCAACTTTTCCCTTCAAGTATTATTGCTAGAATCTCCGGCTTCAGTGTTAAAGCCTTCTTCGAATCTGCACCGGGCGCCGAGAAAGCTCCGGAAGTGCAGCTCTAATTCTTGATGAAAAAATTAGCACTACTTTTTCTCCTGCTCGCACCGGCAGTTTCGTCGGCATATTATCAGCTTTCACGGCCCACTGGCTTTGTGAATGATACTGCGAATATGCTTGCGCCTGCAGATGCTACAACGCTTGAGGCGAAGATTTCGGCTTTCGAGAAAAAGTCAGGCAATGAAATTGCTATAGTCACGATACCTTCTCTCGATGGCGACACAGTCGAGAACTTTGCCGTTAAGCTTTTTGCAGATTGGGGGATAGGGAAGAAAGATAAAGATAACGGCGTCCTGCTCCTCGTTGCCCGTGATGACAGAAAGATGAAAATAGAAGTGGGCTATGGCCTCGAGGGTGCCTTAACCGATGCGCAGAGTTATTGGATTACTCGTGATATTCTGACGCCTGCGTTCAAGGCTGGCAATTACGCGCAGGGTATTAATGACGCGACCGACAAAATTATTTCAGCGACACAAGGCGAAGTTTTACCTACTGCTGAACCCACAACAAATGCTGGAGATATAGACTATTTTTGGGTATTTTTCATTGCTGTGATGTTGATTGAATGGCTCGGGGCTATTCTCGCGCGCTCCAAATCGTGGTGGGCGGGTGGAGTTATTGGAGGCGCTGTTGCTGGTTTGGCCGGTTTCTTTATGGCTTCGGCCGGGATATTTATTATCTCGGCAATTGTACTTATACCCGCAGGGCTTTTGTTCGATTACATCGTTTCGAAAAATTATACGAAAGGTAAGGCGAATGGCCACTTCCCATGGTGGATTGGCGGTGGGGGCAGCGGCTGGGGCGGAGGATCCGGAGGTGGAGGGGGATTTGGCGGCTTCGGCGGAGGATCGTCCGGCGGCGGTGGAAGCTCCGGAAGCTGGTGAACTGAACAAGTTATAAAGTTTGTAAAGTTCATAAAGTTTGAAAGTTGAAAGTTACAAAGTAGATCCAGAAGATGGAAAAGAAAATAAAGTCTCGATGCACTTGGCCGAAAGATGATGCGCAAATGATTAAGTATCATGATACGGAATGGGGAGTGCCACAGCATGATGATAAAATATTGTTCGAATACATCGTACTCGACACGTTCCAGGCCGGGCTGTCATGGCAAATAATTTTGCGAAAGCGCGCGGGATTTAAAAAGGCGTTCAAAACTTCGACGTTAAGAAAGTGGCGAAGATGACGAGCGCGGATGTAGCGAGGCTTATGAAAGACACTAGCATTATCCGTAATAGGTTAAAAATAGCTGGCACGATTAAAAATGCACAAGCCTTTCTGAATGTCCAAAAAGAGTTCGGCTCATTTGAAAAATATTTGTGGCAATGGGTAAGGAATAAGCCAATAATTCATTCACATAAACAATCAAGTGATATCGGGGCGACCTCTAAAGAATCAGATGCCTTGAGTAAAGACTTGAAAAAGCGCGGTATGACCTTCGTTGGCAGCACTATTATATATGCGTTCATGCAAGGCGCTGGCCTGGTTAATGATCATCTGATATCATGCTTTAGATACAGAGAAATTCAAAAACTAAAATGAAAATAACTAAGTTCGGGCATTCTTGTTTGCTTGTCGAGGAGGAGGGAGTTCGGCTTTTGTTCGACCCGGGGAATTATTCGACCATTCCGGAAAATCTGGCGAACATTGACGCGATAATAATTACGCACGAACATCAGGATCATTACACGCCGGAAATTCTTAAGAAAATTTTAGATACCAATAAAGACGCGCAAGTTATTACGAACTCCGGTGTCGGCGCGCAGTTAGACAAAGCCGGCATTGCCTACCAGATTATAGAAGATGGGCAGGGGATTAAGATCGGCACAGTGGAGATTGAGGGCACTGGCACGCAACACGCGCTTATCTATCCGACGCTTCCGCGCACGGCTAACACGGGTTATCTTGTCGCCGGCAAATTTTTTCATCCTGGTGATTCGTTCGAGACTATTCCTGCTCGGCAGGTCGAAATTCTCGCCTTGCCGGTTATTGCGCCATGGTGCAGGGTAGCCGAGGCTGTTGACTTCGCCAAGGCCATAAAACCCAAATACGCCTTCGCAATTCACGATGCGAACTTAAAATGGCCCGGTATGGCACATGGACTCTCACAGCAGATTCTCCCGAAAGAAGGTATTGATTTCCGGATTCTCGAAGACGGCAAAGAATACGAATTTTAAAAACTAATCTATGCGTATCTACATTTCACACGCGACCGACAAAAATTATGATTTTCGCGAATTTCTTTACGAACCTTTGCAGGCGTCGCCTTTGGCGAAAGAGCATATATTTATCTTCCCACATGAACGGGACTATGGCAGTGAGCCCCACAACATGAAAGACGAGATAATAAGATCAAGCTTCGTCTTGGCAGAAGTCTCGTATCCTTCAACGGGTTCAGGAATAGAGCTTGGCTGGGCGAGCGAACACGGCAAGCAAATATTCTGTTTGTATCAATACGGCCGTGACTATTCCCGCAGTTTACTCGTCCTGACCAAGCATATCGACCACTACTCCGGCGCGACTGAGTTGGTCCAGAAAATAACGGATTTTATCAAAGATAATCCGCAGTTGCGATAAGCGGTATTGACAACGAATAATGGTACGTTTATACTATGTTTATACATGAGTAATCAAGATTATGACTACGAAATTACGCGAATGGGGAAATAGTTATGCGTTGGGCTTGCCAAAAGCCGCTCTTGGAAAGTTGAACCTTAAGCCTGGCGACGAACTTACACTAGAGATTAGGAACGGAGCTTATGTATATAAACCAGTCAAAAAAGGTCCGAGAATTCCGACCCTCGACGAGATGATTGCCAGCATTCCAGAAGGTGGCATCAAAAACGAGTGGGAAGATGTTATTGACGTCGGACGTGAAATTGTCGAATGGAATGAAAAGATATTACCCAAAAAGAGGCGACGTCGTTTGGGTTAGTCTCGACCCTGCGCTCGGACATGAACAAAATGGGAGACGGCCCGTCGTTGTTTTGTCGCCAGAAGAGTACAACTGCCGCACGGGGATTTTTGTCTGTTGTCCAATATCAACCAAAGTTAAAGGATATCAGTTCGAAGTTGCAATATCATCAAATGGTATTGTTGGTGTAGTGCAAGCTGACCAAATCAGAACGCTTGACTGGATAACTCGCCAAATTAAATACCACGGTGTCATCAATTCAGAAACGCTTTTACAAGTTCAAGCGAGAATTGTCGCACTTATAACAAAGTAACTGCATGCGGGCGAAGAAAATTTCACTCACACACGCTAAACCGGAGAAGCTTTTTTACTTCGTCGCTAATGTGGTTATTTACAGGGCAAAAGATAGAAGATGTCTGATATTAAAGCGCGATGAACGGGAAAAGGTTCATCCGGGCAAGTGGGCGGTGCCGGGAGGGAAGCTGGAATGGAAGGATCTGCCAGTGAAGCATCCGACCCGTGTGAACGGCGACGTACTAGATTATGAAAACAAAGTCGAAGATTTGCTCGCGCGCGAAGCGCTCGAGGAGGCCAATGTAAAAATAAAAGGCCCGCTTAAATATATAAACAGCGTCGCGTTTATTAGGCCGGACGAGACACCGGTTATACTGGTGAAGTTTGCGGCGCAGTATTTAAGTGGTAATGTTGTACCAGAGAAAGGCGGCTTCACCGACCTCGCTTGGGTTAATGCGAAAGAGGTTAAAGAGTATCGTTGCATAAAGGGAGTTGACAAAGAAGTTAAACAAACAATAAAATTATTCAGCTAATTTAATTTTTTAAAATGATATTTATCATTGCCATCGCCACGTCTATCTTCACTCTCCTCGGCGGACTTTTTGCTTTGAAGTACAGCGACAAGTTGCATCTTATTCTCGGCTTCAGTGCCGGGGCGGTGCTCGGTGTGGCCTTCTTCGACCTTATGCCGGAGGCCATGGCGCTCATTGGAGGAACAGAAGATCATCTCACTGTAACGACTGTCTTGGCTTTCGGCTTCGGGCTATTTATGATACTGGACCGTACTATCTCCGGTTTGAGTCATAATGGTGAAGAAGCAGTCAATGAGACGCATCATCACGATGGCAAACTTGGCGCTTTAGCACTTATTACACACAGCTTTCTTGATGGGCTTGGTATCGGCCTGGCCTTTCAGGTCTCCGTTGCGGTCGGCGCCGTTGTTGCGGTGGCAGTACTCGTACACGACTTCTCCGATGGTATCAATACGGTTAATATGATACTCAAGGGCACAAGAGAAAAAGTTCGCGCTCTAAAGTGGCTTGCGGCCGATGCAGTAGCGCCCTTACTGGGCGTATTGGTAGGCTCGCAGTTTATACTTACTGACAACCAACTCGGCATGGTGCTCGCCTTGTTTGCTGGCTTCTTCTTCTATATAGGAGCCTCCGATTTGCTCCCCGAGAGCCACCATAGGCATCCCAAGCCTTGGACGACGATCTCGACCGTCCTCGGTATGCTCATTATCTATTTTGCTATCACCCTTGCAATGAAGGGGTAGGCGGGGTCTAATTAATAAAACCCTTCAGTTTTGGCCTGAAATAAGGTATAATCGCGCCAAATGCCCGAAATATCCCTAAAGGCCGAAGAACTGTTCCATATAGGCAGTTTGCCGATAACTAACACGTATCTGGTCTCATTTTTAGCTCTTTTTGGGTTGGTTGTCGTTGGCATGATACTGAACGAGAAGATTAAGCTTTCTGTCGGCTGGTTGCAAAATATCGTCGAGGTTGTTCTCGAAGCTTTGCTCGAACTCATGGAGTCGGTGCTTGGCTCGCGCGAAGCGGCAGAGAAATATTTGCCGCTTATTGCGACTATCTTTCTCTTTGTCATTACTTCGAACTGGCTCGGACTATTGCCAGGGATGGGCTCGATACTTTTTCATACAGAAGAAGGTATCGTCCCCCTCTTGCGTTCACCGGCAAGCGATTTGAACTTTACACTTGCGATCGCAATATCATCCGTTGTGGCGGCGAACCTGCTCGGTATGATTAAACTCGGATTCTTCGGGCATCTTGGTAAATTCTTCAACTTCAGCGACCCAATCAATTTCTTCGTCGGTATTCTCGAGCTGGTCTCAGAATTCGCAAAAGTTGTTTCGTTCTCATTCCGTCTCTTTGGCAATGTCTTCGCCGGGGAGGTGCTCCTTACCATCGTTGCTTTTCTTGTCGGCTATATTGTCCCATTGCCGTTCATGTTTCTTGAGATATTTGTCGGATTTATCCAGGCTTTCGTCTTCGCTATGCTTACCCTGGTCTTCCTCGGGTTGCATACCACCTCTCACGATGCTCACGCAGAAGCCGGAGCACACAGCCAAGGTTCAACCTTAAGCACCCAAAAGGTTGAACCTTAAGAATTCAATTGTCGAATTAATTAATAATTAGTAATTAGTAAAACAACATGGATATAGAATCAGTAAGACTTTGGGCGACTTGTGCGGCAATCGCCTTCGGTACAATCGTGCCGGCAATCGCAATCGGTATGATCGGATCTAAGGGTGCAGAGGCTATCGGGCGCAACCCGGAGGCGGCATCCAAGATCCAGACAGCAATGATTTTGGCTATTGCGTTCGCAGAAGCTATTGCAATTTACGCGCTCGTTGTTGCGTTGATTATCAAATTCGTTAAGTAAGGGCGCCAAGGAGAGACCTCCCTCTGGAGGACTCACCTTAGCGGCTAAATTATGGAAGATTTCGTCTTAAAATTCGGGGTGGATTGGAAGCTCTTGCTCTCGCAAGTGGTGAACTTCTTGATCCTGCTTGTGATACTCCGCTTGGTCGCGTACAAGCCGATAATCGAGATTCTGAAGAAGCGTAAGGCGCATATTGATGAAGGTCTCGCCAATGCCGATGCGGCCGATAAACGCTTGAGTGAGATAGAGATACTTAAGCGCGGCCAGATGGCTAAGGCCGAAGCCGAGGCGCAAGCTCTAATGAAGGCGACCGAGGATAGAGCTAAGGATCGCGAGGCAGAACTTATGACGGCAGCGAATAAGAAAGTCGAAACCGCTCTTGCTGAAGCAAAGAAGCTTATATTGGCCAAGCGAGCAGAGTCAGAAGCGGAGATCGGCAAAGAAGCGGTGGCAATGGTCAAAGAAGCCTTGCTCAAAACAGTCGCACTGGACCCAAGTGCCGTGCACGAGGCTCTGGTTAAAGAAGCACTGGCCAAGGTTTCAGAAGGCGAAACCTTCTAGATGCCCAAGGTTTCGCCTTCTGAAACTAAACATTATGAAATTCACCCCTCAACAATTCGCCAACGCATTCGTCGAAGCAATCCAAGAAGCTCGGCTTCTCAAAACAGAGCCCGGAAGCCGAGCTTCTGAAGCAGAAATCATTGCCCGAGCGGCAGATATTCTTAAGAAAGCGGGTAAAGAAAATAAACTTCCGCAAATCATTCTCGCTATCGAATCGGCTTGGGCCAAGAAGACCGGCGCCAGAAAGTTTACACTTCGTTCGACTTTACCGCTTAAAGATAATGCGATAAAAAGTTTGACCAAAGCGCTACAGCTCACAGACCGAGATTCTGTAGAGACGCATCTTGATCCGCACCTTGTCGCCGGCGTGATCGTTTCTGAAAATGAAAGTCGCGTCCTAGATTTATCGTTCCGTTCCCGCGTTAATAAATTATTCGCTACTGCATGAATTACTTTTTAAAATCCCTTAGCCCCATTCCGCCAACTTCTTGGAACTTGCAAACAGATGGCGGAACGGCACGCCCCCGCCTAGGATTTTAAAAAGTAATTCATTCCATATTATGTCATACGAAATCGTAGAAAAATTAAAGAAAGAGATTGCAGGGTTCAAGGCCGACCCCCGCTGGGAGGAGATTGGCGAGGTGATAGAGGTGGGGGATGGTATCGTGAAGATAAAAGGGCTGAAGAAGATCGGCAGTCAGGAGACGCTCGAGGTGACGACCGCAACCGGCGTCGTATCAGCCTTAGCACTTAACCTGGAAGAAGATTCTGTCGGCGCACTTGTTCTCGGTGATTACACAATGGTGAAGGTGGGCGACACTGTCCGCGGTACCGGGGCGACTATTCGTATCGGTGTTGGTGATGAACTCATCGGCCGAGTCGTAGACCCGCTTGGCAATGCCGTTGACGGCAAAGGCGCTTTATTTGCGAAAAAAGATTTTAACACTTACCCCTTGGAAGCGGCGGCACCATCGGTGCTTGATCGCGAAATGGTCAAGGTCCCGCTCCATACCGGCCTCAAATCTATCGACGCTATGATCCCGATCGGCCGCGGCCAGCGCGAGCTTATAATCGGTGATCGCGGTGTGGGTAAGACGGCGATTGCTTTAGACGCGATAATCAACCAGCAATTTGATACGGGTCGCAAACGACCAATTTGTATTTATGTCGCAATTGGCCAGAAAGAGGCAAAGGTGGCCAAGCTGATGGAAACTTTAAAGACTCAAGGTGCCGATAAGTACACTATAATAGTATCGGCACCGGCATCGAGCCCGGCCGCCCAGTGGTACTTGGCTCCTTATGCCGGCTGTGCTATCGGAGAATATTTCCGCGATCGAGGTGATGACGCGCTCGTTATTTACGACGACCTTTCGAAACATGCTTGGGCGTATCGCCAGGTATCACTCTTGCTTCGTCGTCCGCCCGGCCGCGAAGCTTACCCGGGTGATATTTTCTATTTGCATTCACGCCTGCTTGAGCGAGCCGCTAAACTCTCGAAAGAAAAAGGCGGAGGCTCGCTCACTGCACTGCCGATTGTGGAAACCCAGCTCGGCGACATTACCGCCTACGTGCCAACGAACATCATCTCCATCACCGATGGGCAGATATTCCTCGAGTCAGGCTTGTTCAACAAAGGCGAGCGCCCGGCTATTAACGTCGGCCTCTCGGTGTCACGCGTGGGTTCTGCCGCACAGACCAAAGCGATGAAGAAAGTTGCCGGCAAGCTCCGCCTCCAACTCGCCCAGTTCCGCGAGCTCCAAGCGTTCGTGCAGTTTGCATCCGACGTCGACGCCGCCACTAAAGCCCGCATCCAGCAAGGCCAGCTCATTACCGAAGTATTAAAGCAGGATGATCAGAATCCGCGCCCATTCGAGGAGCAGGTGGTAGTCTTTTATGCTGTCCTCGGCGGGCATTTTAACGATTACAAAGTCGAAGAAGTGCGCGATGTTGAGACAAGATACTTAACTTATCTAAAAGAGCTGCATGAGAAAGATATCTTAGAACCAATGCGCACAAGTGGCGAACTATCCGAATCTGTCGAAGCTAAGTTGAAGGAAGCCCTCGAACACTTTAAGCTGCAGGTGAAATAAAAAATATGTCAGACCCAGTAATTGACCCAGAACAGGAAAAACTCGATCGAGAGAAAGAAGTTGAAGCTCAAATCGAAAGTGAGCTAGATAAATATTATCCTAGCTGGCGGAGTAGTGAAGAAAGAAAGAATTTAGATATCACAAGCTTCATGAATAATTTCTGGGCATATTTTCCTGGAAAAGAAAAGCAAACTTATAAGTCTAGTCATCATGATCAGCTTAAAGACTGGGATATCCCTAATCGCCAGCCTATCGAAGGTATTAAAAACGAATCGAGACGGCAAGAGGAATTAACTTCACACTCTCAAAAGTGGCTCGATCAGACCTCACGACAATTTCAAGAGGAATTATTAAAATCAGCAGAAGAAGTCGGTATCTCGCAAGAAGAGATTGAGGGATTGATTGACGCGCATGTTATGTCTCTAACGAGCGAACTGGGCAAAGAGTCGGGATTTGGAAAGAAATTAGATCCTGCCACAGTCGTCAAATATTTTTTCCCAATTTACAAAAAGATGCGAGTAAAGGGCTACGTTCACGATTCAGAACTAAGAAGATAATTATATGGAATCCCTCCAAGCAACAAAGCGCAGAATAAAAGGCACGAATAACATTCGCCAGATAACGAAGGCGATGGAACTCGTGGCTGCTACTCGAATGAGAAAAAGTCAAGAAGTGGCTTTGAATTCTCGCCCATACAGCTTCACTGCGCTCGACTTGCTCGCAAACATTGTGAGTATGCCGAACGTAATTTTGCCGCCATTGCTCACACAACGAGAAGTAAAGCACACGCTTGTCGTCGTCGTCGCTTCTGACAAAGGCTTGGCCGGATCATTTAACAGCTCAGTATTCCGCGAGCTCGATAAGTTTCTGGAAGAGAAGGATCTCGCGCCGGCCTCATTCATTGCCGTCGGTATCAAATCGGCAAAATATCTTGAGCGCAAGGGTATCACGCCAATTCAGACTTTTATAAAAGTAGGGGATATGACAGAGTTGGATGAGGTTACACCGCTGGCTACTTTAGTGACTGACGGTTATTTAAGCGAGAAGTGGGACAAAGTCACGGTATTTTCTACACATTTTAGAACGGCACTGCGACAAGAAGTTTTACAACGTGATATTCTGCCGGTCGACACGACGACGTTAAAGAATACAGTTCGCGAAATTGTCCCAGAGCACGGGCGATTTGCAAATTTACGCAAAGAACTCGAATCTTTTATGTTGCCAGCCAAGGTCTCTCCTCAAGGAGCGGAGCGGGGAGAGGTGAGTCCTTGGCTGTCTACCGAATATATTATAGAACCCTCACCGACAGAATTACTTACCGCACTTGTTCCGCACCTAGTACTGATGCAATTTTACTTCCTCGTGCTCGAGGCCAACGCTTCCGAGCATGCCGCAAGGCGAATGGCGATGGAGTCCGCCTCGAGCAATGCCGAAGACTTGGTCAATTCATTAACCCAATCATTTAACAAATCCCGCCAAGCAGCAATTACCAGAGAAATTATCGAAGTAACATCTAACATTTAAACATATGAAAAACACAGGAACAGTTGCACAAGTGGTCGGGCCGGTCGTCGATGTTACTTTCGATGAGGGTGTATCTCTGCCGCCGATTTATGGCGAGATGCGAGTTAAATTGGGAGAAGGGGAGCTCACACTTGAAGTCATGAAGCACGTCGAGCCGGGCAAGGTGCGCGCCATCTCGATGCAATCGACCGATGGCCTCACGCGCGGGGCCGAGGTGACGGACATGGGCCACCAGATTGAGGTACCGGTCGGCGAGGGTGTGCTCGGCAATATCTTTAATGTCATTGGTACGCCGCTGACGAAGACAGACAATAAGTTCGAAAAGCGCTGGCCTATTCACCGCTCGGCTCCGCCACTGACAGAACAGTCGACCAAGACCGAGATTTTCGTTACAGGCATCAAGGCCATTGACCTCATCGCGCCGTTCGTGAAGGGTGGTAAAGTCGGACTCTTCGGCGGTGCGGGTGTGGGCAAGACGGTGCTCCTCCAAGAGCTGATGCGCAACGTGGCCGAAGTTCATGGCGGCTCGTCGGTTTTCGGCGGCGTCGGCGAACGCACACGTGAAGGTAACGACTTATATGTAGAGATGAAGGATTCCGGCGTTATCGGCAAGACGGCAATGGTCTTTGGCCAGATGAATGAGGTGCCGGGCGCTCGCGCGCGCGTAGCACTGACTGCCTTAACCATGGCGGAATACTTCCGCGACGAGCAGGGTAAGGACGTGCTCTTTTTCTTGGACAACATCTTCAGATTCTCACAAGCGGGCTCCGAAGTTTCGACTCTCCTAGGCCGTTTACCATCAGCTGTGGGTTATCAGCCGACATTGGCATCAGAAATGGCAGAGCTACAAGAGCGCATTACGACGACCAAGAAAGGTTCGATTACTTCAGTGCAGGCTATTTATGTGCCGGCAGACGACATCACCGATCCGGCACCGGCGACAGCCTTTGCTCACCTCGATTCTACAATAGTACTTTCTCGTGCGCTGACCGAAATCGGTATCTATCCGGCCATTGACCCATTAGCCTCGACTTCTACGGCGCTCGACCCCAAGATTGTCGGACGCGAACATTATGAAGTGGCTCGCGGTGTGCAGAAGATGCTCCAGCGTTACAATGAGCTCCAAGACATTATTGCTATTCTCGGTATCGAAGAACTCTCTGTCGAAGACCGCACCACCGTCGATCGCGCGCGCAAGGTCCAGCGCTTCCTCTCACAGCCGTTCTTCGTGGCCGAGACATTCACCGGTCGCTCTGGCAAGTTCGTGAAGCTCCCGGACACCGTGCGTTCATTCAAAGAAATCCTCGAAGGCAAGTACGACCACCTGCCGGAAGACGCCTTCTATATGAAGGGTTCGATAGAGGAGGTAGCGGACGCTGGTAGGAGTTAGGAGATAGGAGTTGGGAGTTAGAAATACAAAATATGAAACTCGGTATATATTCATTAAAAAAGATTTTGTTCCAAGGAGAGGCTAAAGAGCTGAATTGTAAAACTACGTCCGGCGAAATTACCGTGCTAGACCATCACCGCCCGCTCATCACTATGCTCGCCAAAGGCAAGCTGAAGGTGATTGATCATAAAGACAAACAACACGAATTCGAAGTAGTATCAGGCTTCCTCGAAGTCCAGCCTGGGAATTCCGCACGAGTGATTGTGGAAGAATAAAACAAAAAACACCACGCTCGGTGATGTTCTTTGTTGCTGACTGGGTGATGAAGCGCGGGCCCAGTCTCCCGTTAACGATTGAGGTGGTCAGCTCTTCCAGCGATAGATCTTCCTCTGGAAGCCTGGTGGTCCGACGACTTCGATCGCGTCTCCTGATGTGAGACGGTCTTCGGCGATCGGGCCCGAGTAATAGTGCTTCACATCGAACTTCTCCTTCTCCTCGAGCAACCTCTCCTTGTCGTTGGTTGTTACCACGGCGCTCGAGCGGCGAAAGGTTTCGATACGCTCCATCTCTGGCGGAATCGAGAGTTTTGTTATGTCATCACTCTCAATTTCCTGCGGCTTGCCGGGGAAGGCAGAATTCGTCATGCAGAACACGACGAACCACCGCTCGCGCCACGTTATACGTGGTTTCTTTGCTTGTACCACCTTAACCTCCTCATTATAGGCGCTTGTTCGAACGACGAGCGCGACAAAATCAATATGTATACTATGTTTTATTGAGAATAAGTCAACCGGTGTTTACAAATCGTTGCCGGTGTACGAGAGATTGAAGGACTTGTTGATGAGGGGGAAGTCGGGGACCATGTTGCCTCGGCCGGCGTAGCCTACGGCTGTCCAGTTCAAGAATGACGGGTCACGAACGTCGACACGGGTAATGTGGCCGGCGGAATCGGTGGCAACGAAGTGTACCAAGTCACCGCGCCAACCTTCTACAATGCTGACAACGTAAGAATTCGGCTTGAAAATAATTTCAGAAAGTTTCTTGTGGGGGAGAGCGGTGATGGTGCTGGAACTTCCAATAACTATCTTGGGCATTTTTTCTATGGCTTCGCGAATGATGGTGATGCTGTTGCGCACCTCCTGCACTCTTATCGAATAGCGCGCCAACACATCGCAGGTATTAGCCTTGGCCACAGTCATCTGTAGGTACGGGTAAGCCGCGTAGGGGAAGTCGCGGCGTGTGTCGCGGTCTATACCGCAAGCGCGCCCGGCGATACCGGTGACGCCATGATCTTTTGCAATTGTCCGGTCAAGAATGCCCGTACCTTCTAAACGGTTCAAGACCGAGCTACTGTTGCCGGCTACGCCTATGACTTCATTAAAGTCCTTTTCAAAACCAGTTAAGAATGTTTTGAGCTCGGCGAGCAATGAATCTGCAACGTCTTTTTGTATTCCTCCTATGGTATTTACACCGCGAAGGAATCTGCTACCAGAGAGCTTCTCGTTCCAGCGCATGATACTCTCGCGAAGTCTTGCGCCATGCATCCCGCCGAAGCTGAAGCCGGTGTCCATGAGGATCATCCCGATATCGCCAGAGTGGCAGGCAATACGCTCGAGCTCGCTAAAGATAGTGCGCAGGTAGCGCGTACGCTCCGAGACATGGGTATCGGAGAGCTTCTCCAGTGCGCGGATAAAGGCATGCGAATGACTGAATGAAGTATCGCCGGAAATCCTTTCTGATAATTTAATTTTCTCCGCGAGCGGCAAGGTTTCGAATAATTTCTCACTGCCTTTGTGCGAATAGCCGAGTCTGCCTTCGAGGTTCAAGATCTCTTCACCGGCGACATTGAAGCGGAAGTGCCCGGGCTCGATGATGCCGGCGTGGACCGGACCTACGGGAATTTCATAAATGCCTTCGCCTTGGATATGAGTGAATTCATAGTGCCCTGTCGTGCGGTCCGGTCGCGTTGTAACATTAAAATCTTTGCGTAACGGGTGGACGTTTGCCGGCCAATTCTCATGGAGAATCATCGGGCGCGGGTCAGGATGGCCGAGGGCCGTAATGCCGAAGAACGACATGATTTTGCGCTCATAAGCGTTTGCTTCATGAATGGTCGGCGTGAGAGAAGGGAATTCTTTATCGGTCAAAATATACGGCGCGATGAACTCATTCTCGCTGGGGACGCCGAAGATGTACATCACTTTTAACTTGCCGTGTTCTTTGCGCTCGTCAAGCGCGGTGATCAGTTTAAGCGGGAGATTGTGCTCATGATACAAATTGCCGGCTACTGCGATGATATCTGCCGGTGCGACTTCGAACGTGGTGAGATTGCCATATGTGTTCGTAACGAAGCCGGCGGCAAGATATTTTGTTTTGAGTTCTTCAGTCATAATAGTTTTATATAGATGTGTCGACGGCATTAAGTAAAAGTCTTAATGGCAAAGGCAAATACAAAGAAAGGATAATGAGAAGAACCAAGAGAACAAGCGGAGGAATCGTCGTCCAGAGACTGAATTCGCCCGTCGAAGTGCCCTCATCTGTCTTACTGAACGATAAGCTGACGATATGACGCAATAGCCCGACGAAGACCAGTGCGAGTGCGGCAAGTGCGATGGTGACGAGTACCGGATGAGCTGTGATACCGGAAGAGAGAATGTAAAATTCTGTTATAAAGATACCGAAAGGCGGTACGCCGGCAATAGCCAAGAAGCCGATGATTAGCATAACGCCCGTAATCGGAAGCGCGGTCAGAACACCCTTTACCTTTGCTATTTTCGTCGAGCTGTATTTAAGGAAGATATTGCCGGAGGTGAAGAAGAGCATGGATTTGGCAATCGAGTGGTAAACCATATGGAGAATGGCGGCCGGCGCGGCGATACCGCCGAAGCCGAGGCCGAGCGCCATTATGCCAGCGTGCTCGATAGACGAGTAGGCGAAGAGGCGCTTATAATTCTTCTGAACGAGCATGATGAAGGCCGCGATGATTATCGAGAATAGCCCGAAGAAAATAAGCAGATTTTGCGAGAATGCGACGCCGAGTGCTGTGTCGGTAACCACCTTAAACCTTATGATAGCGAGCAAGGCGACGTTCAAGAGCGAGCCGGAAAATAGCGCGGTGACTGGTGTTGGAGTCTTGGTGTAAGCATCCGGCTTCCAGGTGTGCATTGGGGCGAAGCCGACCTTGGTGCCGAAGCCAACAAGAATGAAGATGAAGGCGATCTTGGCGATGAGAGGCTCCAAGTTGCCGGCGTTCGCGAGGAGCGTTTGCCAATCGAGGAATCCTACGTTGCTCGTATGCGAGACGGCGGTCAAGAATAAAAGAGTGCCGAAGAAGGAGATGAGAAGGCCGACCGAGTTAATCAAGAGATACTTCCATGCGGCCTCGATAGTCGACTGTTTATTATAGAAGGAGACGAGGAAGGCGGTCGATAGTGTCGTCGCCTCGATTGCGATCCACATGAGTATCGGGCTTACTGTCGTGATGGCGAAGAACATGGCGAGCAAGAATAGATTGACGAGAATGTAATATTCCTGCACACGGGTCTTTATTATCCCTTTCTCCACCTCTGCGCGGATATAGCCGACGGAGTAGCAAGCGGCGGCGGCACCAATAAGAGCGACAGTAAAGAGAACAATGAGTCCGAGCGCATCGACAGAGAAGAAGGGAAGGTAACTGTATCTGCCCGCGGCCAATACTTCCTTTGCGATGAGTGCCCAAATGATAAAGCCAAGGACAGCGCTTGTGACGGTTATCGCCTCGAGCGCGCGCGGTTTATTGGTCGCACACGAGCTAAGTGCGGCGATGAGCGGGATCAGGATAAGTAAAATTAAAAGCATATTTGTTTTTTGTCGGGGAGGTTCAACCTTTTAGATGCTCAAGGTTGAACCTCCCCGACTTATTTTATTCTGTAAGATGAGTCATTTCGCTCACGTCGAGCGAACCGTATTCTCTGTAGATCATAGAGGCGAAGACGGTGGCGACGAGTATCCAAATAAGGAGGTCGAACATGATGCCGAGCTGGAGGCTCGGGCTCTGTTCCAACCCGGCAAAGAGTGCGAACGAGACTATGGCATTCTCGGCCGAAAGGATGCCAATCATCTGCGACAAAGCTCCTCTACGATTGACGATAAGCAAGAACGAACAGAATATTGCCGAGACTGCGATAATAAGCAAGGTGGTATCGACAGACGTGAACAAAGTAAGCGGCTGGCGCAAGAACGATTCGGTGAAGGCAACAAGCGCGGCAATACAAAAGAGAGTGAGGGGAGTATTGAGGTATGTTGTCGCAGAGAATACCAATTGATGGCGTTTAATTAGATTAAAGAAGAATGTCGGCGCAATGAAAAGTTTAATAACAATTGTTGATATCAAGGCAAGTGCCAAAAGAAGAGACAGCTCCGTGATAGATGACATTATAAGGAGGAACACCACTACTGCCGACTGCAAGACATAGAGCCAGACTACGGTCGAGTTCTTCTTCACCAAATGCATGAGGACTATAGAGACAAAGACTATCGCAATGGCGGTAAACACAAATTGGGGAGAGAGTAGATCCATGTTTAGATTATAAGCGCAATCGCGATGATGTTGATAATGAATGAGGTGAACAAGAGGTCAGGCAGGCGGAAGATACGGTACTTCGCCATTGTCGATTCGATAAAGGCGATACCGAAGCAGAAGGCGAGAACCTTAAGGATAAAGATTACTAGGGCCGGTATTACAGAAAAGAGCGAGAGCGATGCGCTGATGCCCATCGGGAAGAAGAGGTTGGCACCAAGCGCGATGAAGATCAGATATTTGCCCCAGGCCGCCCACTCGATCAAGGCCAGGCGCTTGCCGGAGTATTCCAGTATCATCGCCTCGTGGATCATAGTGAGTTCCAGGTGAGTCGCAGGATTGTCGAAGGGGAAGCGCTTGGTCTCGGCCAAGAGCGAAATAATAAAGCTCATGAAGGCGAGAAGGAGCGGGGTCGAATGTAAGAACGGCAGTGCCGCTATGCGCGCCGAGATGCCGAAAAGGTTGGAGGTGCCGGCGATGAGAGCGAGCGAAAGTAACGAGAGGATGAGCCCGCCCTCCGTGAGTGATGCCACCATCATCTCGCGAGAAGAGCCGAAGCCGCCGAAGCCGGCGCCCGTGTCGATACCGGCCAAGGCCAAGAAGAACGTTGCCAAGGCAAGCAGATAAATAATAAGCAAGAAGTCGCTCGTCAGTATATTGGGGAAGGCGCTTGAGACGAGCGGGATGCCGGCGCCGATAACTATCATTACCGCAAATATAATATAAGGCGCCACTAGGAATATCCACGAGGCATCGTGGCTCACAACTTCGTCTTTATGAAAGAGTTTCCACAGATCACGATAGGGCTGGAAGATAGAAGCACCTTCACGATTCTGGAAGAGGGCCTTAAATTTGCGAGTCATGCCGATGACGAACGGTGCCATGACCGGTATGAGCAGGAGTTGCAGTATCCAAAAAATCAAGATATTTATATTGAAAGATAAAGTCATGATATTTTAATGCGCAAGAATTACGAGCAGTGCTATTAGTGTTATCAGCATGTAAACAATATAGAGGTTGGTGTTGCCGGACTGAATGCGCTTGAACTGGTTGGAAAGTCTCGTGATAAAAGATTGAACTGGCGCGTAGAAGTTGTCGAGATAAATATCTTTGAGCTCGAGATGAACGACGCTTTTCTTCGGGAAGTAGCGGAGCTCCGCATCGTGATACTCGATGTGTGTCTGGCGTGTCGGGCGGAGCAGACCTTTAAAGATAACGATGAGCGAGCGTGAGAATCCGGTCGCGGTTATCTCCATGCGAGGCAAGAGTTCCGTCCCGCAGTCCCAAGTGCGATCGCGTCTTAACTTTCGATTTTTTGTTACTAACCCGACAATGATTCCGATGAGTGCGAGCGCAATTACCAGCCCGACGAAGAGAAGCCCTAGCGACATATTGGCAAAGTTATTGGAAAGATGAACGGCGCTCACGCTAGGCAGAACATTTAGTGTTTCTGCCGACATACCCATGTTCTGGAGCGCTTGTGCCAAGACAGTAAGGATACCGGTTACCTTGCCGGCAAATACACCGAAGATGAGCGTAAGGGTGGCGAGGAAATACATTCCGACAAGAAGCGGAGCGGAAGATTCATGAGCATGCTTGGCCTCATCACTGCGAGGGCGAGCGAGGAAGGTGATGCCGAAGGCTTTGACGAAGCAAGCGGCGGCGAGACCGGAGGTGAAGGCCAAAGCGCCGATAGCGAGCACGAATATCATTCCCATTGTCGAGCCGAGCGAAGACACTGCGCTGAACATCGCTTGGAAGGTGAGCCATTCGGAGGCGAAGCCGTTAAGAGGAGGCAAGGCGCTAATGGCCATTGCGCCAATGAGGAAGAGGAAGGCCGTCTGGGGCATATATCGGATGAGCCCGCCGTACTTCTCGATATTGCGCGTATGTGTTGCGTGGATGACTGAGCCGGCGCCGAGGAAGAGCAGGCCCTTGAACACCGCATGGTTCATAGTGTGGAAGAGGGCGGCGATGAGGCCGATAAGAGCCAGCGCCTTCATTCCGAAAGAGAGGAATACAAGCGAACTGCCGAGGCCGAGCATGATGATGCCGATGTTCTCGATAGAGTGATAGGCGAGCAAGCGCTTAAGATCATGTTCGGACAATGCATACAAAACGCCAAGCAAGGCCGAGATCGCACCGAGTATAAGAATCGTGACACCCCACCAGACTTGCGCCGGGCCGAGCAAGTCGAAGAAGATGCGGATGAACATATAGATACCGGTCTTAATCATGACGCCGGACATGAGGGCCGAGACGTGCGAGGGTGCGGCCGGGTGCGCTGAAGGGAGCCAGATATGGAAGGGGATGATACCGGCTTTGGTGCCGAAGCCGATGAGGGCGAGGACGAATATCATATTCTGGATCCAGAGCGGTGCCGTCATGAGCGAGAGTTTGATAGTTCCGAAATCCAACGAACCGGTTACCTTGAACATAAGGAGAAAGGCGAGCGTGATGAACGCGGTGCCCACGTGCGTCATGACGAAGTAGAGCGTACCGGCCTTGATGTTAGCCTGCTCATGGCGCTCGTAAATTACGAGGAAGTATGAGGCGACCGACATTACTTCCCAAGCGATAAGGAAGAAAAGAATGTTAGATGATGTAACAACTAAGAGCATTCCGAGTATAAAGCTATTGTAGAAAAAACCGAGCGTCCCCAGATTATATTTGCCGATATATTGCTTGGCATACCCATAGCCGTAGACAGATGCGGCGAGCGCAATGAGCGAAATGACGAAGACGAAAAACACCGATAAATGGTCGAGCGTAAAGGAGAATGTAAGTGCGGGAAAGGTTGAATATCCGGCGAACGAGAAGCCAATGCCTTGCATAAGTAATGAGAGCGAGAAGACAAGAGTCGATAGTGAGCCGACGATAGAAAATATCGATGACCAAGCATGTGCCGCCTCGTCGTCGTAGCGGAAGATAAGAGAGCCGATAGCGCCGATAGTAAAAAGGCCGAGAATAGTGGGGAAGAGTTGTTGGAGGTAAACGGCGGACATAATTATTTTGACTTAGAAGGTTCAACTTTAGGCACCTTAAAGGTTGAACCTTCTAAGTCGCCCAAAATTTGAAGCAGTGCCGTCATGATAGTCATGGGTGATGGCGGGTCGCCCGGGATTTCATAATCTACCGGTATGGCACCGCGCGCACCGTCGAGTACGGCGTAGGAGCCTTTGAATATTCCGCCATTAATAGCGTCATCGCCGACCGCGACAACAATCTTCGGAGTCGGTGTTGCTTCATAAGAATGCATAAGCCCGTCATACATATTGCGAGAGACCGGGCCTGTCACCATCAGCATATCGGCATGGCGCGGGGAGGCGACGAAGTGAATGCCGAAACGTTCAACGTCATAATAAGGATTGCCCAGAGCCACGAGCTCCTGCTCCTCTGCGTTGGTCCCGCCGGCGGTCACGACGCGGATGGCCAAGGAGCCATTAAAGATTTTTTTGACCTTAGCGCTTAGTTCCGCGCCGGCAGTGTGATATTCAGGAGGTAAGCCCATATCAACCGATTCTATCAGTCTGGGGGTTTTTATGATTTTGGAAATTAAATTAAGCATGACTACAACAAAGCGTTATCCTACCCCAAACCTATATTTTTTTCAATAGTCTGGTATAATCGTAAACGTGAAATATGCATGGTTAATTCTGGTTATAATTGTGGCGCTATTCGCTTTCGGCTTCTGGGTCGCGAGTAAAAGCGGCAGCCGCTTGGCGCCAGACCCGATAAATAACATTGCTGTTATCGGTTGACATTCTGGCCACATCGCGGTACTATACGGGTACTAAATGCCCCGCGGGGCTTTTTTAAAATAAACTATAATTTAGACTATATTTATGAGTAAAGCAGGAGATTATCTTAAGGACACAGCCGCCGAGATGAAGCATGTGAGCTGGCCGACCCAGTCGCAGTCGATTAACTACACGCTTCTCGTTATTGGCATTTCTGTTTTCGTCGCACTCTTCCTCTACGCTTTCGACGAGGTCTTCGTTGTGCTCTTACAGAAATTTATTTTGAAGATCTAAAACCATGGCCAAACAAGAATTACAAGTTGGTCGCAATTGGTACGCTATCCATACCTACTCCGGGTATGAGAATGCCGTCGTGCGCAACTTGAAACAACGCATTGAGTCGCTCGGAATGGAGAATTTGATTTTCAACGTATTGGTTCCTAAAGAAAAGAAAGTAAAAGTTCGTGGCGGCAAGCGCGTGGAGTATGAAGACAAGATTTATCCCGGATACGTTTTAGTAGACATGATCGTGACGGATGCGTCATGGTATGTAGTCCGCAATACGCCCCGCGTGACCGGCTTCGTCGGCTCGGGCGTCAATCCTATACCTTTGGACAAGAAAGAGGTTGATGAGCTCTTCCGCCGAATGGGCGAGACGTCTGTCAAACACTCCATCGAGCTCGATGTTGGTGAGACCGTGCGTATTAACGACGGACCGTTCAAAGACTTCGAAGGCAAGGTGAGCGAGAAGGATGAGGCCAGGGGCAAGGTCAAGGTGCTCGTCTCGATGTTTGGTCGCGAGACACCCGTGGAGTTAGATTTTCTCCAAGTAGCGAAGATTTAATTATTAACAGAATTTAAGAATTACAGAATTACAGAATAATAAAGCTTCTTTCTATAATTCCCAAATTCCTAAATTCTAAAATTCTGTTCAAATAACATGACAAAAGTAGTAAAAACAATTAAATTGCAAATCCCGGCCGGTAAGGCCACCCCGACGCCTCCGGTCGGTCCAGCGCTCGGCCAAGCCGGTGTTAACATCGGCGAGTTCATCACCAAGTTCAACGCCGCCACGGCCAAAATGGCGGGGGATATCATCCCTGTTATTATCTCGGTCAAGGATGACCGTTCCTTTAGTTTCGAGCTCAAGACTCCGCCGGCATCAAACCTCCTCCTCAAGGCCGCCGGTGCCGAGAAAGGCTCCGGTACGCCGAACACAAAGAAAGTCGGCAAGATAACGAAAGCCCAGCTCAAAGAAATTGCTGAGAAGAAGATGCCAGACTTGAATGCAAAAGACTTGGAAGGCGCCATGAACATCATTGCCGGCACCGCCCGCAACATGGGAATTGATATCGTATAAGGTTTCAAAGGTTCAACCTTATGCATCCAAAAGGTTGAACCTTAAAAAACAAAATTATGTTTCTTTCAGATCGAGATATTAAAGCCGCAGTGAAGTCTGGCGCTATTCGTATCGATGATTTCGATCCAGAGCGGCTCCAGCCGGTCTCCTACGATATTCTCCTTGGCAACAAGTTCATCACCACCGAGTCGCAGGACACACCTTTTATCGACCCGGTAAAAAAGATTTTCCCCAGTACGCGCGAGATTACGATTGAGGACAACGAGAGTTATGTGCTCCATCCTGGCGTGAGTATCCTCGGTACTTCATTCGATTACTTCGGCTCGAAGGAATATCTCATTCAGCTCTCGGGCAAGAGTTCGCTCGCGCGCATTGGGCTCATTGTCCACAACACCGCGGGCATCATCAACCCGGGCCATTTCTTGCATATTACGCTCGAGTTATGCAATTTGAATGTCGTGCCAATCGTTCTCCGCCCCAAGATGCATATCGCGCAGTTACTATTCTCGAAAATTTCCAATCCTGTCATTCATGACTACAGCAAGACCGGCCGATACTTCGAGAAGAATTGGCAAGGCATCACCCACGCCAAGAACCGGCGCGTGACCGATAAAAAAGTTAATAAAAAGAAGCATGTCAAATTTTCAGATGAAGGTTAAGAGGCTCAATCCTAAGGCGATACTGCCGGATTATAAGCACGATGGGGATGCCGGTCTCAATCTATATTCGATCGTTCGGGCCAAACTCGAGCCCGGTGCGCGCGCAACAGTCCCGACAGGTATCGCAACAGAAATACCGGCAGGACATGTGGGCCTGATTTGGGACAGAAGCGGTCTGTCGCACAAATCGGGGCTTAAGGTTATGGGCGGGGTGATTGATGCGGGATACCGCGGTGAAATCGGCGTAGGGCTGGTAAACACTTCTCATGAAGCTTATACAATCGAAGCGGGAGACAAGATAGCTCAGATGCTTATTCAAGAAGTCGAGCACGTTCTTATTTCAGAAGTCGCAGAACTTTCCGACACGTCTCGCGGTTCAGCCGGCTTCGGCAGTACGGGGCGCTGAAGAAATAGTCCAGTGCAATTCAATTATTCCAAAACTCTGCTATCGCGTGATTCTGGAATAGAAAAGATAATTCAAGTTTTTTATTTCAAACCGAATTTTTCTTTGAGCTTATTGTCTGGTTGAATGCGGGATTCGAGCAGATAGACATATTCAGAAATTTCGTGGTAGTTCAGAACGAAGTTCACCTCTTCTTCGCAGGGGTAGGGGAATACAAAAACGCTTTTCTGGAATTCTTTGAAACCGAGTTTTTTGAGTTTGGTACGCAAGGCATCTCGTGCCGGTTTGAGCGGCTCGGGAATGTCGAAGAGAACCATGCGCCATTTTTTGTCCCACTTCTTTTCTTGATTCAAGGTTAGCGCGTTGTACATTCGTTTCAGGCGATAACTGGCACCATCGCGCGTCATCGCCATTTTATATGAATCCTTACCCTTCACAACTTCGACGTAGCCGCGTAGTTTCAGTTTGTCTAATGTCGCAAACAGCACCTTGCGGTTCATTTCGAACCAAACTTTGTCACAATGCTCATGAATTGCGCGTCGCCGAGTTTTCCCGCGTGTGAAAATAAGAACAGTCTGCGAGGCCAGAAGATCAAGAATCTGCGTCGCGAGGATTTCTCGTTTTGTCATATCGTAATAATACACTATTCCAAAACTCCGCGATAGCGTGATTTTGGGATAATCGCGAAAAAGAAATTCTTATACTGCAATCGGGGCTTTGATCGGTGGGTGGGGGTCGTAGCCTATGACTTCGACATCTTCGAATTTGAAATCGAAGATGTCTTTGACGGCGGGATTAATTTTCATCGTCGGGAGCTTGCGCGGTTCGCGGGAGAGTTGTTCTTCTACTTGGGCAAAATGATTTTTATAAATATGGACATCGCCAAAGGTGTGGATGAACTCGCCCGGCTGCAGTCCGGCCACTTGCGCCATCATCATGGTAAAGAGGGAATAGGACGCGACATTAAAGGGTACACCCAGAAAGACGTCGGCCGAGCGCTGGTAGAGCTGGCAAGAGAGTTTGCCGTTAATGACCATAAAATGAAAGAGCGTGTGACAAGGTGGTGGGGCAGAGTGGTGCGCCTTGACTAAGCTCTCGATCTCGCCGATGTTCCAGCCGGAGACAATGAGTCGGCGCGAAGTCGGGTCGTTCTTTATCAAATCCAAAACAAGTTTGACTTGATTGATGCTCCTGCCGTCCTTCGTCTCCCAGTTGACCCACTGCTTACCGTAGATTGGGCCAAGCTCGCCGTATTTCTTGGCAAACTCGTCATCATTCACTATTTTCTCAACGAACTCCGCCATATGATTGGTCCAACTCTCTGAATAGCGCGGATATTTTTCTTCCAGATTATTTTTCTTCAAATAGTCGGCATAGGCCCATTCGTTCCAAATCTTCACGCCATTCTTTGCGAGATACTGAATATTAGTGTCTCCCCGCAAGAACCAGAGAAGTTCGTAAATTATCGATTTTAAATAAACTTTCTTGGTCGTGAGCAGAGGGAAGCCGTCGGCCAAATTCACTCTATATTGATAACCGAAGAGGCTGCGTGTGCCGACGCCGGTGCGATCCGCCTTATCGGTACCATCATCGCGAATCTTCTTGAGCAAGTCTAAATATTGCCGCATAAGATTTATTATTTTGATAAGTTAATAACTTCTTTATGTATCTCTTCGACGCTTCGCTCGCCATCTATGAGATATACATTTGGGTACCACTCCGGCATCTTGGCGTATATCTCGCCGGCTTTGCGTAATTTCTCGGTTTTCTCGAAGAGTTCCAGCTCGCGCCCATTTTTTGTAATACGTTGCAAACAGACTTCTGGTCGTGCGATAAAGATAAAAGTCAGATCAGGGATGGGGAATGGCTCGTTGATTTGTTTAAGCCATTCAACATCCAGATTAAGCGAACCGAAGGCGACGGTCGAAAATAAATAACGGTCAGAAACTACCGTTTTGCCGGCATCAAGCGCCGGAATAATAACTTGCTCTACGTGCCACTTGCGATCTTTAACAAAGAGTTCTTGTAATTCTTTCGGCGTTAGAGATTTCTTGTGTTTCAACACATCGTCAATCTCATCAGAAAAAGGACTTTCGCCACGCGATGTTGGCTCCTCTGTCTGCAGGACGTCGTGTCTGTGTTCGGTAAGATATTTAATAAAAAGTTCGATTTGGGCGCTCTTGCCGGAGCCGTCGAGACCCTCGAAGACGATAAATTTCCCTTTTCTTGCACTCATAATTTTGATTGTAACAGAAAGATGTGATATCGTCTAAGCATATGATAGTCTCGCTCATCGTTGCAATGGACAAGAACCGTGTTATCGGGCAGTCGGGGACTTTGCCCTGGAATATCCAGGCCGATATGAACTTCTTCAAGACTATCACGATGCATCACCCGGTCATCATGGGGAGGAAGACCCACGAGTCCATCGGCCGAGCCTTGCCTCATCGCTTGAATATTATCGTAACGCGCCAAGCGGGCTATCAGCCTAAAGGGAAAGCGGGGGATTCTGTGATTGTGCCGAATTTGGAAGCCGCCTTCGATTGGGCGCTCAAGGTAGAGAAGCAGGAGATATTCGTCATCGGCGGGGCAGAAATTTTCGAACAAGCAATGCCAGTCGCCGACAAAATTTATATCACAGAAATAGATTCAGAATTCAAAGGTGACACATTTTTTCCTGAGATTAGCTCGAAAGAATGGGAGCTAAAATCGTCATCAGCTCTAAATAACGAATCCACCGGCGGGCATACGCTCCACTTCAAGACTTACGAACGAAGAAAGTAAGTTAAAACAATCACAGACTGCCGGATGACAGTCTGTGATGATGCTGGGGGGGGCGAATCAGCTACATTACAGCCTGCGAAGGGCGCGGTTGAGGCTTTTCATTGCCTCGACGAGCTCTTTCGAGAGGCGGTACTCTTTTGCCGCCTGGTACTGCTTGATCGGGACATCCAGCGCCGTTGCGATGTCCTCGACCGTAGTCAAACCTTTCGCCTTGTGGGCGTACCGAGTTGCTTCGAAGGCGATGTCCTCGCCGGCGACGCGGAGTTTGACGAGCTCGTCCCGGGCTGCGAGCATCTGCTTGAAGGTGCCGAGGTCGTTGTTCTTTGTCCCCGGCCCAGCAGCGCCGCTTTCGCAGGAGTACACGAAGTCCTTGACGGACTCCTTGAGAATCTTTGTGTCGAACAATCCGGCCTCCTTAGACTAGAGCCCTGTCGAGGCACTTGATGGCCTCGACAAGCGCGTTCGTGACAGAGAAATTGCCCTTCTTCGAATATTGGACCATCACGACACCGACGGCCTCGGCGATCTCGTCGAGATTCTTCAAGGGCATCTTGATGCCCTTGGCCGTCTCGAACGGGATGTTCTCGCCGACGAATCGGATCTTGATGATCTCGATCCGGATCTCGGCGATCCTGCCATAGGTCAGTATGTTGCGACTCCTGTCGCCGGGGATGATGGCCCCATCGGCCACCGCCTCGGTGACCCATGCCGTCAGCTCCTTGAGTTTCCTCGTGTCCACTCCTCCTCCTTCAGGCAGAGACAATCCGCCCGCATCTGCTTAATCAAGATCAGCCTATAGGATTATAAGCTCCATGTCCATGGCCAACAGAACCCTTTTCGTGCTATAAATATGTTCTATGGAATCAACTAAATCTGACGTCGCCAAGCGCGAGGAAGAGATACTGCAGTTTTGGCAAGAGGATAAAACCTTTGAAAAGTCTTTAAAGAAGAAGTCGCCTAAGGGTAACTACGTTTTTTACGATGGCCCGCCTTTTGCCACCGGCACACCGCACTATGGGCATATTTTAGGAAGCACAGCTAAAGATGTTATCGGGCGGTATAAGACTATGCAAGGCTACCATGTGCCGAGGCGTTGGGGCTGGGATTGCCATGGTCTGCCTATTGAGAATATCGTCGAGAAAGATTTGAAGATTTCCGGCCGTAAGGCTATTGAAGAATACGGTATTGAGAAATTTACGGAGTATGCTCGCAGTAAAGTATTGACCTACGTGCACGAATGGAAGAAGACAATCGATCGTATCGGACGCTGGGTGGACTTCGACAATTCCTACAAGACGATGGATAACAGCTTTATCGAGTCTGTCTGGTGGGCCTTGGGCGAACTGAATAAAAAAGGTTTGATCTATGAAGGTGTTCGCGTCTTGGCGTACTGCCCGCGCTGTGAGACGCCGATTGCCAACTCCGAGATCGCAATGGACAATAGTTATAAAGACATCACTGATATCTCTGTCTACGCAAAGTTTGAACTAAAGGATGAGCCAAAAACATATTTCTTAGCGTGGACAACAACACCGTGGACGTTGCCGGGCAACATCGCACTCGCGGTCAATCCGGAGGTGGCTTATGTAAAAATTAAGCACGAGGGACAGTATTTGATACTCGCGAAGGAACGTCTGGTGAATACGATGAAAGATAAGCCCTATGAATTAATCGAAGAGTTTGAGGGCAAAACTTTTATAGGGAAAAAATATACGCCACTGTTCGATTATTATACACACACAAAAGGCATTGCCGATAATGAGAAGTCGTGGACGGTGCGCGGGGCGGAATTTGTGACCACGACCGATGGCACAGGAATAGTACATATCGCGCCAGCCTTCGGCGAGGACGATATGAATATGGCGAAGGCAGAAGGTTTGCCCTGGATCATCCATGTGACGCCGACCGGTAAATTTACCGACGAGGTCACTCATTTTGCGGGCCAGCAAGTAAAACCCAAAGAGAATCATCAAGCCGCCGATGTCGAGATAATTAAGTATCTTGCGCATAATCATCTGCTGTTTGAAAAAGAAAAAATCATTCACTCTTACCCGCATTGCTATCGCTGTGAGACGCCTCTTTACTATTACGCGTTGCCGTCGTGGTTCGTTAATATCCAGAAAGAAAAATCTCACATTCTGAGTCGTGCTGAAGAGATGGCCTGGATACCTGCGCACCTGAAAGAGGGGAGGTTCAAGGGTGGCGTCGAGAGTGCGCCAGATTGGACGATATCACGCAACCGTTACTGGGCATCGCCTTTGCCGATCTGGAAATCGAAGTCGGGAAAGGTTATGTTCGTAAACTCTCTCGAAGATTTAAAAAATAAGACAAAAAAGTCCGGGAATACGTACCACGTGATGCGCCACGGCGAGGCGGAAAATAATGTAAAAAAAATAGTCAGTTACGCTGACCAGAAAAATTCGCACCTCACGCCTAAGGGTAAAGAAGAGACTATGAGTACAGCAAAGACTGTTGCCGTAAATAAAATTACAAAAATCTTTTGTTCACCATTCACACGTACGCTCGAGACTGCTTACATCGTGGCAGACGAGCTAGGAATTTCGCGAGACAACATCGTCACCGATGTTCGTCTCTGGGAACTAAACGCAGGGACATTCGACGGTAAAAAATGGGCAGAGTGGGAAGTGTGGGCAAAATCACAGGAAAATTATTATAACGCAAGACCCGAAGGTGGCGAGAGCCATTTCGACGCTAAGAAACGTTTCGGAGATTTTATCTACGATATCGATAGCCAGTTTCATAATGAAAGTATTCTTGTTGTAACGCACGGCATTGGGCTCGAGGTACTACCGGCAGTCGTCGAATGCGCCGACGGTGTGCGGTCTAAGCAGATTTACGAAAACACAAGTGAAAAAACAGGGGCAATGATTGAATTAGAATTCACTCCGCTTCCGCACACTGCCAACTATGAGCTTGATTTTCACCGGCCTTATATTGATGCGATAAAATTGGTTGATGAAGCAGGGGAAGAGTACACAAGAATTACAGAAGTCATTGACTGTTGGTTCGAGTCCGGCTCGATGCCATTCGCGCAAGACCATTATCCATTCGAACGCAAGAATTGGCAGAAAGAGAATTTTCCCGCAGGGTTCGTGGCAGAATATATCGCCCAGACACGCACATGGTTCTATTATACGCACGCGCTTTCTACTATCTTCTTCGACCACGCACCATTCCAGAATGTCATCACGACCGGTAATATTTTGGCCGAGGATGGCCAGAAGATGAGTAAGTCGAAAGGGAACTTTCCTGATCCGGCTCTGCTCTTCGACAAATACAGTGTCGACGCATTGCGCCTCTACTTGATGTCCAGCACGCTCATGAAGGGCGAGGATATGAACTTCTTCGAAAAAGGCGTAGATGAAGTAAATAAAAAGGTGATAATGCGCCTCGGTAATGTGTTGTCTTTTTATAAACTGTATTCTGACTTTAGCTCTAACTCCCAACTCCTAACTCCCAACTCCTCCCATGTGTTAGATCAATGGATGTTTTCTAGACTTGGTCAGCTTGTGACAGAAGTTACCACGTATATGGAATTATACGAGCTTGATAAGGCGACGCGACCACTCTTCGACTTCGTTGATGATTTATCGACATGGTATCTGCGCCGTTCGCGCGACAGGTTTAAATCCGATGATGTTGAAGATAGGGAGGCCGCATTGCAAACTACTCGCTACGTATTAGAAACTACGGCAAAACTTGTCGCGCCACTTATGCCGTTCATCGCAGAATATATATATAAAGAGTTAGGGAACAGTGAGAGTGTGCACCTCGCCGATTGGCCAGGAATGGGAGATGGGAGTTTGGAGATAGGAGATAGGGTAATTCAAGATATGGTTCTGGTGCGGAAAGTAGCTTCACTTGGTCTCGAAGCGCGAGCAAAAGAAAAGATTGCGGTCCGTCAGCCATTAGCGAAGCTCGAGTTGAAAGATGCGACACTTGAGGGGAAGACGGAATTACTCGAACTGATTAAAGATGAAGTCAATGTAAAACAGATCTTGTTCAATAAAGAGCTGGAATCGGAAGTGAAGCTCGACACCGTGCTTACCGATGAGCTCAAACAGGAAGGCGAACTCCGCGAGCTGATGCGCGCTGTCCAAGATTTGCGAAAAACTAAAGGGCTTGAGCCGGGGCAAGTAATACGCCTGACTTTGTCAAAATCATATGAAACTCTCGCAAAAAAGTTCGAGACCGAACTCAAGAAAGGCGTTCGGGCAGAAAAGATAGTTGTGGCTGAAACGGCAGAAATGTCGCTCGAAGTAGTCTAGCCTATGTACCGCGTCTACACGACGAAGGCAATTGTGCTTGGCAGCAAGAACGCGGGGGAGGCGAATAAATATTACTTTCTGCTCACCCGCGAGCTCGGGCTCATCACTGCATTTGCGCAGGGAGTGCGAGAATTAAAGTCGAAATTGCGGCATGGGCTCGAGCAGTATTCTTACGTACAAGTCTCGCTTATTCGCGGTAAAGAAAAGTGGCGGCTTACCAATGTTGCGCACATGGTCGGCATAGAAGGTATAAAAAATTCTAAAGAAAAGGCTAAACTTGAGGCGAAGTTGTGCGCTCTGGTGCAACGCTTGGTGCACGGTGAGGAGGCAGACATTGAATTGTTCGACGAGCTTGTTGACTCACTCAAATTTTTAGCGCGATGCGATTCCGATTTGCACGATTATGAACTGCTCGCGGTGCTTCGTGTGCTCGACCGGCTTGGCTATATCGCACCGCGCGAGGCTTGGCTCGCGTATCTCGATAATGAATTGTGGAAAGGTGAGGCGCTACCCGATATCGCCAAAGAGCGTAAGTCCTTGCTTCAGACTATCAATGAGTCTTTGTACCATAGTCAACTTTAGTCCGGCGCGGTATAATGTATCTATATGACTCCGGATGAAGAAAAGAGCAAACTTGAGCAAGTCGAGCAGACGCTTAATAAAAAAGACGACCGTTACTTCTTTCGCCGGCGCAAAGGTTTGGCCGCAGTGAAGCCCGTGGCGCATGAAGACTGGCATGATGCATTACCCGAACAGGACATTCCTATGAAAAAACACACATTCGCAACACGCTTTTTTCTCGTTTCCCTTATCTTTTTTGCGAGTGCTATCGCGTTCGCATTTTATAAGATGCAAGGCGGTGGCAATCTGGTTTCTAATCAAAATATCGATATTACCGTAACCGGGCCTTTGAGTATAAAGGGCGGAGATGAAGTTCAGCTCCAGCTTCAAATCGTTAATAATAATAACGTACCGCTCGAAGTTTCTGAGCTCGTTATCGAATATCCTGCGGGTACGCGACTCTCTGATAACCAGACGAAGGAGACAACAAGAGTGACGAAAAACCTCGGCGACATCGCGCCGCACCAGGTCATTAACGACACTTTCCGCGCGATACTCTTCGGAGAAGAGAAAAGCGATAAAGAAATAAAGATACAGCTAGAGTATCATCTGCCTGGATCCGGAGCTGTTTATACAAGGGATGTGTCTTATCATATTGTCATCGATTCCGCGCCGGTCACTCTTCGCATCTCGAGTCCAGATGCGGTGAACTCTGGCGACGAAACGACACTTAACGTCACAATAGATTCCAATACCGGCAAGCTAATACCTAATCTCAAACTCAAGATGAATTATCCACCCGGCTTTATTTTTACCAAAGCAACACCCGCGCCAATTTCCGGAACGACGAACGTTTGGACGCTCGGTGATGTCTCGGCAAGCTCTTCGCGCGATATCGTCATAACTGGCACGATGACCGGGCAAGAGAACGACACCAAGGCATTCCAAGCTATTGCCGGCATCTCCACAGGAGCGAACATAAAGAACGTTGATCTCGTTTATAATTCTTTGTTCCAAAAGATCGCTATCAAGAAGCCATTCCTTGGGCTCGCTATCGCGCTCAATGATTCTGTCGAAGATCCTTCCGTCGTAGAGGGCGAGACGCCAATGCAAGCGACTTTTTCTTGGGCCAACAACACGGATATTACCTTGACAGATTGCGCGCTCACGGTGCAGACCGGCGGCGCCATCGATAGGCGCAGTGTCAGAGTAGATACTGCCGGCTCATACTTTTCTTCCAAAAATACTTTAGTCTGGACCGCGAACGGTTTGGATAAATTCCAAGTGGTCAACCCGGGAGATTCCGGCACGCAAAATGTTACATTCGCTTCGTCGCCACTTCTCACGGATGGAGTGCCACTTAGACTGCCGATGATAACCTTGCAAGGGACGTTCGTCTGTACGAAAGTCGGCGACAGCACAACGAAGGATTATCAACTTACAACGCAGGTCTTCCGAACAATAAAGATAAATTCGAACGCACAATTCAGTGCCTCGGCGCGTTATTACACCGGCCCGTTTACCAACACCGGCCCATTCCCGCCTAAAGGTGACAGTGATACCACCTTCACGATAATCTGGTCTCTTACCAATACGTCGAACGATATAGATAATGCGACGGTGACCGCCACGTTGCCTGCATACGCGAGCTGGGTTGATAAAACAGCGGGAGACGGAACGATGGCATACGATCAAGGCAGTAAGCAAGTGACATGGACGATCGGCACGCTTAAAGCGGGTGTCGGATACGAGAGCCCGGTAAAACAAACATCGTTCCAGGTGAGTGTAAAACCGTCCGTAAATGCCGCCGGCTCGTTCGTTGATATTATCGGGCCGTCGACATTCGCCGGCATCGATGATTTTACAAAAGCGGAAAGGAAGAGTATAAAGGAGACTATGACCTCGGAACTTAAGTTCGATCCGGGCTTACCCAGAGACATGAGTGGCAAGGTGCAATAGTCTAACAGAATTAAAGAATTTAGGAATTGACGATTATGACTGATACAAATATGGATGATATTATTTCGTTCGCGAAGCGCAAAGGTTTTGTCTATCCCGGCTCGGAAATTTACGGCGGAGCAGCCGGCTTGTATGACTTCGGGCCGTACGGCGTCGAACTTTTAAATAATCTAAAGGCGTCATGGTGGAAGGAGAATGTGCAAAAGAAAGAGAACTACTTCGGCCTCGACTCGGCGATGTTCAAAGACCCTCGTGTCTGGGAGGCGTCTGGCCACGTCGGCGGGTTTTCCGACCCTTTGACCGAATGCAAGAAGTGCAACACGCGTCTGCGCGTAGACAAAGAGCTTGCCAAAATCGGTGTGTCTGCCGATGAGAAAATGTCCGAGGCCGAATTGAACGCGCTTTTTGACGAACATAAGAAAAAAATCAAGTGTCCCAAGTGTGGCGGACAAGACTTCTCGCCAGTGCGCGCCTTCAATCTGCTCGTGAAGTCGAACTTGGGGGATTTTACCAATACCGGCGAGCATCCGGTGTATCTTCCAGGCGAAGCCTGCCAGGGTATTTATTTGAATTACAAAAATATTCTAGATACAGTGCGCGCCAAAGTACCCTTTGGCATCGCGCAAATCGGCAAAGCATTCCGCAACGAGATATCGCCGCGCAACTTCCTCTTCCGCACGCGCGAGTTCGAGCAGGCCGACACGCAGTATTTCATCCGACCAAACGAGAATAAGGCAGATTATGAAAGAATCAAACAAGAACGCTGGAGTTGGTACTTGAGTTTAGGTATTCCGGCAGAACAGCTGCGCTGGAAGCAGCACGAACGCCTGGTCTTCTATGCCAAAGATGCTTGGGATATTGAATACAACTTCCCATCATACGGCTTCGACGAAGTCGAGGGTATTCATGACCGTACCGATTATGACTTGACCCAGCATATGAAGTTCTCCGGCGTTGACCTCTCGTATCTCGATCCAGAAACGAACGAGAAATATATTCCGTGGATACTGGAGACGTCGATGGGGATGGGCCGGCTCTTTCTCGCTGTCCTTTCAGAAGCTTATACAGAAGATGAACTTGGGGGCGAGAAGCGCACATTGCTTAAACTCAAGCCGAGTTTGGCGCCTATTAAAGTTGCAGTCTTTCCTTTGCTTCGCAACAAGCCGGAACTGGTCGCCAAAGCGCGCGAAGTCTTTATGATGCTTAAGCAAGAATTCCGCACCGAGTGGGACGACAACGGCAATATCGGCAAGCGTTATCGCCGGCAAGATGAGATCGGCACGCCGTGGTGCGTCACAGTAGACTTCGATACGCTCGGCGAAACCCCCGAGAATAAAGACACCGTAACAGTTAGAGACCGCGACACGGGCAAACAAGAAAGAATGAAAATCAGCGAACTTGCGTCGCATATACAAAAGAGTATACTTTCGACATGAAAAAAACTTCAAAAAATAAACAGCCGGTTACGATCGACATATTCGAGAAAAGCATGGCGAGCATTGCTAAGTCGTTTGTGCGTGTGGACGAACGATTTGAAAAGCACGATCAGATGTTCGAGTCCATTCTCGGAGAAATCAAGAATTTGCATGAAGACAATAAATACATCAGAAACACTTTGAATGATCTTGTGCGACAGGGTGCAAAAGATGATCGCAAAATGGACGATATGCTTGTTCGAATCGAACGACTCGAGGCGAAAGTCTTGGTCTAAACGGAATGGAAACTAAGTCCTGCCAGAATTGCAAAGAAAATTTCGTCATCGAACCGGAAGATTTCGTTTTTTACGAAAAAATCAAAGTCCCCCCGCCGACTTTCTGTCCGGAGTGCCGTATGATCAGGCGATTCCTCTGGAGGAACGAGAGAACACTATATAAGCGTAAGTGTGATTTGTGTAGTAAAGACATAATTGCTATGTATTCGGCAGATTCCGATTTTACAGTGTATTGTTCCGACTGCTGGTACTCCGACCAATGGGACCCAATGGAATACGGCAGCGATTATGATTTTTCCGTGCCATTTTTTTCTCAATTCGGGCTGTTGGTAAAGAAAGTTCCTCGGATAGCACTTGAGGGATATCAAAATTTAAATTCTCCATTCACTAATTACACATGGTTTTCGAAAGATGTTTATTTGTCTGCTTCCACGTTGTATTCGGAGAATGTTTTTAACTCCCAGGCAACATCTAACGGAGCAGATATATTCGATTGTGATAATACTTCGAGATCTAATACTTGTCTTGATGTTGTGACGGCCGATAAATGTTCTCGCTGTTATTCTTGCATACAAGTTCAAGAAAGTCTGGATTCTCGTTTCCTTTACGATTGCAAAAATTGTACGAGTTGTATGTTAAGTCACAACCTGAGACACAAATCATACGTCCTAAGAAATAAACAGCTTACGAAAGAAGAGTATGAAAAAGAAAAGCCTGATATAGGGAGTTTTAAAATTCAGTGCGAATGCGAGGCAGAATTTGCCCACCTGCGAAGCGGAGCGGTAACCAGATTCGCCTCTGTGACAAAGTCAGAAAATACCACCGGCGACTACATTACTAATTCCAAGAATATTTATCGTTCATTCGGTGTTGATAACGCCGAGAATATACGCTATGGATCCCGTGCCACATATATTAAAGATAGTATGGATGTCCACGGCGTCGGAAGCAGCGATGGGGCAGTTGAGTTATTGTATGAATTCATTAACGGCGGATACAAAGATTCACGAATGTTTTTTTCAGCAAATTCGTATGAAGGAATGCTGAACGCGTACTACTGTGATTATTGCAGAGGGTCAGAAAACGTATTCGGTTGTGTCGGTTTAAAAAAGAAGCAATATTGCATTCTTAATAAACAGTATTTAAAAGAGGAATATTTAGAGTTGGTGTCGAAAATAATCGAACACATGAACAAGATGCCATACGTAGATGCTAGCGGCATCGAATATAAATACGGAGAATTTTTTCCATCGGAAATTGCACCATTTACCTATAACGAAAGTTTAGCACAAGAATATTTTCCGATAAGGCAAGATGTTGCCGAGACGGCTGGATATCGCTGGCGCAAACAAGAAGAAAAAAGTTATAGGATTACCATTTTGTCCAGTGCTCTGCCAGACCACATCAACGACACCCCTGATTCTATCTTAAAAGAGGTTATAGGATGTGAACATCGTGCAGAATGTTCTGAACAGTGTACTGGTGCGTATAAAATAACACCGGCAGAATTGAATTTTCATCGCGCCAACGGAGTTGCCCTGTCTCGTTTATGTATGAACTGTCGGCATTCCGCTCAATTTAAAAAGAGAACACCAATGCAGTTATGGCATAGACATTGTATGAAAAAGGGTTGCCCAAACGAATTCGAAACCTCCTACGCCCCAGATCGCCCCGAGATCATCTATTGCGAGTCTTGCTATCAGCAGGAAGTCGTGTAGTCTACGTTGTTGGTTGACGCCTTTCGTGATATGCTACGCACATGAGCGATATCGCATTATTACAGCAGAATAAAGATATTTTCGAGAAATACGGCACGGCCTATGCCGGGCTTTTTGGGTCGCGTGCGCGAGGGAATGCTCATGAAGACAGTGATTACGATATTGTCGTCAAACTAAAAAAACCGATCGGGCTTTTTACATTTACCGGCTTTCAGCTCGAATTGGAAGATCGTCTACAAAAGAAAGTTGATCTCATGACTGAGGCTTCGATAACTCCTAGGATTAAGTTACAAGCATTAAATGACCTCAAGATTTTCTATGGACAGCGAGAATAAGTTGTATCTCGGGCACATTCTTGATGCGATTACCAAGCTCGAGAAATATGCGGGATTGACTTCGCGGACTGATTTGGAGACAAACGATCTTGTGTATGACGCCATAGTTCGCGAAATAGAAATTTTAGGTGAGGCAACGAAACACCTGACGGACGACTTCCGTTGTCTGGAACAGGGAATTCCCTGGAATCTGATTATTGCAACCAGAAACAAGCTTATACACGAGTATTCCGAAGTTGATCTTGATTCTATCTGGAAAACTATCCAAGAAGATTTACCTAAGCTCAAAGCGGTGGTCAATAAGTATTTGAATTGATGGAAACCAGAACTTGCCAAAACTGTAAGCAAAATTTCGTCATCGAACCGGAAGATTTTGAGTTTTACGAAAAAATAAAAGTCCCTCCGCCGACCTTCTGTCCGGAATGCAGAAATATCCAGCGTCTTGCGACACGCAATATGAAGTCTTTGTATCGGCGCGCCTGCGACAAATGCGGAGAGAATGTTGTTTCTCGATTTTCTTCGTCCAACCGCGCAAGAATGTTTTGTCATAAATGCTGGTGGGCAGAAGACTGGGACGGCATTTCATTCGGTAAGGATTACGACTTTTCGCGCCCATTTTTCGAACAGTTCAATGAATTACTTTTTAACGTTCCTCATGTTTCTATTCTTAATTCAAACATGGTTGAGAGCGATTATTCCAACATGGAAACAGATTGCAAAAAATGCTATCTGACTTTCGGCGGCCACTATAACGAAAATTGCGCCTTTACTGTCTACAGTTTGTATGGGAAGGAAGTTTACGATTCGTACTGGTCCCTTCACTGTGAACAATGTTTAGGCAACACGAGTGTTAATCATTGTTACCGTACGTTTTTTTCGGAACAATGCGGAAATTGTATCGACACCTTTGTCTCACGCGACTGCCGCGGGTGCACAAATATCATAGGCTGTGCAGGTTTGCGCAATAAGCAATATTGCATTTACAACAGACAATTCAGCAAAGACGACTATCTGAAAGAAAAGTCCAGGCTCAATTTCGGATCCCATGCAGAGCTCGAGAGTATCATCAGTAAGTCGCATGAAGTTTGGCTGAAGACGCCTCATCAATATGCAGCAATGATTAAGACAGTAAACTGCTCCGGCAACGATATTTTTAACTCTAAAAATGTCATTAACGGATGGAACGTAGAAGAGAGCGAGAATTGCAAGAACGCATATATAGCAGCCTCGATAAAAGATTGCTATGACGAAACCTCCGTAGGCAATGACGAGCTTGGCTACATGAATGCGAACGGCGGGGGATTATATAACTGTAAAGCAACGCTATACTCCTTTTCCAGCGACCCGATGAATCGAAAAAGCGGATTTAATTGCGAATACTCCTATTCGCTTGTTAATTGCAATGACTGCTTCGGTTGTGCCGGTTTGCGCGGCAAGCGATACTGTATTCTTAATAAACAGTACACAGAGGCCGAATACAAAAATTTATTGCCGAAAGTAATCGAACATATGAGGAAGGCACCTTTTGTATCTTCTGCCAACCGATACATTTATTCGTATGGCGATTTTTTCCCGGCAGAGCACTCGCTTTTTGCATATAACGAATCAGCCGCCCAAGATTTTTACCCGACACAAGGCGATAAGGCGCTAATGGCCGGATTTAATTGGCGAGAAGAACCGCCGACAGAATACAAGTTTACCGACTATATAATTCCGGATGATATTAGGGATGTTAAAGACGATATTTTAAATGCCGTGTTAAAGTGCGAGAAAAGTGGCAAGGCATATCGAATCATAAAGCAAGAACTCGAATTTTACAGAAGCATTGGACTGCCAATACCACGAATCGCCCCGCTCGAAAGAATAAATCAAAGAATTAATAATTTACTGCCGTTCAAACTTTGGGAGAGAACCTGCGGTAAATGCTCCAAACCCATTCAGACACCGTACGCTCCCGACCGGCCGGAGATCGTCTATTGCGAGTCTTGCTACCAGCAGGAAGTAGTGTAATATAGGGGGTAATGCATGATACCAAATTCAGCATCACCAATGACAGCATTGTCAGAGTAATTTTCTGGGTAGTTTTGGCTGTTCTGATATTCCTTCTGCGCGACCTTATTATCGCCATTGTCGCTTCTGTTGTTATCGCTTCGGCTATCGAGCCGGCCATCCGCTGGCTGGGTAATTATCGCATGCCGCGGATACCTTCTGTCATTAGTATTTATCTCGGTACGGCAATATTATTGCTTTCTATTTTCTATTTCTTCGTTCCGCCACTATTCAACGACATGATGGTCGTAAGCCGTCAACTGCCACAGATGATCGCCAAGGCGGAGATATTCGCACCTATTACAGACAACTTCCCGCAGATTGTGGACGGGTTAAGACAGCAGTTCTCGCTGGTTGACGCATTCGTTCCTGGCGGAGCGGTCTCGACTGTCGGTGGCAACGTAGTGCACACGGCCGGTGTGCTCGTCGGCAGTCTCTTTATGCTTATCTTGATACTCGTACTCTCATTCTACCTGGCAGTGCAGGAGCATGGCATCGACAATTTCATCAGACTTGTCGCCTCCGATCAATACGAAGAATATTTGATAGATCTCTGGAAGCGTTCACGTAAGAAAATTGGCTACTGGATGCAGGGGCAAGTTCTCCTCGGTTTACTTATCGGAGTTTTCGTCTACCTCGGCCTCGCGGTCTTCGGTATTAAGTACGCTCTGCTCCTCGCGGTCTTGGCGGCAATATTCGAGATCATTCCGGTCTTCGGGCCGATACTCTCGGCCGTGCCGGGTGTGCTCCTGGGCTTCTCGCAAGGGTACGGCATGGGACTTTTTATCCTCGGCTTTTATATAATCATCCAACAGTTTGAGAATCATCTTATTTACCCATTAGTTGTACGAAAAATTGTCGGCATTCCGCCCATTCTGGTAATCTTGTCGTTAATCGTCGGCGGGCAACTCTTCGGCTTTCTCGGCATTCTTATCGCCGTGCCCATTGCGACGATACTCATGGAGGTGCTGGGCGATCACGAACGCCGCAAGCTCGCCGGTAGGCAAATAGCACAAAATAAACAGTAAACTAGCATGCAAAAAATATACATAACAACAACTCTACCGTATGTAAATGCATCGCCGCATATCGGCTTCGCGATGGAAATTATCCGTGCCGATATTCTTGCTCGTCATTATCGCAAGGCCGGATACGAAGTTTTTTTTAATTTCGGTACAGATGAACACGGAAAGAAAATATACGAGAAGGCCGTAGAGGCAGGGAAAGATCCGAAAGCATATTGTGATGAATTCGCCGCGAAATTCGACGCCCTTAAATCGGTCCTGAATGTGACTTATAATAATTTCATCCGGACGACCGATGAACACCACATAATGGCCGCCGGGGAATTTTGGAAGATTTGTCATGCCAAAGGCGATATCTACAAGAAAAAGTATCAAGTCAAATATTGCGTAGGGTGCGAGCTGGAGAAGCAAGATTCGGACTTGGTTAATGGGCAATGTCCGGAGCACCCGAACCGCAAACTGGAACTCTTGGACGAAGAAAACTACTTCTTTAGATTTTCCAAATACGAAAAGCAGCTGCTCGATTTATACGAGAAGAATCCAGAACTCGTCTCTCCTCCATGGAGGATGAACGAGATAAAGGCATTCGTCGAGAGAGGATTGCAAGACTTCTCAATTTCACGATTAAAGGCAAAGATGCCATGGGGGATAGATGTACCGGGCGACAATGACCATGTTATGTATGTCTGGTTCGACGCTCTGGTGAACTATATTTCAGCTATCGGCTGGCCTGATGATATGAATAGATTCGGTGCTTGGTGGCCGGCCGTTCAGGTCTGCGGGAAGGATAACTTGCGCCAGCAGACGGCGATGTGGCAGGCGATGCTTATGTCGGCCGGACTGCCTCACTCGAAGAAGATCTACGTTAACGGCTTTATAATCTCCGGCGGACAGAAGATGAGCAAGTCGCTTGGAAACGGTATCAACCCTATTGAAATAGTAGCCGAATATGGTACAGACGCCCTCCGCTTCTTTCTGGCCAGGGAAGTTACACCCTTCGAAGATTCCGATGTTACATCCGAGAGAATCAAAGAATCGTATAACGCATATCTTGCCAACGGTATTGGCAATCTGGCTTCCCGCATCCTAAAAATGAGTGAGAGCTATCTTGCCGGCGAAAAGATCGAGGTTATTATCTCAGATAATCCCGAGTTTGATAGTTTTATAGAAAACTATCAGTTCGATTCTGCTATGAAATTTGTTATGGACGAAGTAACCAAACTTAACGAAAAGATTCAGACGACACAACCTTTCTCTCTCTATAAGACCGATCCGGAAAAGGCGAAAGTCATTATTCGGGAACTTATGAAAGGACTCGCCGGAGTGGCCAGGCTCCTTGAGTCGGTGATGCCAGCAACTGCCGAGAAAATTTCAGAGTGCATCAAAGCCAACAAAAAACCGGAGACACCGTTATTCCTAAGAAAAGAGTAATGTCGCTCAAGCTCGTAGATATTCATACCCACCCGCAATTCGCGGCTTATACGGAAGACCGTGACGCTATTATGCAACGTGCCGAAGAGGCAGCGGTGGGGCAGATCGTTGTGGGGACGCAAAAGGACACTTCACAGGCCGCCATAGATCTTGCGCATAAATATCCGCATACTTGGGCAACGGTCGGTCTGCACCCGATACACACCACCAAGTCTTATCATGACGCATATGAACTAGAAAATTCCAACCTCACCCCTGCACCCCTCTCCGACGGAGAGGGGAAACTCTCGGAAAATTCCCCCTCCCTTTCGGGGAGGGGGTTAGGGGGTGAGGTGGTGAAGCCCTTCACTTCTCGCGGAGAGGTTTTCGATTATGACTATTACAGAAAATTGGCTACAGACGAGAAGGTGGTCGCTATTGGTGAATGCGGCTTGGATTATTTCAGACTCGATGAAGACACCAAACAGATACAGATGAATGTCTTCGATGCACAGATTGCGCTGGCGAACGAAGTGGAGAAGCCTATTATGCTTCATATTCGTGCGGGCAAGCATGCCGGCAGTGGCACGGCCTATCAAGACGCTTTCCATATGCTGCACTCAAAATCAAAAGTTTCGGCCAACGTGCATTTCTTTGCCGGCGATATCGAAACTGCTAAAAGATTTTTGTCTATAGGCTGCACGCTATCATTCACCGGCGTCATTACTTTTACCCACGACTATGACGAAGTGGTAAAGTATGTGCCGATAGAGTCTATGATGGTCGAAACCGACGCGCCTTACATTACGCCAGCGCCATATCGGGGCAAACGCAACGAATCTTCTTATGCCAGGCTTATCGCTGCCAGGGTTGCCCTCATAAAAGGTATAAGCATAGAACAGGCAGAAGCCAAGCTCCTAGATAACGCCATACGACAGTTCAGGTTGAAATTTTAGGGATACTCTGGTATTATAGCCGGATTATGGATAGCGACACTAATAAGAAAGTCAAATACGACCTCCTGTTCGTTTTAAGCCCCGTTTTGGCCGAAGACAAGGCCAACGAGGAAACAACGCGCATATCGAAGATAATCGAGAGCCATGGCGGTACTATTTTCGGCTCAGACGCGCCCAAGCTCCGACCGCTATCATACCCAGTCGCAAAGACATGGGAAGGCAAGAAGACGGTTTATGAGCAAGGTCTCTTCGGCTGGACAAAGTTCGAAATCGACTCGATAGAGATTCCGGCAATTCAAAAAGAATTCCAAGCAATTCAACACCTGTTGAGGTCGGCAATTACTTATGCTTATCTCGATGTTCGTCCTGTGCGTCGCATTCCGACCGAGGATAAGCCAGAAGAAGTTGTTGTTTCGAGTCTTCCGCCAGAACTCGTTTCGGTACCCACGGCAACACCCGTTGCTCGCGTTGAAGCCGAACCAATCAAAAAGCTTTCCGAGGCCGAAATAGATAAGCAAATAGAGAGTTTGCTCTCGTAAAAAAAATGTACCTAAACAAAGTATTACTTATCGGTAATCTGACACGCGACCCGGAGAAGCGAGCTTTGCCGAATGGTACGAACGTTACGTCATTCAGCCTCGCGACTAATCGTATTTATAAAGACAAGAACGGTGCCAAGCAAGAATCGGTAGAATACCACAATGTCGTTACCTTCAGTAAACTCGCGGAATTGTGCGCACAATACTTAAAGAGAGGCCAGTCGGCATATGTGGAAGGCAGACTGCAGACGAGAAGTTGGGACGATAAAGCAACCAATCAGAAGAAGTACCGAACGGAGATAGTTGCAGACACGGTCCAGTTCGGGCAAAAGGCCGGTGGGAGTCCATCTACTCCGATGCCCGGAGGGGCCGGAGTTCCGACTTCGCCACAGGCGAACGTCGGAAAAGAAGCACTCGACACGATAGAGTACCCCGAAGAAGAAAGTAACGTCGAAGATATCCCATTTTAACAGAATTAAAGAATTATAGAATTAAAGAATATGATCTCATCCGCCAAACAATGTTATTTCTGCAATAATAACTTCAAGACGATAGACTACAAAGAGACCGAGCTCTTGAAGCGCTTCTTGTCACCGCACGCCCGCATTATGTCTCGCCGCAAGACCAGTACCTGCGCCAAGCATCAGCGCAAGTTAGACTCGGCTATCAAGCGCGCCAGACACTTGTCGCTCTTGCCATTCATCTCGCGTTAGAGCCATATTTTCACTGGAGTTGATAACTCGGTGGATAAACAGTGTACAAACTGTGGATTAAGTATAGACTTTATAGCTGATAGTGTCTCCTGGCACTAGTTCATGGCTGGAAGGAGGTCCAGTATGAACGTCGAACAGAGGGTCGAGGCTCGAAGGAAACTGCTGGATGTTATCCACGAACGGGAGAAGCATCCCGAAGACTCCTCTCTCGAGGAGGCCCAGAATAAAGCGGAACGCGAATTCAAGATCGCGTACGCAAATCGCTAGCCAGGCAACGGCGCCCCGAGGAATTTTTCCCGGGGCGCAGGACTTTTTACTTGAAAAAGCTATTATTTACTCACTCGTTCGACGTATTCGCCGGTCTCGGTGTTGATGACAAGCGTATCGCCTTCGTTCACGAAGAGCGGGGCGTCGATGGAAGCGCCGGTCTCGATCTTCACTATTTTCATCCCGCCTTTAGCGGTGTCGCCCTTAATACCCGGGGCGGCCTCTGTCACTTTAACTTCAAGTTTGATGGGTAACTTCACGCCGATTATCTTTTCATCAAAGACAAGCGCATCAACCAGCATGTTGGTCTTGAGGAACTTGGCTGGCGTACCGAGGACATCGGCAGGGAGCTCAAAGCGCTTGCTGGGATCATTCGCCTCGCAGAACCAGAACTCGCCTTTGTTGGTAAAAAGATATTTGACCTGCTTGCGCGAGAGCTCGGCTTCTTCGGCTTTCTCGCTTACATGGAATGAATATTCAACAATGCGCCCGGAGATAAGGTTGCGGAGCTTGGTAGCATTGACCGGCTTGCGCTGTTGCTTACGGAAGACGTGAGATGTAAGCACCTCATAAGGTTCGCCTTCGTATATGATGACCTTCTTCTCCTTGATATCGCTGTATTCGAGCATTGACATAGGCAAGCATCATAGCATATATATAACTACTTGAGCAACCTTAAAATATGCTATGCTGTTATATATGGAGATGAAACCAGATGAAGAGATATTAGCCCTTTCGGTCGCCAACCCGCGGCTTTTTTCTATTATCTTCGACCGTCACGAAGAGAAGTTCCGCCGCAAGGTCAAGCGCATTTTGGGCGATAGGCCGGAGGTGGAAGATGTCTTACAAGAGACTTTTGTGAAGATTTACCTTAATGCCGGTAAGTTCAAGAAGATTCCCGGCGCCTCGTTTACGTCATGGGCATATAAAATCCTGATTAATGTCACCTTTACCCAGTACAAGAAGTTAGATAAGAGGAAGGGGGACGTAGATATTTTAAAAGATGAATTACGTGAGGTGCTTCCGGACAAGTCGATGCCGGACCTGGCCTCGAAGGAGCTCAAGGACTACGTCGAATCAATCGTGGCGACCCTGCCGGACAACCTTGGTCATGCGCTGACCGAGCACTTCATCAACGATAAACCGCAGGAGCAGATCGCGCGGGAGGAAGGTGTATCTGTCGGAGCGATCAAGACTCGCATTCACAGAGCCAAAGAAGCCTTCCGCGAACAAGCATCAAAAGTCTAACGACTTTTGAAAATTTAAAGATTTAAATAGTAAAAATTTAAAAATTATGAATAACGTACAACAATTAAAGAGGCGAGTCATGCGACGGGTGTATGCATTTTGGGTTTTGCGTACCGCATATCACTCCCTGTTGCTTAAAGGCGTTGCAATTTCGCTATTGTTTATTGAGTTAAGAGAATTGGTATCACTTAGAAACGTGATCACAAACACTCTACAGTCCGGAGGCATAGATCGCATGGTGTCTTATCTCGAATACTCTTTCGCTCACACTCAAGCGTCAGTACAAGTAACTCTAGCGCTTGTCGGTGTTCTGGCTGTTTGGTTCGTGGTTGACGCGATACGAAAAGATTTTGTCGTGCCGGTTCAGCAATTCGCGCTCCGCTAGACGCCCAGAGGTTCGACCTTAAGCACCAAAAAGGTCGAACCTCAAAGGTGATTATTCTTCGTCAGTCGGTTCCTTATCGTCATCAGCCGATTCTGACGCGGGGGATTTCATATCTAGGGCGCCTTTTTCTACGTTCTCTATAATCTTTTTCTTTAATTCGTCACGGACTTTGTGATTTTCTTTAAGGAATGTTCTGGTGGCGTCATAACCGCGGCCTAGCTTGAGATCGCCGTACGCATATGAGGAACCACTCTTCTGGATTAAGCCTTGCTTCTCGGCAAGGGCGATGATCTCGCCTTCGGGGGAAATACCTTCGTTGTAGATAATGTCGAACTCGGCGAATTTGAAGGGGGCGGCCACTTTGTTCTTGACCACCTTGGCGCGGGTGCGCGAGCCCACAACCTCTTCGCCTTTCTTGATCTGGGCAATGCGGCGAATGTCGATACGAACCGATGAATAGAACTTGAGCGCCTTACCGCCCGGGGTCGTCTCGGGGTTACCGAACATGACACCGATCTGCATTCTGATCTGATTTATAAATATGACGACAGTCTTGCTCTTGGCGACGATGGCAGTCATTTTGCGCAAAGCTTGCGACATTAGACGCGCCTGCTTGCCGACGTGGAAGGCGCCCATATCGCCCTCAATCTCGTCTTTTGGCGTAAGCGCCGCGACGGAGTCTATAACGAGCACATCAATCTGTCCGGAGCGAATGAGGCTGTCGGCAATCTCGAGCGCTTGCTCGCCGTTGTCCGGCTGGGAAATGAGGAGGTCGTTAATTTTCACACCAAGCTTCTTGGAGTATTCCGGGTCCATGGCGTGTTCGGCGTCGATGAAGGCACAGACCCCGCCTTTCTTCTGCGCTTCGGCAATCACGTGCAGAGACAGAGTAGTCTTGCCTGATGATTCTGGACCGTATATCTCGATGATACGACCACGGGGGAGTCCGCCGACTCCGAGTGCCAGGTCGAGGCCTAGTGAACCGGTCGGAACGGCGTCAACGTCCACATGTGGCTTCTCACCTAGACGCATAATAGAGCCCTCGCCGAACTTGGTCTGAATAGCTTTGATCGCATTCTCAACTCCCGCCGAAGGTCGTTCGGTTACTTTTTTTGCCATAGTGACATATTATTATAGTCTAATAACTGCGTATTGATGTCGGGAGTCCGGCAACCGGAGCATGCGGTGAATTCGCTTCTGCTACGAGTTCGAGCTTGCGCTCGATTTGTCGGCCAAATTTGTCCCGTGCTCGTACTTCTATCACATTATAGCCGGGAGACAAGAGGATATCTTTTTTAAAATGTCCGAGCGTATCAGTAAAGAGGTCTCCGCCATTAACTTGGATTGACGATACGTGGTCGGCCGTTCCTTTGATCGATATAAGACCAGCGTTTACGGTCGCTCCATTGGCCGGGTAATCTATTACAATTTGCGGACCTCGCGCAAAATCTTTCATCTCGAATGCAGTATAAGACAAAATCACAAACGCAAGCATTATGCCTATGTATCTCCCTATCTTTTTCTTTGTCTGATAATGCATGTCTTTAATAATCAGTATAACACAAGACCGATGTCTTTTAGCTACTCAAATTGTCCCCACCTGTGGATTGCCCGGGGCTGCTAATGAGCGCATCGGCAGAAGCAGTGTCTTTATCTAGACCGAAGCTTGAACCGCTTGCTCCATACACTTCGCGCGGCTTTGCGCCCTCGCCAGGGCCAACAACTCCTCTTTCTTCCAGCAGATCGATAAGACGAGCCGCTCTGGCATAGCCGACCTTAAGCTTGCGCTGGAGATAAGAAGTAGAAGCCTTGCCGGCTTGCATTACCGCCTCTCTTGCTGATTCATAAAGCTCATCGTCATCACCGGAGCTCTCGCTGTCGAAGCCGGCAACAGACTTCTCTGTGAACATGTCGCCTGAAGAGGTCGGTTCGCTCATGTGAATTTCGTTCGGGGCCATATCCTCATACTGATCTATCAAATACTTCACCACCTTCTTTGTCTCAGGCTCTGACACGAATGAACATTGGAGGCGGACCGGCTTGGACATGTCACCACCGAGATAGAGCATGTCACCGGCGCCGAGCAGTTTCTCTGCTCCAGGCATATCAATAATAGTGCGCGAGTCGATTTGTGAGGGTACCTGGAGGGCGACACGCGATGGTATGTTGGCTTTAATCAGACCAGTGATTACCTCTGTAGATGGTCGCTGGGTTGATAAGATCAAGTGGATGCCGACTGCACGTGACATCTGGGCCAGGCGGACGATGGCGGCCTCAAGCTCTCGAGGATAGGCGGTCATAATATCAGCAAGTTCATCTAGCACTATAACTATGTATGGCATCGGGTCGGGCAATTCAGCGTCTACTTTTTTGTTTTTCTCGAGTGCGGGTTCAAAAATATTCTTGTGGTACGACTGAATGTCGCGCGAACCGGTGCTCTCTAATATTTCATATCGGCGTTCCATTTCCTTCGCGGCCCAACGAAGAGACAAGATGCTTTTCTTCGCATCGGTGATAACCGGCGTCAAAAGATGCGGGATTTTGTTGTAAAGTGTGAGCTCGACGCGCTTTGGGTCTATCATGATAAAGCGCATCGCCTCGGGCGAATTGCGGTATAAGAGTGACAAGATGAGTGCGTGGATAGTCACAGACTTGCCGGAACCGGTCGCACCGGCAATAAGCATATGTGGAGACTTGGCAAGGTCGGTAAATAATGCAGCGCCCGACACGGTACGACCCATTGCCATAAGGAGCGGCTTGCTTGAGCCAGCGAATTGATCAGAGGCCAGCATTGATCCCAAGCGCACTGTTGTCTTGGTTGTGTTCGGTATCTCAATGCCAACGAGTGACTTGCCAGGTATCGGTGCTTCTATGCGAAGAGGGTGCGCCGCAAGCGCAAGCGACAAGTCATTCTGCAGGGCTACAATCTTCGAGAGTTTAACGCCTTCGGCCGGCTTAAGTGCATAGCGAGTAACCGATGGGCCGATTGATATCTCGTCCATCTCTACATTAATACCGAAGTTAAGCAAGGTGCGTTTGATAATATTGGAGTTCGCTTTGATGTCGCCTACGCCCGGTTTGCCGGTATCTTCTTCTAAAAGAGAGAGCGGGGGGGGCACGAATGCGCCACGGCTTCTGAAGGCCGTTGAGAATTCTTCCTCTGAAATTTCAGCTGTTTTAGCCGATGCTATAATTCTAGATTTCTTATTGGAATTATCTATTGGTGTCTCTGGTCTGGCTTCAGGCTTTGTCCCCTCGGGTTGTGCGGCGAGTTTGAGTTGTTCTGGCTTCTCGATATCCACGTCTTCGTCTTCAGACTCTGGTTCCTCACCCCATAAACGTCTCCCGAATAATTTACCATCAAGCGATATTTGCGTATCAAGAAGTATCAGGATTCCCACGACCGCCACAGCAGTCAATATAATCATACTGACGGTCGGGTCGAAAAGTTTATCCAGAACAACAGCCAAGCCCTGTCCTATTAAACCGCCGGAAAGATAGCCGTGCGTCGGCTGGCGAAAGCGCAAGTCCATGAGTCCGAGAGCCGCCAAGAAAAGTATTGCACTGCCGAACACAGAGGTCGTCACCATTTGCGGCCGCATCGCTTTACTGAAGAGATAGCCGAGCACAGCGAGCGCAAGCGGGAATAGCAGATACCCTGAACCAAATAGGAGATACAGATAATAGTACGCGCCCTTGAATACGATACCGCCGAAGCCGAACTTGGCAAGGAATAGGAGGAGTGCCAAAAGGATGCAAGCGACAGCAAGCACCCCGTGCTTGGTCTCGTGTTTCAAGCCCTCATTAACTTTAGAAAAGAAACCCGATGAGGTCTTCTCGTCAACGTTATCGCGCTCACTCTTCTTGATTTTTTTTCTTGCCATACAATATCTAGAAATATAGCTAAGTATAGCAGAAAAGCATTGTTACAGAAGGGGAATACCTGCCGGGTAACGTCAAGCTTGTATGTCGGACATGTCTTATATATACTGGCGTCACAACAGAAGAAGAATGTCCGACAAGAACTGTATAAAACACAATAAGACAAACAGAAACAGAAGAGATAAAAGACAGCAAAACATGACAGAAAACTCTATAAGACAGTATGGTGAAACACCAGAAAATAGTAAGTTTTTGTTATTAAAGACAGAGAAGCTATCGGTCGCCATTCACATAGTGACCGGGCATTTGTCGGGGCGAGAGCCTCTGCGAGAAGAACTTCGTCGCATGTCGCTTAGACTTGTAGAGGACGTACGTGAGTTGATATACGGAGAGCAAGAAAGTTTGCTGTCCGACACTTCGCATCTGGAGAAAGTTGCCGGCTCCATAGTCTCTAGTTTGTATGTCGCAAAAAGTGCAAAAATAATAGGCCAGGGTAATGTATCTGTGCTCGAGCGTGAATATTTGGAGCTCGGAAATTATTTTACAAAAAGCATGCCGGAACAAGAGATCCTGCCGACAAGGGAATTACCAGCCAAAAAGATTTCTATCGGACATGAAATAAGTAAAGGACATAAGTCGTCTGAACGCGTAAAAAGTTCACACAATCCTCCGGAAGGCCTTTCTCGTAAAGAATCAATACTCAATATAATAGAAGGTCGTAACTCCTATTCGCTTGGTGACATCGTCTCAAAAATTAAAGGGATAAGCGAGAAAACTATCCAACGCGACCTCCTTGGGCTGGTTAGTCGCAAGGTACTCAAAAAGATAGGGGAGCGGCGCTGGAGCCGATACATGCGAGCATAATAGACGAAACACAAGGCAGTCTTCTGTGAGCCCCAGAAGACTGCCTTGTGTTTGAGGCGAAGTTGACTTTTGAGCCCCAAAAAGCTATTATTGACGGACGCTCTTATAGGGGTAAAAAAGGCTTAAAACACCTTACTTATCCACATAATGGCTTTGCAGATTGATGAACGAACGGCTATACTTTCCGCTAGGCGGGTACTGTCCTGAGTCGTCTCTGTATTCAGGTATTCATTTCCTGAACTTTGAAAACAGAATAAATCAGTAACGATAGAAATGTTTTTGTGTTTTAAGTTTGTCTTAAACTCATTCCGACAATTACTAAAATCGGAATGTTTAAGAATTAAGTTTGGTATCAAAATGCGATGGATTACTTGGTGACTTGTCGAAGCCAGGTCCCTCGCATGCGGTTCTTCTCTAAGGTCTCGTAGCCCGAAAGAAGGATCATTTATTAGAAACAATATATATGAGTAGAAAGTTCAAAAACTCGAAAGTGACGAAAGTCATTTCAGGTTTGACGGGCTTGATGACTGCAGTGGTCATGGTTGGTGGGGCACTCGTAGTGCCTGCATCTGCCGCAACCGCAGCAGAACTTCAATCTCAAATCGACGCTCTTCTCTCGCAGGTTCAGACCCTACAAGGTCAGGCCGAAGGAGGAGGATCAGCATCGTCAGGTTACACCTTCAGCAAGAATCTCTTGCTCGGTAGCACAGGTGCTGACGTTAAGGCGCTTCAAGAGCTCTTGAACCAGGATTCAGATACACAAGTATCTGTAACTGGCGCAGGTTCTCCGGGTGCAGAGACTTCATACTTTGGTCCTGCAACGAAACGCGCAGTTATTAAATTCCAAGAGAAGTACGCAGATGAGATTCTTGCCCCGATCGGCTTGGCCCACGGGACAGGAACAGTCGGCCCAGCCACTCGCGCAAAATTGAATGAGTGGTCAGGTACGGTCTCTAGTACAGACACTACTACCAGTACATTCCCTGCCGGCTGTACATCAGCTAGTGGCTTCAGTCCGACAACCGGACAGTCATGTGCTTCTGGTACAACGACAACCACAACCACGACACTTCCGGCCGGCTGTACATCAGCTAGTGGCTTCAGTCCGACAACCGGACAGTCCTGTGCCGGCGGTACAACCACCACAACGACTACGACTGGTGCAGGAACCCTCACGGTTTCTTCTGCCACTCAGCCGATGAACTCGCTCGCACCGAAAGGTACGTCGCGTGTTCCGTTCACAACCTTCACACTCACCGCAGGTGCGTCTGATGTCTCTGTGACAGGTGTCACCGTCCAGCGCGCAGGTCTCGCACAAGATGCGGCCTTCGCCGGTGTCGTTCTCTTGAGCAGTGATGGTACACAGCTCGGTATTGCCAAGACTTTGAACTCGGACCACACCGCAACAGTGGGTGATCCGTTCACTGTCAAGGCCGGTACTTCAGCCACCTACACCATCGCCGGTAACATGGCAGCGGATGAGACTTCATACGCAGGCCAAGTTGCCCAGCTCAATGTTATGGGTATCCAGACTGCCGCCACGGTATCAGGAACCTTCCCGATCCTCGGCGCCCAGCAGACGATTAACAACACTTTGAGTGTTGGTACGGCAACTTTCGCCGCTTCTTCTTTTGACCCTAACACGGCTCAAAGCAAGCAGATCGGTGAGACGGCTTACAAGTTCTCTGGTCTACGCGTTACCGCGGGTTCAGCAGAACGCGTAATCCTCAAGTCTGTTCGCTGGTACCAGTCAGGCTCGGCCGCATCAGGCGACCTTGCTAATGTCATCACTAAAGTTGATGGCGACAGCACCCTATATCCGACGACTGTGTCGGCAGACGGTAAGTACTACACGACAATCTTCGGTACAAGCGGCCTCTTGATTGACAAGGGTCTCTCAAAGGATCTCTATGTAACTGGTGACCTCGTAGGTGCTGGTTCTTCAGGCCGAACTGTAGAATTCGATGTTTACAAGAACACCGATATCTACATGACGGGTGAGACCTACGGCTACGGTATCATCGGTACAGCTACGGCCAACTGTAACGCAGTTGCTTCAACAGCAACGACAGCTTCTGAATTCATCAACTCAAGCACTTCTTGTGCGTCATCCGGTACGATTGGTACGCCGTTCTATAGCGCTTCGGTCTTAACGATCAGCGCCGGTTCGGTAACCAGTCTCCAGAAGGCCACATCGGTTCCTTCGCAGAACATTGCAGTCAATGTTCCGAATCAGATCTTGGGTGGCTATATTGTAGACCTCAAGGGTGAGCCGGTAGCGGTTCAGTCACATGTCTTCACAATCGCTTCCTCAACAGCGGTTGCAGGAAATGGTGTGCTTACAAGTGTAACTCTCGTTGATGAGAACGGTGCAGTTGTCGCCGGTCCTGTCGATGGAGTTTCTGCTACAGGTAACACGCCGACCCAGACAGTGACCTTCACCGATACGGTAACGTACAAGATCGGAGCACACACTTATACCCTTAAGGGTAAGGTGCCTTCGACCGCAAGTACGGGTAACACCTATCAGGTTTCCTCGTTCACGCTCTCGAGTGCAACAGGCCAGACAACGGGTAACACAATTACCTTCCCGGCCGGTACTGCGCTCAATACGATGACGGTTAAGTCCGGTGCGCTCGCAGTTTCTGTCTCGTCACAGCCGGTAGCACAGAGCATTGTGTCCGGCGGTACGAACGTACTTCTCGCGAACTACCAGCTTGACGCATCGCAGTCCGGTGAAGATGTACGCTTCTCTTCGCTCACCGGTACGCTCACGAGCACCGGTACCGAATTCGCAACCACTTCGCTTACGAACTGTCAGATCTACAATGATGCTGGTGTTTCGATAACGACAGGTTCGAATGTTGTCAATCCAACTGCTACGACGATTGCCTGGACATTCGACAACTCTTACACCGTAACCAAGGGGACCACCAAGACTCTCTCGGCCAAGTGTAACTTGTCAACAGCAGCAGTTGCGGGCAACATCGTCAGTCTCGGCCTTGCGGCAAGTGCATTGGGAACGGCCACTGGCCAAACTTCCGGCAATACAGTCGGAACGACCTATAGCGCTTCTGTGGGTCCTGCGATGACGATTGCCGCAGGTTCGTTTGCAGTGTCTCAAGATTCTTCCGCTCCTTCATACACTGTTGTTGGGTCAAGTGCGAACGTGCCGGCAACCGGCATTGTTGCTAACGTGCTTCGCTTCCGCGCAACTAATGAAGGCGTCAACTTGACCAAGCTCGGTATTCAGTTGACAAATGCCACAGTGGCATCGTCTTCGTCATCCGACTTGTTGCAGTACACAGTATGGGATGGCAGTACTCTCTTAGGTACCCAGACCATTACTGGTTCTGCCTCATTCGCGACAACCACACTCACACTCATGAATCCCGCTGGAGTTCCGCTCCCGAAGGATATCGACAAGCTCATTACGATCAAGGCTGACCTCGCCCAGGTTGGTACCAACCAATCCGGTACACAAGGTCACTTAGTCAAGCTTGACTTCTTGAATGCGGAAGGTACTGGAGTTCAATCAGGCTCGACTCTCGAAGCTACAGGTTCGACCGCTGTAGGCGGTCTCCGTGTCTTCAAGTCATATCCGACAGTTGCTATTGACACTCTCTCTGTAACAGGAGGAGGAGTCGCTTCTGACGGTAACCTGATCCGCTTCAAGGTAACAGCATCACCTTCAGGCGATGTGGCTCTCACGAGCTTCAATGTCAAGTTTGCAACGACATCGGCAACGATCAGCAACTTGAATGCCTTTGCTTACACAGATGCAGCCTACTCACAAGGTGTGTCTGGAGTATCAAACGGCGGCCAGTTGAAGAGCACGAACGTCTCATTGGCTGCATGGGCTGATAGTACAACAGTCATTGGTATGACTGTCACCGACAGCGCTGGAGTAGCAAGTTCTGTATCAATCCCAGCAGGTCAGACGCGCTACTTCCAGGTACATGGTACGGTTACCCCGTCGACGACAACCTATTCGGTTGGTACGACGCTCTTGGGTGACAATGCCTATCCCGGATTAGCGACCACATTCATGGCGAATGCCGCGGTTGTTGAGGCTGGTGTAAGCGGTACTAATAACGACTTCGTATGGTCACCGAATGCGACCACGACTTCGATACGTACTGCAAATGACTGGACGAACGGTTACCAGATCCCTGGTTTGCCTACCTCCGGATTGTCCCAGAACCGCACGAACTAGTCTTAAATTCTTACCCCTTGCTTGTGACTTGGGATAAGACTTCAAATATCGATTCACAGGTCTAGAACCTAGTGATAGATACCAAAACCCCCTCCGACGGAATGTCGGAGGGGGTTTTGTGTTTGGCCCCACCCCTGCCCCTCCCCGAAGGAGAGGGGGAAACCGAAATCTGAATTTTCTTCCCTCTCCTTCGGGGAGGGAATGAGGGAGGGGCTAATCCCAAGAGTTAACAACACACTTATCCACACATTACAATTAGATATCTTGGCAAAACAAGAGTACAATGGAACTGCATTCGCGAATAAAAAGTTTCGCGGGCGTTATATTAGCAATTTAGTAATTAATTAGAAAATTATGTCTAGAATTTTCAAGAGAGGCGATGTGCTCAAGACCTCCCTTACGGTTCTTGGGTCCCTCTTGCTCACAGCAGGAGTTGTGGGTGCGGCAACGACTATCAGTACCAATATTAGTACTGGCGGTACGCTCACTGTTATAGGTGCGACGGCAGGTTACGGTGCGGCGACTTTTGGCGGTACTGGTACTACTACGATTAGTACAGCTGGCGCGCTAACAGCACCTTCAGCTATTATTATTGGTACCACTTCTGGCTATGGTGTCGCAGCATTCGGTGCTACGGGCACCACCACAATCGCCACAAATGGTAATGCATCAACGACTGCTACTGTTCTGGCAAAGGTATTACAAATTACCCCTGGCCAGAGTATTGATACGACCGCGGCCGGCTCTCTCTCGTTTGGCCCGACAAACATGACATCACTCTTGATTACACCAGCCACCACACACATTGGTGCTGTTAGCGGTTACGGAGCAGCCGCTTTCGGTGCAACTGGTACAACGACATTGGGTACTGATGGTACGGCGTCGACAACAGGCACAGTCAGTGTTCCTTCATTGGCTGTCACTGCAGGTGGCAGTATCGATGCCAAGGCCGCAGGCACATTGTTAATCGGTGGTACGAATGCAACTACAATTACAATTGGACAATCAGGACAGCGAGTCTCGTTGGCCGGTAATGCTACCACCACAGGAACTTTCGGTGTTACGGGCAATACGATTCTTTCTACTGCCTCAACGACAGGATTAGTACAAGTTGGCAGCTTGCAGGTTAACGGCGGTAGCCCGGGTACAACAATCAATGGCATCGTCTTTGGTACATGTGACATGGCTGCCGCAGCCGCCCCCGCAGCTACGTCATCAGCATCATTTACTTGTACTCAAACCGGAGCAACGACTGTCACTACCAGTCACCGTATATTTATCATGGCCACAAGTTCCATCCCGGTCAACTTCCGTATTGCCGCCGCCTCTTCGACTGGCGCTGGGACTATTGGTGTTGACGTGGTGAACAGCGGTATTATCGCAGGTACTACTTTCGGTCCGTACTCCTTTAACTTCATAGGTATTCGATAATCATTGGTACTCTATTAATTACTAACTAGTACCATAATGATTAAAAAATACATAGCAGCTACAGTCGGGTTGCTCTTGGCCATGCCGTTTACGGCCTTGGCAGCAGCAGATGACGTAACGCTCACGACTGACGTATCAATCGTCACTGGCGGAGTCACGTTCAACGTCAGTGGATCAAGCGCTACAATCTCAACGCTTTCGGTCAATGCCTCCAACTTCGCAGTAACTCTTGGTAACGGTTCATCAGTTACGGTAAAAACGGCAGATAGTTCTCAAATCGGTGACGATGCGCCAAGCGCCAATCTTTCGTCAAGCACTTGTGTCCCGGGCAATTCTACAAAGACATATACTGCGACAGGTGTTGTGACCGTCACCGTCTTTCCAACAAGTATCATTTGTAGTAGCGGTAGTGGCGGAAGCTCTACGCCAACCCCCACGCCAGTCGTTTCTTCCGGCGGCGGCTCGGTGTCTACAACCCCAGTAATTACGATACCCGCAGTTGTTCCGCCAGTGGTGGTTCCTCCGGTCGTTGTTCCGCCGGTAACACAGACTCCGAATGTTCCGGCAATCGTGAATGCTAATCCGTCAAAAGTGGCAGTAGCAGTATCGCCGGTATTCACCAGAGCTCTTGCTAAGAATCAGACACATGCTGATGCCAAACGCTTGCAACAGCTTCTCTCGCTTGACCTAGGTGTTGCGGTAAAGACTACAGGCAAGTTCGATACTGCGACACAGAACGCGCTTAAGAAGTTCCAGGTCAAGTATAAGATTGCGAAGTCTGGTCAAGTTGGCTATGGCACATTCGGGCCAGCCACTCGAGCCAAGATGGCAGAGCTCTTCGAGCTTCAGAAGTCTGTTGTTGCGGCCACATCTTCTACTTCAGCAAGCAGACTTGCGCTTATCAAGACCCTGCTTGATAAGATCAAAGAGCTCCAAGCACAGCTCAAGCTAATGCAGTAAACTAAGAAGAAATAACACAAAAACTCCCTTGCCATGTCAAATCTGGCGGGGAGTTTTTGTTTGTGCTAATATATTGCCATGACACAGAAAATAACATTTAGCATTGTCGCCGGTATTATAGTCGGACTCGCCAGTTCTTATATGATGTATGGTGGCAAGAAGCCCGCACAAACAAACACTGCGAGCACTGAACAAACGGCTACAACATCGACAGCGAAGAAAAAGAAAACAGTGACAGTCGGCGGAATAACCTTCGAGACCGACGCAGATAACCCAAGCACGATTACGCTCGAACAAGTGCCTGCTGGCCAATTGCCGAAACCTGTGCCCACGCTTAGCGATGCTGTTACTTTTTCGGCGACAGCGAATGTAAGCCCTGATGCGCAGAAGATAATCCGCACACAAATTACAGATCTCGTAAAAAAGTTGACCGCAAATCCAGGCGATTTTAACAGCTGGCTGTCAATTGGCCTCTACCGCAAGATGGCGGGGGATTACACCAAGGCACGCGATATGTGGGAGTATGCGAAGAAATTACAGCCAACGGATAAGCAGGCCTATAACAATTTAGGCGATCTCTATCAATATTATTTGAAAGATTCCGCGCAGGCGGAACTGAATTGGAAGAAGACTGTCGAGCTTGACCCGAAGTTCATTGCCGGATACCGCAGTCTTTATGACTTGTATACCCAGAATAAGCAGAACGACAAAGCCAAGGCGATCTTGGATGTCGGCTTGCAAAAAAATCCGCGCAGTATCGACTTGCTGGTGTTGACCGCCCAGTTTTATAAAAACATCGGACAGAAAGATGTCGCAAAGACATTTTATGAGAAAGCACTAGTAGAAGCAAAAGCCATTCCCGAGGATGCAAGCATGATACCGTCCATTCAGGCAGAGATAGACGCGCTATAAATTTATGCCGAAACACCTCACTCTGATCGGACTTCTCGGGGTGGTGCTCATGGGGAATATTGCGCAAGCTTCTGTAACTAATATCTCATTCAGTAATGAACAGCAGAATGTTGCTGTCGGTGTATCTTCGGATAAAATCACTATTCAAGCTAACGACAAACTCCCTGAAACCGGGGATCTGTATCTGACCACATCTTCATTTACCGGGCAATTTTCTTCTAATAGTACCGATTGGCAACTCATTGAGAAAGTAACGATGAGTAAGAATACTGCCAACAGAACAGTGTATTACAAAGATAGTACAGCCGGTAATTATACACTCACGGCGCGGTTAGTACTGCGTACAAGTGGCACTTCTTGGACAGCGACACAACCGATAACTGTGGGTAGTGTAGTCGAAACAGCGACGACGACCCAGGTCTCGGCTACGACTACTGAACAGACAGCTTCCACCACCACAGAAATAATAGAGTCACAGACAGCACTCTCCGCGATCTCCGCACACGACAGCGCTTTGCCGACGAGCGACGATATTAAAATAAAATTACAGCTTGTCGCTGATGCCGGGCGCGAGCGCATTGCTGTAACTCATGCGCCAATTACTTTTTCATCTTCAGCGGTTGATCAGGCTGGAAAGAAAGTTACTTCGCTTGATACCGTGTGGTCATTCGGTGATGGTACTACGGCGCATGGAGAAAATATTGAGCATGCTTACGGCTACCCCGGCGATTATGTGGTCATCATGAACACGCAGAAGTCGGACTTGGCGGCGGTTGATAGGACGTTGGTACACGTGGCGCCAGCGCAAATAATGATAACTCACGCACAAGCCGGTATTCAGAATGCCAACGTTGAGATCTTTAATCAAGGCAAGACAGAAGTTAATCTCGCGCGCTGGTCACTCGCGTCCGGTATGAATTCGTACGTTTTCCCTCGTGATACGATAATTCTGGCCGGCAAACATATCACACTGCCATATTCGGTTACGAAATTGACGATTGAAGATCACACGTCTGTTGTTTTGCTTACTCCGGGCCAAGAAACAATGCACACATTCATTAAAAAACCAGAACAATACTTGGCGGTGAATAGTAAGGTACCGGCCATAGCCACTTCTTCTGTAAACATAATTAATAAGCCGACTCTTGCTGACGTACGGCGAGCGCTCGTGGCACTAGAGAAGAAAATTGCACCAATGGATATTCGCCCCGTTGCAATTACGGTGCCGGTTAAGCGAGAAATTGTGACAGTAAAAGCGGTAGCCACCTCGTCTGTCCCCAAAATTATCACCGTGAAGAAACCCACAGGATTTTTTGCCAATATTATGTCATTATTTAACAAATAAACATGAAATTTTTAGACCACACCTTTTGGAAGTTCACTATTGCATTTATCGTTATCATTGTGGTAGTTTTGGGTATTACCAAGTACGTGACAGATTATGAGGACACTACTCAAACAGCGCCTTCCTACACCGCCAAGTGATTACTAAAAACTAATAACTACAAACTAAAAACTAAATATATGAGCGATTCGAATAAACTCGTTCTCACCGCTATCATAGGCATTTTCATCGGCTTGATATTCGGTCGTTTGCTCTGGTACAGCAAGACAGCGGAAATAAACAACGAGCCATCAAGTGAGGCAACAAGTACAAGCGAGGTCACAAAACAAGAAGCGTCTGTCAGCGAGTCAAACCCCGTCTCCACTCAAGGTCTGAATAGCGTCAGTGTAGAGAATCAGCCAGCGGGTAAAAGCGTACAGGTTACAATAACCGCCGACCAGACTGTTTGGGTAGAGGTACGTGATAACAACAACGGCGCCACGGGCAAGGTATTGGGCGCTAAACATTTCGCCGCCGGAAGCAGTTTGGCGGTTGTGCCGCTGCAACGCGCCACTGAGTCCGGCTCATCATATTTCGTTGCGTTAGTGCCGTACAGTTCAGATACCCTCGACTACTCTGCCTCCGCTATCATGAAAGATTCTTCGGATCAACCCATTTCTGCAAGCTTTACCGCGGAGTAGACTTCATAAAAAGTTCGTGCTATAGTAGCCGATGTAAGCCGTAGAAAGAAGGCATCCATAAGTCCTTCCGAGGCCCGCCTGCCAACGACTGGCACTGTCGGGCAGGTCGATTACAGCGGCTATTATTTTTTGGCCGTTTTTTATTACAAATATGGCAATCAACAAAGAAAAGAAGACAGAGATATTGGCGACCTTGGCAGAGATGCTTAAAGACGCCCAATCGCTCGTCTTCGTCAAATTCAAAGGCGTTAAGGTGAACGACCAGAACGCGATGCGCAAGTCGCTTCGCGAACAGGGCGTTGGCTATTACGTCGCGAAGAAGACTTTGGTCAAGCGCGCACTGCTTGATGCAAAGATAGAGGGCACCTTGCCTGAGCTCGAAGGCGAGATGGCAGTGGCCTATAGTACGGACGCAGTTGCTCCTGCAAAAGGCATCGCGGAGTTCGTCAAGAAGTTCAAGGATGTGCTTGGTGTGGCTGGCGGTATGTTGGAGGGCAGATATCTTGCCATCGCCGAAGTTGAGGCGCTCGCCAAGATTCCTTCGCGCGAACAGCTCCTCGGCAAATTGGTGAACGTCATGAACGCGCCGATTCAAGGCTTTGTCAGAACACTCAACGAAGTACCCGGATCATTTGTGCGTGTTCTTGATGGCGTGTCGAAAACTAAAAATTAAGCCGACGCTTCGGTCGGCTCTCCGTACCTCGCCAGAGGCGAGCGTCGGAGGAAATTAATCAATAAAATATTATGGAAGTTCCAGCAAAATTCGCTGACATCGTCAGCAAGATCGAAACGATGAGTGTGCTCGACCTCTCAGAGCTCGTGCACATCTTGGAAGAGAAGTTCGGTGTGACTGCCCAAGCCGCAATGATGGCCGCTCCGGCCGCAGCCGCAGCAGGTGCTCCGGCAGAAGAGAAGACTTCGTTCGACGTTGAGCTCACCTCGGCCGGCGAACAGAAAGTTGCCGTCATTAAGGCAGTTAAAGACATCCTCGGTCTTGGTTTAAAGGAAGCCAAGGACATGGTAGACGGTGCCCCGGTCATGCTCAAAGCGGGCATGAAGAAGGAGGAAGCCGAAGCCGCCAAGAAGGCGATCGAGACAGCGGGAGGTAAAGTTACTCTAAAGTAACACTCAAGTAAATTCAGCCCCACCCCTGACCCCTCCCCCAAGGAGAGGGGAAAGATAAAAGAGAAAATCCGCCTTCGGGCGGATTTTCTCTTTGAGCCAATAAGGTTTCTCCTCAGGCCAACCCAAGTCGCGCATAGAGCGACAGGACAGAGGTGAGACCTTGGTGGCTCGGTTAGGAATTTGCTACAATAACCCGTAATGATTACTTCAGATTTTGAGTTGGTAAAAGAAAAAGGTGAAGCTTTCTATAAGTCAGTTGGCGAAGTCTATTGTCCGTATCTCAAAGCAAAAGTTTCTTTCACAGCAGCAGGTCTTGAACATCTTAAATTTAAGCGTCACGAAAAGCCGCGTAATATCGAAGACCAATACATGAGATTTAAATTGCTCTCGCTTGCGCCAGAAATTCTCAAAGCATCGCATACACTACAGGGCATTCAGGAAACAAAAAAGTTTGAACGCGTTCGTATGCACGGGAGAACCGAAAGCATTTTAAAACTCGTAACTTACTATGAATTTATTGCAGTGGTCAAAAGAAATCGCGTTAGGGTTATTTTAAAACAAATAGAAAGCGGGCAGTATTTCTTTTGGAGCTTGATACCATTCTGGGGCATGAACGAAATCACAAAATCGAGGATTTTACATGATGGCGTTCCCGAAGAAGACTAAAAACAAAAAACACCACGTTTTAAGTGATGTGTTTTGTCGGCGCTTGGCTACAGCTTGAGAGCCGTGAGAGGGCGAACCCTCCAAACGCCGTACATACTATAACGCAGAGAGGCTGATTTTGATACTTGACTTAGTACAATTTATATTATATAGTTTTAGTGATCCTGTAATTATGATGGAAAGAGCGAAAGGAGTCAGGAATGAGCAGTCGAAAACTGAATTCCATTCTTCTCGTCCTGGAACGAGAGTCTGTGGCGGGAAACACCCGCAACGCCTTTACCGAAAGGTTGGAGGCGAGCGAGTTTTTGCCCCACGGGTTGCTGATGTTCATCAGCCCTGTTGTCGAAGAGGCGTGCAACAACCTCTCGGCAGAACTCGGTCGTCCGGATATCATCTCTCGCCTGAAGGCACTGCCCTCTGGCGAGGTGTCTATCGCGAAGGCCGCCGAGATGCTCGACGAGGATCTCGGCTCCGCGCGGGAATAGACCCCGATTTCATGCCGGGCCAATAGCATGAAGGAAGCCCCCGATGCGACACGTGTCGGGGGCTTTTGAATTTTCCCTGAAATCGTGTAGTATAACCAGCCTATGATAGAACTTTTGGGGACGCTATTGGGAGGCATAGACAAAGTCAAACTGATGCGGCTTTTCTTGGCTAATCCTGATTATATATTTACAGAAGGAGAAGTGGTGGCGCGTAGCCAGATCAAGATCAAGAACGCCAAGCGCGAGCTTAAGAATTTGCTCAAGATCGGCTTTATTAAAGATCGCAAGTTCTGGACAGGGGAGAAGGCAAACCGCAAGCGCGCGAATGGTCTCCAGCTCAACCCCGACTTCCAACTGTTACAGTCAGTCAAACACTTGTTATTCAATACCGAACCGTTCACGAAGAAACAGATAGTCGAACGATTCAAAGGCACTGGTCAACTCAAGCTTATTATCGTGTCAGGCGTCTTTATGAAGCTCGAAGAACGCCGAGCAGATTTACTTATTGTAGGCGATGCTCTGCGCAAAAAGGTAATCGAGAATGTTATCAGAACAATGGAGGCGGAGATAGGCCACGAGCTCACATATTCTATTTTTGAGACAGAAGAATATAAATATAGATTGGGAATGTACGATAAGCTCATCCGCGATATCCTCGACTATCCACATGATGTCGTGGTTGACAAGCTTGTAGTGTAGTATACTAGTGTCACTAGTAATTAACTATAATTATATATGTGGCAAGAATGGAGTGACACTTTGTATATGACGTTTACCGACATCGGTAACGGCGTCATACGTTTCGTTCCACGCGTGTTCGTTTCGATAATCGTGTTCATCGCCGGTTGGATAATCGGCAGCGTTTTGGGTAATTTGATTGAGCGCTTCTTTAAGTCAATCGATTTCGATAAGTTCTTGGAAGGGCTCGGTCTTAAGGATTTACTTGCCCATGCCGACATGAAGCTGAATAGCGGACGCTTCCTCGGTGAATGTGTGAAGTGGTTTGTTATCATCGTCTTCCTCGTTGCCGGCCTGAATATTTTGAGCCTTACACAGGTCAATGATTTCCTGGGTCAGGTGCTTGTTTATCTCCCTAATCTCATTGCCGCGGCGCTCATGTTGCTCTTCGGCGCAGTCATTGCGAACTTCCTCAAGAAGACCGTTGTGGCTTCAGCAAGGACGATGGGCCTCCCCTCATCCCACCTTGTCGGTGGCCTCACCAAATGGGCGGTATGGATCTTTACGATACTTGTGGCACTCTACCAGATCGGCGTCGCGTCAGCTTTGATCCACACCCTCTTCACGGGCATCATTGCAGCCTTCTCGCTCGCTATCGGCCTTGCCTTCGGTTTGGGAGGCAAAGACACAGCCGCGGACTATCTTAAAAAGCTCCGCCACGAGATCAACGAATAATAGAAACTATCTTCCAAAAAAGCCCTTAGAAATAAGGGCTTTTTTGTTGGGTATAAAATCCTTGACTTCGATAGCACTTTCCTGTAAGATGTACTCCATCCAGATATGCAAAAAATCCTCAACAAAAAACGCAGCGGTTAAGGAGATTCGCATCTGTGCGTACTCTTAAATCGCCACAAGCGATTTTTTTTGTCCCAGAGGGACAATCCGCCGGTGAGGCGGGTGAGAGATTCATCAGAACGACCCGTAACTTGAAAATTTAATTCCATCGCATCACTGGTGTTAACCAATTTTATTGGGGTCTACCATGATGAAGATGGGCAGGAAAAAGAAAGAAAAAAACAATTAAGCAAAGACGGTTTTCATATTTCCTAATAGGAAATATAAGAGCATATGGTGGATGCCTAGACTTTGAAAGGCGATGAAGGACGTAGCATGGCTGCGATAAGCTTCGGGGAGGTGCCTAGCAACCTTTGATCCGGAGATGTCCGAATGGGGAAACCTTCATGACGATGAGTCATGAGACTCGTACTAATTCTACGAGATCGCACACCCTGGGAAGTGAAACATCTCAGTACCAGGAGGAAAATAAACAAAATGTATTCGAATGTGGGATGTGGTGCGGTATAGTCCGCAGTACATCCTACATTCGTTGTATTCCCTAAGTAGCGGCGAGCGAAAAGGGAGAAGCCCAAACCGAATTTTTTCGCAAGAAAAACTTCGGTGTTATAAGGCAGTGATATAGAATTTATTCTAGTAGAGTTACAAAACAGCATAATAATCGAATCGACTGGAAAGTCGAGCCACAGAAGGTAATGGCCCTGTAGATGAAATTATGTTGTCTCTAATTACTGTTCTTGAGTACCCCGGGACATGATAAGCTTGGGGGAAGTCAGCGGCACTAACCGCTAAGGCTAAATACTTTCAAAGATCGATAGTGAACTAGTACCGTGAGGGAAAGGTGAAAAGTAGCCCGGTGAGGGCGTTGAAATAAACCTGAAACCATATGTTTACAAGGAGTCGGAGCGGATGGCGCAAGCCATGCCGCGACGGCGTGCCTATTGAAGAATGAGCCAACGAGTTTATATGTACTGCTAGGCTAATCGCGTTAACCCGCGAGGAGTCATAGGGAAACCAAGTGTTAATAGCGCGTCACCCTGTTTACAGGGGTGTAGTACATGTAAGACCCGAAGCCAGAGCGAGCTTACCATGAGCAGGGTGAACCATCGAGAAATCGATGGGGAGGCCCGAACCCGTATGTCGTACAATGCATTGGGATGACTTGTGGTAAGAAGTGAAAAGCTAATCGAGCCTGGTAATAGCTGGTTCTCTCCGAAATAGCTTTTGGGTTAGCGTCACGTGTTCCATGTGGGGGTAGAGCACTGGAAGGTCTCGACAGGTCGAAAGATCGCGAGACCTATCAAACTCCGAATACCACATGCTAAAAGCGTGGCAGTTAGACTGCGGGGGCTAAGCTCCGTTGGTCAAAAGGGGAACAGCCCAGATCTCAATCTAAGGTCCCTAAATCTACGTTAAGTGCATCACAAGGAGGTGAAGTTTCGTTGACAATGAGGAGGTTGGCTTAGAAGCAGCCACCCTTGAAAGAAAGCGTAATAGCTCACTCATCGAGAGACTTCGCGCCGAAGATAATCGGGGCTCAAACGTAGTACCGAAGGTGAGGACTTGAGGACTTCATTTTTGCAAATTCAGAAGGTTCAACCTTTTGAATGCCTAAGGTTGAACCTTGGGGCAAAAATGAAGTCCTTGAGTGGTAGGAGAGTTTTCGTGTCCGCAGTGAAGCCTAAGGGGTGACCCGTGGTGGAGCGACACGAAGTACGAATGTTGGCACAAGTAACCGCAATAGCGTTTAGAACACGCTACGCCGAAAGACTAAGGTTTCCTTCGCGATGTCAATCAGCGAAGGGTTAGTCGGTCCTAAGGGAATGACGAATGTCGGACCCGATGGAATACAGGTTAATATTCCTGTACTTTTTTGTAGTCTGATGAAATGACGAAGTGTAGTATGCATGGCGCATTATGGATTTGTGTTTGCGCATCCGCCTTGATTCCCAGGAAAATCCGGGAGTCTGTCTTTAATGACGACGGTGAAGGTGTGTGAAGATTCCGCGATTCGTCAAAGGAGATCATGCAAAGCGCGCTTCCAAGAAAAGTTTCTAAAGATAACTACAGAAAAACCGTACCGTAAACCGACACAGGTAGTCAGGTCGAGCAGACCAAGGCGAACGAGTGAGTGCATCCCAAGGAACTCGGCAAAAAAGCGGCCGTAACTTCGGAATAAGGCCTGCCCACGCAAGTGGGCTACAACAAAAGTTTCTCTGGCGACTGTTTATCAAAAACACAGCTCCCTGCGAACTCGTAAGAGGATGTATAGGGGGTGACGCCTGACCAATGCCAGAAGGTCAACCGGTGACCGTGTGCGCATCACACTGCGTGTGATGCAGTTTAAATATTTAAATATTTAAATTTGCATCGCGCTTGGCGCGATGCGTATGCTGTTCGTCGTAAGCCCTGGTGAATGTCGGCAATAACTATAATTGTCCTAAGGTTTTCGGATGGTCGCAAGACAATTCGAAAAGAATTGGGACAATTAGAGTACTGTGTAGATAAATTAGTCATAATAAGTCATTAATGCAAGTCAAAGACGATAGCGCTACCTTATCTAGCTATATGCTGTAGAGTCTGTACATTCATTTATACAGATGAGCAGCAGGGAAGTCGCCTCTACGGCGACCCCTCAGAGACTGAACGCTGGACATGAAATTCTCCTCACGGAGAAGATTATGAAGATATAGTCCGTACTCGTAAGCGATTACGAGAGTTTTGTAGAAATACAAAACCCATGTCGCAAGGCATTGGTAACATATAGAGCGCAATTCCTTGTCGGGTAAGTTCCGACGTGCACGAATGGCGTAACGACTGGAGAACTGTCTCGGGATGTTGCTCGGTGAAAATACAGTGCCGGTGAAGATGCCGGCTACCTGCAGATAGACGAAAAGACCCCAGGAGCTTTACTGTAGCTTGATATTGATTATACGTTTTGTCTGCGTAGCATAGATGGGAGGATTTGAGAGTATGATTTCGGTTGTGCTTGATCCGTCAGTGAAATACCATTCTTATGAAGTGTATAATCTAACCTGCAAGGATAAACCTTGCGGAGACAGTATCTGGTAGGCAGTTTTAGTGGGGCGCTATCCTCCTAAAGAGTAACGGAGGAGTTTATTAAGGTTGGCTAGCCGCGAATGGAAACCGTGGCGATAGTGTAATGGCACAAGCCAGCTTAACTGCAAGACGTACATGTCGAGCAGATGCGAAAGCAGAACATAGTGAACCGACCATGCGCATTAGAGGCGGTGGAAGATTATCGGACAAAAGCTACCCTGGGGATAACAGGCTGGTACTGCCCAAGCGTCCATAGCGACGGCAGTGTTCGGCACCTCGATGTCGGCTCATCTTATCCTGGGGCTGGAGAAGGTCCCAAGGGTATGGCTGTTCGCCATTTAAAAAGATACGCGAGCTGGGTTCAGACCGTATAGCACCTAAATTTAAATATTTAAATTTTGAAATATTTAAACAGTGGGTTTTATACCGTCTGAACCCTCGAGAATATGATATACAACAAACCACATCATACTGTTTACTTGAATCACGGCGGTCGTAGATAGAGATATCTATGATAGAGCTGACTTATATCGGTGGAGTCCCATGCGGATCACACCTAGGGAATTTCTAATATTTAAATATTTAAACATTTAAATTTTGGACGACCCGTAGAGACTAAACGTCAGCCATCTTCATTCATAATTTATTGTGAGAAAGATGAAGCTATAGTCCATGCCCGTAGCAATACGGTGAATACATGCGTGAGACAGGTTGGTCTCCTATCTACTGCAGGCGTTGAACATTGAGAAGATTTACTCCTAGTACGAGAGGACCGGAGTGAACTGACCGCTGGTCTACCTGTTGTCCTGCCAAGGGCACCGCAGGGTAGCTAAGTCGGGAAAGGATAATCTCTGAAAGCATCTAAGAGAGAAGCCAACTTCAAGATTAATGTTCGTTATGAGACTCGTGAGAGATGATCACGTTGATAGGTGTTCGGTGTAAGCATCGCAAGATGTTGAGCCAAGACATACTAATAAGTCCATTCCTATTAGGAAATATGGAAGTCGTCGAAACTTAAATTATTTTTTCTTTTAAAACCTGCAAATATAAAGTTGAATGTTTAGTTTTGGTGGTTTGTCGGAGGGGTCACACCTGTTCTCATTCCGAACACAGAAGTTAAGCCCTCTTGAAGCGATGGTACTCCTAACGGGGGAGAGTAGCTAGCCGCCAGAACTAATTATTTAACTTAAAATTTTCCTGACTTTATGTCGGGCTTTTGTGTTTTTATGATTTAGAGTTATACTACCTGCATATGTCTTGGTCGCTTAAACGACAACTAATCGTATTATTAATACTCTTTGTGTTCCTGGGAATGTTCGCCGGTTTGGCTTTGTTGCTTAACAAGCCAGCATTGTCGTGTTTCGACAACAAGCAGAATCAGGGCGAGGAGGGAGTAGACTGCGGCGGGCCGTGCAATAACTTTTGCCCTAATGCTGTAAACGATCCGATTGTCCGCTGGAGCCGCGTATTGCCGGTAAGAGCCCAGCAATTCGACGCAGTCGCGTATATAGAGAATCCTAACCCGACAGCGGGATTGTCTAAAGTAGACTACACCTTCCGGCTTTATGATGCCAAGAATAGCCCGATTGTCGAGCGTAAAGGGAGTACCTTTATAAACCCGGGTGAGAAATTTGCGCTCTACGAGCCAAACGTCGATGTTGGCAATGCTGTGCCCGTAAGAGCATTCCTTGAACTCAAGAAACCGAGCGAAGGTTACCCGTGGCGCAAGATTAGGGTCGCCTCGGATGCTCGTCCTAATCTTACTATCCGTTCGAAACAGTTCGACGATTCTACCGGCAATAGTGTTACTGCGTCTATGGCGAACGAGTCGCTTGCCGATGGCCATGCTATCAGGATAGTGGCAGTATTATACGACTCGAATGGTAATGTTACTGGCGCAAGTTCCACATTCGTCGATGTTATCAAGGGCGGGGCAGAGGTGCCAATCGTTTTCACTTGGCCGAATCGATTCACAGAGAATCCGGCTAACTTAGAGCTATACTTACATTACAATCAGGGGATTGTCTCGGGGAATTAAACATGCAAATAAAGGCTTTTTTGCGCGGAATTGACTGGGTATTATTCTTTGCAACATTGCCAATCGTCGGTGCGGGTATCCTGACAATGAACGCATTCACCGGCCAGAATTACTTTGCTATCCGGCAGATTATTTGGCTTCTCGCCTCCATTTTTGTTTTTTTTATTGCAACTAGGATAGACTGGCGTTTCGCCAAGCGGCCGCGAATACTTGTTGCTAGTTATCTTTTTCTAAATCTATTATTGTTGGGGCTCTTCGCCGCAGCAAAAATCAAAGGAGCCTCAAGTTGGTTTCATTTCGGTATTTTTGCCATAGAGCCGAGTGAATTCGTAAAGATCCTCCTTATCATAATTCTGGCGAAATACTTTCACCGCCGTCACATAGAAATAGCGAACTTTAAGCACATATTCATCTCCGGGCTCTATGCGGCTGTGCCACTCGTTCTCGTGCTCCTTCAGCCGGATTTCGGTTCCGCTATCATTATTCTGATAATCTGGTTCGGTATGACCATGGTCTCTGGTATATCGAAGAAGCATTTTTTTACTCTTATCGGCTCCGGAATCCTCGCTTTTTTACTTCTCTGGCTTTTCATTTTTAAACCATATCAGAAGAACAGAATTCTAAACTTCATCGACCCCCTTCGCGACGTGCGCGGATCCGGGTACAATGCATTCCAATCTCAAATTGCTGTTGGCTCGGGGCAAATACTGGGTAAAGGCGTTGGTTTCGGCACACAGTCCCGACTTAAATTCTTACCAGAATATCAGACAGATTTCATTTTTGCGGCTTTCGCAGAAGAATGGGGATTCATGGGCGTATCACTTCTTCTTATCTGCTACGGGATTATCGCCTGGCGTATTATTGCGAACGCTTTCGTTAGCGGAACCAATTTTGAGACGTTGTTCTGCGCCGGTTATGGTATTTTTATTATGGCTCATTTCGCAATAAATGCAGGAATGAACGTCGGCCTCTTGCCTGTCACCGGTATCACCTTGCCCTTTATGAGCTACGGCGGTACTCACCTGATAGTGGAGTATTTAGGTCTTGGTATGATAATGAGCATGCGTCGGTACGCCCGCGCCACTCACCGGGATAACATGAAGAATGAATTTTTGGGGATTTAACCCGCATTTGAGGTTCGACCTTTCAGATGTCCTATAAGGTCGAACCTCTGGCATGTGTTGCTATAAATTTTCAGTAGGTATAGAATTAAAGTAATGGAACGGCCCATAGTAAAAAGTCTATATAAAACAGAGGCTCTGTACGACATATCAAAGGATCTAGGCCAGGTCTTTTTCGCCTCAGCATTTCTTGGACCATTACTATCAAGCGAGGAAGGCGGGCTTACGGCGATTATGGGTCTTGTGTTTGCCATTTTGTCTTGGATATGTGCGGTGGTATTAGCAAAAAATTAGTATATGAACAACTAAATACAAATTATGACAGAATTCTACATCTTAGGAGGCATTGTGCTCATCGTTATTATTCTGTTGGGCATCCTCGCGAAGAAGAGTAATTAAATTTGCAATTTTCGTGGGGAGGGGTAGAATTAATTCATTGTAAAATAATTGCCTCTCTGGGCGCAAATTACTATGAAAAAGTATATCGCAGGTCTATTACTCACGGCTCTCGTTTTTGTGTCAGGAGCCATGCTCGCGCATGCAGCAACGTTGCTTGAGATGAAAACAAGCGTCGCTTCGATATTGGAGCAAGTTAACCTACTTCCCAGTACTACAATTGCACAACTGCAACTCAAGGTAAATTTGCTTCAAGGTGCCTTAAGTTTGCAAAAACAAATCAATGCTTTGATTACAAAAACCGCCAATTCTACTACGCCTTTCGTTCAGTTCATTTTGCCATCAAGCGGTCTATCGGGAACACATGTTACTTTCATAGGCACAGGTTTTAGTCTAAACGATCAGATACAAATACAGTCTCCTTCTTCTGGCCGCTGGATGGATTATGTAAGACCCGCTATCGAGTCTGGTATTACTATTCCGCTTGCTGACTATCCATATTTTCAGGTGTGTGATAGAACCGTTCCAACGTGCAACAGAATAATAGGTCCTGCGACACCCGGAAAGACTTTCCTTTTCCGCATTAAACGATCTTCGGACGGCGCAGTCAGTAATTCCGTTCTATTTGAAGTTACTTCAGCTATCAAAAACAGTACTTCGTATTAAGATTTGGAAATATTGCGAATCAATTTTCGTACACCGAGCGGGTTTTGGCTACCATTTTTTCTAGTGTAAATTCCTGCAGGTTGGGCGCGTCTAAGATTTCTGCGACTGCACCAACTCTGTTTGCTATAATCGGGAGGCCGGCCATTTTTGCTTCTAATAATACATACGGCAGACCCTCTTTTAATGAGGGAAGGGTAAATGTGTCGAAACCGGGCAATGCCTCGCTTGCCGGTACGAAGCCGAATAACTTCACGCGATCTTGCAGCATATATTCTGCAATCTTTTGTTCAAGATTATTGCGTTCTTCGCCTTCGCCGACTATCGCCACATACATATCTGGATTATTTCCGGCTTCTTTGACAAGAGAAATCTGATTTTTGTTTTTTGTCAGCTCGCCAATCGTGCCAGTAATTTTTACCCCCGCAGGGAAGGCTTTGCGTATTATTGCGCCCGTGCCGAATTTAATTGGTCCGATGCCGTTATAGACAAGTGAGACTTTATTTTTTGTAAATGGCCAGCGCCAGCAACTTCTCTCGTCTGCTTTGCCCACAACAATCGTATTGGTCGAGAAAAATACCGTCAGCCAACTGAAGAATTTAATAATGTGTTGCTGTGGCCACGGACGCGCTTCATTAAACGGCCAGCCGTGCGCGGTAAAAACTATTTTTGGCACTCCGGCAACTCGCGCGGCGAATGCTCCTAATCCGCCAATCTTTGAGCTATTAACATGCACGATATCCGGACGTTCTTGCCAGAATAATTTTATAAGTTGCCATAATACCGTAGCTTCTTCGGTAAAATGAATATCTCGTCCAAGCCGTTCGATTTTGTGTACCGTAACCCCTGCCTCACTTAACTTCTTAGACAGCTCGCCATCACCGCCGAGCGCCACGCTTACCTCATATTCGTTTCGTAAATTGCTGGTAGCCAGGTCATAAACGTACCTCTGGGCACCGCCCCAATTGGATTTGGTTATTAGGAATAGGAGTTTCTTTTTTCTGCTCATTGGAGTAGTATACACTATATGCAGGTATTCAACATTGGCAAGAAAATGGCCATCAAGCTGATGGCGGGGGACATCGTTTTGTTTTTCGTAGCCCTCGTTTTATCCCTCACTATCCGCAACGGCGAAGTGCCGATACTTTACACGCTTTTGCTCAATATCTACTTCTTTGTCCCCGTATTCGCCTTATGGATAGTCGGCTTCTTTATCTATAACCTCTACGGGAGGTCAACGGTTTCCGCCAAAAAGAACTTGCCCACGACCCTCTTTCAGGCGACGGCACTTAACACTCTTACCGCTGTTATCTTCTTTTACATCATTTCTGTTCAAGGTGTAACACCCAAGACGACTCTTATATTAATCTCAATCATTTCTTATCTCCTGGTGTATGCATGGAGAGTAATAATTTGGCCTCGCGTTTCTCATCGTCAGAATGAGGCAGTGCTTGTTGTGGGCAAGACGCCGGAACACGAAGAGATTTTTGATGAGTTGAATAATAATCCATCAATGCACGTTGTTGCCGCGCTCTATGAAGGAAAAAATTCTGAGGAGCTCAAAGCCGAGCTTAAGCGGGTCCACGCGAAGGTGGTGATAGTAGACATGCGAGGTTCGCACGCCGAGGCATTGTTCTCGTCATTTACTCCCGAAGAAATTCTTAAATTAAGATTCGTGAATCCTTCGTGGCTTTATGAAGAACTCTTCGGCCGGATACCTCTTTCGCACGTGACCAACACTTGGCTCTTTACCCACGTACGCTACGAGCAGAAGGTGTATGATGCGTTCAAGAGAATCATTGACGTTTTAATCTCTTTTGTTGTCGGGATCATGTCGCTCGTTTTTTACCCATTTATTATTCTGGCAATCAAACTCGAAGATGGCGGAAAGATTTTTATCAAACAAGTGCGTGTCGGACAGAGCGGCCGGTCTATTCAGATAATCAAATTTCGCAGTATGACAGGAAATGATCAGGGCAAATATGAAGGCGGGAAGAGCCAGCTGCACATAACGCGTGTCGGTTCATTTTTGCGCGCTTCGCGTCTCGACGAACTGCCCCAACTCTGGAATATTTTGATGGGCGATCTCTCTGTAATCGGTCCACGGCCGGAGCTGGTGCCTCTCGTCGAACAATACACCAAAGAGATACCGTTCTATCCAGTCCGCCACGTGATTGCCCCCGGTCTTGCTGGCTGGGCGCAGTTGCATCAGATCAACGCGGCGACAGATCCTCACCATGGTACTGCCGTTGAGGCAACCCGCGAGAAACTATCTTACGATCTATATTATCTAAAACATCGTTCACTCACGCTCGACCTTATGGTTATGCTGCGCACGGTGCAGATTCTCCTGTCTCGGCCGGGTTCATAATCGGAAAATAAAATGAGAATTCTAATTACCGGAGCGGCAGGATATATCGGAGGAATGTTGACGGATCAGTTCAAGGAAGGTCCTGATGTGCAGATTCTTGCACTGGATATAAAAGATCAACCAAAAGAAATAGATCATCCACGCATAACTTGGTGCATAGGTGACCTTAGGAAATCAGATTGGTTCAGTATTCTCGGGAGTGTGAAGCCGGATGTTATTGTGCATTGTGCGTGGGCGGCTTCGGGTAATGAAGAGATGGCGAATAATGTTTTTGACTACTGCGTTCGCCAAAAAATTCCGAAATTTATCTACCTAAGTGCTATCGACGGCTACGGCAATATCTCCGATAGATATTTTATCGAGAACGATCCGTTGCGTGCCACAGACGATAGATATGGGTTGGATGTTGTGGCGTCTGAACATGCGGTAAAGAAGCTCTATGGTGGGTCGGGTAAGCACACGCAGACTTTTATACTCCGCTTGCCGATAATATTCGGACCTCGTGGATGGCAACAAGAGCACTTTTTCGGCACACTCGGTTTATTCAAAAGCGGCGGCTTGCCTCTTGTGATGAGCGATCCGGACAGTATAATATTCCAAGCCGTGCATGAAGACGATCTTGTTGATATAATCGGACTTCTTGCTTTTAATAAGTTGAACGACAGGTACGAAGTCTTTAATATCACGCCGGAAGATACGGTGCCGGCAAGCGGTATCGCCGCCACGTTTGGCAAGAAAGTGGTTGCGGTCTCGAAGGCAGTCAGGAAACTCGTCCCCTTCAATAATTCATCGCGGCTCACTAGTTCGATACTTGCAGACGGCAGTAAATTCACAAAAAAGTTTAAATATAAATTTAATTACACATCATATGAGGCAATCACAACAGAGGAGGGGAAATATGGCACAGAACAGAATTAATGAATTTTAGAATTAACGAATAATCATGAAAGACAAAGAAATCAAAGACTTGATAAAAGCGGAAACAAAGAGGCAGAAGTCGGTAGTGAATCTAATCGCGTCAGAAAATTACGTTTCTAAAGATGTACTCGAAGCACTAGGCTCGGTGCTGACAAATAAATATGCCGAAGGATATTCTGGCGCGCGTTATTATGGCGGGAATATTATTTCGGATAAAGTCGAAGACTTGTGTAAAGCGCGAGCGCTCAAGACATTCGGACTTAAAGATACTGAATGGGCGGTCAATGTACAGGCGCTCTCCGGTTCGCCGGCGAACCTTGCAGTCTATCTGGCGCTAGTAGAGCCGGGCGCGAAAGTGATGGGTATGTCGCTCGCACACGGCGGACACTTAACTCACGGGCATAAGGTCTCAATGACGGGTAAGATTTGGCATCAGGTGCCCTACGGCGTGTCTAAAGAAACGGAACAGCTTGACTATGACGAGCTGATGGAGCTGGCTAAACGCGAACAGCCCAAGCTTATCATTGCCGGCTTCACGGCCTACCCGCGGGTCATAAACTTCAAGAAATTCCGCGAGATTGCCGACGCCTGTGGGGCGTATCTCATGGTAGACATGTCGCACTTCGCCGGTCTTGTGGCCGGCGGTGCTTATTCGTCACCGTTCGACTATGCAGACATTGTAACGACAACAACGCACAAGACATTGCGCGGTCCACGCTCGGCGCTTATCTTCAGTAAAATGGATGAGCGAGAATTATATAAAAAAATAGACAAAGCCGTTTTCCCCGGACTCCAAGGCGGGCCACATCTGAATCAGATTGCTGCGGTAGCAGTAACCCTTAAAGAGGCGCAGAGCAAAGAATTCAAAAAGTATGCCGCGCAGGTAATTAATAATACAAAAGTTCTTGCCAATGAACTCACCAAACTCGGCTGGCGAATAGTCTCTGGCGGTACAGACACGCACCTTGCGCTCGTTGATACGTGGCTCGGTGGTAAAGGTATTGGTGGCAAAGAGGCGAGCGAGAGATTAGAAAAAGCGGGGATTATCGTTAATAAAAATACCATCCCCTTTGACCCGCGTTCGCCGGTAGACCCATCGGGTATCCGAATAGGTATGGCGGCTGAGACGACCAGAGGAGCAAAAGAAAAAGATGCGAAGAAGATCGCGCAGAAGATTGATAAAGTCTTGCGCTCGTAAAAAGCGCAGATGTGTGGTATAATTTATAACCGATGCTAGAAGGGAGGTGATATGTGACCAAAGAGGTGGCCTACATCTTGACCCTCGAAATCGAGGGCGAGATTCAGACGGGTCGGGTAGAGATTGTGACGGCCGCACAAGCCTACCCCGAGCTCGCGCAGTCCGAAAAAGATTTTGCCGAGCTCTCCTAATCCCTCGCCTTGCGGTTCTCGTCTCGCCAGGTGGCAGACGGGACCGCTTTGTTTTTAGCCTAATTTTGTTACACTACCAATGTTGAACCTTGGGCATATAGAAGGTTAAACCTTCTAAAATATATGATTATATCCGGAGACCAAATAGCTGAAGAGATTAGATATGAGCTTACACAAGAGGTGAGCCGTATGAATGCGCCGCTTACGCTTGTAATTGTCCAAGTGGGTGAGCACCCGGCTTCTTCGCAATATGTTCGCAAGAAAATGGCCTTTGCCAATTCGCTCGGCATTAATGCGGAACCCAAGAAATTTGATGTAGGCATTACGGAAGAAGCGCTGAAAAAAGAACTTGCGCACATCGTGGCCGACATGAATCACGACCCGTATGCTTTTACCGGTATCATTGTGCAGTTGCCGTTACCGAAAGAACTTGATACAGAAAAGATCCTCGCAGAGATTCCAGCCGAGAATGATGTCGACTTGCTCTCGCAAGAAGCGATAGAAAAGTTTAACACCGGCACGTCACGAATATTGCCGCCAGTTGTTGGTGCTGTTGCCGAGATATTAAGGCGCGCGCATGTGTCAGTTGCCGGCAAGAAGGCGGTCGTCGTCGGCCGAGGCAAGCTTGTCGGTAAACCTGCGGCGGTTTGGTTGGAACACGAAGGTGCGCAAGTTGTAATTGCCAACAGATCGACAGAAGATTTGGCTAAGCTTACGCGAGAAGCCGATATTATTATCACCGGTGTCGGTTCGGCGAAATTGATTACGCCGGCAATGGTCAAGCAAGGCGTCATTCTCATTGATGCCGGCACAAGTGACTCGTCCCGAGCGCAGTCGAGGGAGTCGGAAGACCGCCCCTCGAGTTCCTCGGGGCAACGAGCGGAGCTCGTTGGCGATGCCGACCCGGCTTGTGCGCCCAAATGCTCAATATTTACCCCCGTCCCCGGCGGTGTCGGCCCAATGACTGTAGCTATGCTCTTCAAAAACCTGATAGAACTCGCCAAAGCCCAGAACTCTTTTTAAAAAATTGGAAGTTTCACTTCCAAAAAGTTATAATATGGAGCATGCACATAAATTTAGAGTTTGCCGAGGAAGAGTACTACCATGTTTACAATAGGGGCGTAGAAAAACGCAGTATTGTGGTCGATGAAAAAGATTCCGCCCGATTTATACAAAGTTTGATCCAGTTCAATTCGCTCAAGCCGATAGGGAGTATTTTCGAAAACACTTACGAATACAAGAAAATTGGAAGTGAAACATCCAAAGAACTAACAAAGAAGAATGAAGCCCTTGTAGAAATTATCGCATATTGCTTAAATCCCAATCATTTTCACATGATACTTTCACCAGTTGTTGAAGATGGTATTAGTAAGTTCATGCATCGTCTGGGAACCGGTTATACGAAATATTTTAATAAGAGGCACAAACGCTCCGGGTCGCTTTTTCAGGGATTGTTTAAAGCGAAACACCTGGAAGATAACGACTATTTACTCCATGTGAGCGCCTATGTAAACCTAAACGACCGCGTGCATAAAATTGGAAGTGAAACTTCCAAAGTTTCAAAATTGGTGCGGAAGAGTTACGGGGAGTATGAAGCGGGGAGTGGCGGATTCTGCCAGAAAGATGTTATACTTGATCAGTTTAAGAATAGAAAAGAGTATACGGATTTCTGTGAAGATTCACTCGAACTTATGCACGAGACAAAAGACGAGCAAAATGAACTAAAAGATCTTAATTTATTAGAATACTAATTTCTTGGACATGAGATGTCCAAAAGTTATGAGAGTAGTAAAAGAAACATCAACGACTATCCTTCTTAAGGATTACGAATTTATCCCGATGCTCATGGCTGTAATTATGTGTGCCTTGGCTATTTTTTTTGTCTGGTTTCTCTCTGTTCCCGGACAATTCAAGCGGCCAGAAATTTGGGCTTCTCTGTTGTTCGTGTCAGCGTATGCATTTGCATTAATATGGACAATAGAAATGTTAACTTTTGAATTCGATAAATCGCAGAACAAACTGATTATTATTAAGAAAAAAATTACAAAAAAAACGCAGAAATCGTATACAATCACTGATATAGAAAAAATCTGGACGAGCCAATACGAAGGACAACGCCGGAAAAAAGGCGACATGTGGAGTGTGTACCTGTTGTTAAAAAGTGGAAATAAAGTTCCTCTAACCCCTGGGTTGAGTACAAATAGGGTACATCCGTTGTATAATCCCAAAATTCCTAAATATGTAGGACGTTTAGCAAAGTGGCTGCAAGTTCCCCTTGAAGAGGGTAAGGAACTCGGCGTGAAAGAGGCGCTTAATAAAAGCTACGATAGCTCTAGTCACTCGGAAGAAGAAGCATAACTTTCCATTGCAAAAAGCGGGAAAATCTATATACTAGTGGCTTAATCTACTAGTAATAGCTTTATGGTAAAAACACGCATTTCGGCCCTTGTTATACTCATCGTGGCTGTCGCACTCGGTTATTTTGTTTACGATACAGAGCAGGTTACGATGAAGACGACTCCTACCGGCACCAGCACGCCGGCAGTCGTTACACCCGTCGAATCATCTTTTAAATTCAAGCTCGGGCTCGATCTCAAGGGCGGGACAGAACTTATTTACAAGGCAGATTTGAGCCGCCTCGTTACCCAGTCGCCGGATGACTCCATGACGGCTTTGCGCGGTGTTATCGAAAATCGCGTGAACGCACTCGGCGTATCCGAGCCGATTGTTCAAACAGAGACAAGCATCAGCGGTGATCGCAGGCTGATTGTTGCTTTGCCGGGCGTTACTGATATTAATCAGGCTATTGCTATTATCGGCCAGACGCCGGTTCTGGAATTTAAAACCGAGCGTCCGGCCGGTCCCGAGAAGGATGCTATCATCGCGGCGTATGTCAAAAAGGAGCAAGAAAAGGCAGAGGGCAAACCTATTACGCCAAACCCGCTCTTACAGCAAACTCCTAATTATGTAAACACCGCACTTACGGGGCAATATATCAAGAGCGCGTCACTCGACTTCGGCAATCAGACATCGATATCGCCGGCTGTTGCCGTCGAATTCACTGGCGAAGGATCAAAGATGTTTGCAAAAATGACGCAAGACAATGTTGGCAAACAGATCGGTATATTCCTTGATGGTCGGTCAATTACAGAGCCGGTCGTCCGCGAAGCTATCACTGATGGCAAAGCCCAGATTTCTGGCGGCTTCAGTATTAAAGAAGCGCAGACATTAGTTGGTCGTTTGAACTCCGGTGCTTTGCCGGTACCGATCGAGCTCGTCTCGACCCAGACCGTGGGTGCTTCGCTTGGGCAGGACGTGCTCAACAAGAATGTGAACGCCGGTATCATTGGCTTCATCGTTATCGCCATCTTCCTCATCCTCTGGTACCGCTTGCCTGGTATTCTTGCAGTCATCGCCCTCGCTATCTATGTAGTGCTGATGCTCTCATTATTTAAACTCATCGGTGTTGTCATGAGTGCCGCCGGTATTGCTGGATTTATCCTATCCATGGGTATGGCAATCGACGCCAACATTCTGATATTCGAACGTACGAAGGAAGAACTTAAAGCGGGCAAGACCATCGAGACCGCCGTGCGTGAAGGCTTCGCTCGTGCTTGGAACTCAATTCGTGACTCGAACGTCTCGAGTATGATTACCGCTATAATCTTGTTCTGGATGGGCACTTCGCTTGTCAAAGGCTTCGCTCTTACCTTCGGCGTCGGCGTCTTGGCCAGTATGTTCACCGCCATCACTGTTACTCGCATCTTCTTGATGACCCTCCGCTTCAAAGATTCTAAACTGTCTCGATTCTTGGTCAGCAATGGTTTTCATATATCTTAAATTCTTTAATTCTTTAATTCTGTCAAAATTATGTATATCGTAAAATATCGCAAATTCTTCCTCGGCCTTAGCTTGCTCTTTGTGGTGCTAAGCTTTGGCGCTATTGCCAAGTTTGGGCTCAAGCTTGGTATCGACTTCACGGGTGGCTCGGTGCTCCAAGTCGCTTATGATCAAGTACGCCCCGACATTGAGACGGTAAAGAAATCAGTTGAGGCGCTTAACCTTGGCGCAGCGACAGTTCAGGAAGCGGGAGATAAAGATGTGATAGTGCGAACAAGGTCTCTTGCCGAGCCGGAGCGACAGTCTCTCATAAAAGCTCTTTCTGATAATGGTACGATACAAATGACAGAGAAGAAGTTCGACTCTATCGGCCCAACCATTGGCGCAGAGTTGCGTACCAAGTCTTTATGGTCGGTCTTGCTCGTGATATTGCTAATCGTGCTCTATATCACCTTTGCTTTTCGCAAAGTTTCGTACCCTGTCTCATCGTGGAAGTACGGCTTGGCGGCGGTTGTCGCTCTCTTGCATGACGTTATTGTACCGACCGGGTTCTTCGTCGTCTTTAATCACTATGTGAGCGGTGAGATAGATGTGCTCTATGTGACTGCAATACTAACTATCGTCGGCTTCTCTGTGCACGACACCATCGTCGTCTTCGACCGTATCCGCGAAAACTTGCGCACGGGTAGCCCCAAGACAGAATTTACAGAGACTGTCGGCAAGAGTTTGAATCAAACATTCGGCCGCTCTATAAATACTTCGCTATCGGTCATATTGGTCTTATTGGTCCTTTTGTTCGCGGGTGGCGAGTCAACCAAGAACTTCGCTCTGCTCCTTACCGTCGGTATTTTCTTCGGCACCTACTCATCAATATTCCTCGCCTCGCCTTTGCTTATCTTGATCAAAGAAATGCAGGACAAAAAGCTGGCGAAAGGCAAGAAATAACGACGGCGAGGTGAGTCCTCCGGCAACCTGCCCGACATGCCAGGTCGTGTGGCAGGCGGGAGGCGGAGGTCTCACCTCAGACGACCAGCCCCTCCCTTTGTCCCTCCCCGAAGGAGAGGGAATGACTTCAGGCGTCAAGGTCTCTCCTCGAGGAGGAGCAAGGCGACGGGAAGAGGTGAGTCCTTGACGACATTAGACCTGTTAATAACTTATTGGAAAGTTAAGCCACAAGGCGCTATGCTAACCCCATAGCGCTTTTGCGCGTAACTAACATAATTTTATGGCAGGGAATTTAGAACAAGCACAACAAGAAACGCCGGTTAACGTAGTGGCTAACGGCGAAGTCCTTGCGAAGATGTCGGAAGAGGAAGTACCGGTAGAGAAAACACAGGCCGCGAATCTTAAAGAACAAATGAAAGCGCTTCGCGCTAAAAAAGAAAGAGAAGAAGCCGCCATGTTGGTTGCGGAGACTGAAAAGCAACAAGTCCCGGTGGAAAACACGCAAGCTGCTCGACTTGCCGAAATGGCTGAAGCGGCGGAAGAGGCCAAGGCGATTGAGGAAGGCGAAAAGAAACAAAGAGAACAAGCACTTGTTAAACAAGCCAAGGCACAGTTAATAAATCGCCAAACGGAGGCAGAAACCCAGCCTGGAATGGATGTCGTTCTTGATATGCAAAAGGTCAGAATAGAAGAGGCGATAAAAGATCTTGAAAATGAGAAACAGGATTACGAGAAGAAGAAAGCGGAAAATGCCCCGGGTTTCTGGCGTAAATGGTTCGGGTCAAAAGTACCAGTAGAAGATGATCACGACCTACACATAAGCAATCGCACCAATTTATTGGCCAAAAAACAAGAAGATTTGGCCGAAGTTAATCGCAAAATAGAACAGCTCAAAAAGAGCTCTTAGACGTAAATAAAAACGAACAGCCCCGGCCGTCCTCATCGCTTGTGCGTAGAGGAGGCCGGGGCTGTCGCCAAATCAGATGCGAGGTTACTTGGCAGGTTTACTGCCGATCACCCCTTTCTCCATCACCGTCAGGTGAGGGTGATGATAGAACCGGAACTGGAACACCCAGGCTGGCTCGGAGGGAAATCCATACCGGTACACCCCCACATAATCCTCGGGGGAATCCGAGGACCTCTCGGGCAGGTACCCCGAGAGGAGTGGCCTGAGGTACAGCAAGTTCTTTGTGTTCCTCTGTCGCTCCTCGAGCGTCTTCGCATTGACGCCGGCAAGGTCCTCGAGGATTTTGTTGATCCTCCTGATCCATGAGCCGTCGATTCGGTTCATGTCGTCGGAGGCTCTACTGAAGTACGATTCCACCTCCTTGTCGGTGAAGCCCGACCAGGTGGTCGGGACAGTCCCGGCCATGATCGCCTTGGCGATAGCCGTATCTAGCTCTCCGACGTGGACGAGCACGAGCCCGGCCTTGGCCGGGGTGGCGATGATGACGACGAGCAGGGTAACCAGGAGTGCAGTTCGGAACATGGGAACCTCCAATTGTTCTCGCATCTATGAACGGCTGGGGCAGTATGCCCACATACGGCCGTTATTTGGCAGAGAACAGTTCGGCTAGTATAATAACACACTAAAACCTATTATGTCAAGTGATATCGAGGGCCTACTTTGGGCATAATTTCATTGACTGGCAAGAGCCTTTCTGCTATTATAGACAGCCTTACGGGTCGCTAGATCTGTAAGGCTTGGACTTTGACAATTGAAGCAAACATATATACGTTTACGCAAGAAACCAAAGTCTTTACTAATAGCTAAAAAGTAAAGCCAAGAAGATATGAGAAATCATTTTCTCTTGTTCCGTAACTCACAAAGATCAAAAATAATTGAAAAATTAAATTATCTTTTATGAGAGTTTGATCCTAGCTCAGGATGAACGCTGGCGATGTGGATAAGGCATGCAAGTCGCGCGGACTTTATGTGAGATTATATCAAGTATAAAGTTAGCGGCAAACGAGGTAGTAACACGTGAGAATGCACCGAAGAGTCGGGTATAGCTCGTCGAAAGACGGGGTAATCCTCGATGGTCCCGCAAGGGTAAAGCCGCAAGGCGCTCTTTGAGCAGCTCGCGCAGTATCAGGTAGTTGGTAGGGTAATGGCCTACCAAGCCTATGACGCTTAGGGGACCTGAGAGGGTGACCCCCACCTATAGCACTGAGACACGGGCTATACACCTACGGGTGGCAGCAGCCGAGAATATTCGACAATGCACGAAAGTGTGATCGAGCGACATCGCGTGATGGATGAAGTCTTTCGGGATGTAAACATCTTTTATGAGGGAGAACGTGGCATTTATGCCACACGATAGTACCTTACGAATAAGGGGTTGCTAATTCTGTGCCAGCAGCAGCGGTAATACAGAAACCCCGAGCGTTATCCGGAATCATTGGGCGTAAAGGGTTTGTAGGCGGTGGTATTAGTCTTTTGTTAAAACTCCCGGCTTAACCGGGAAGCTGCGAAAGAAACGGTACCGCTAGAGGGTGCGAGAGGTCTGTGGAACTCATGGTGTAGGGGTGAAATCCGTTAATATCATGGGGAACACCGAAGGCGAAGGCAGCAGACTGGCGCATTTCTGACGCTCTAAAACGAAAGCGTGGGTAGCGAAAGGGATTAGATACCCCTGTAGTCCACGCCCTAAACGATGTTCATTAGCTATACGGAGTATCGACCCTCTGTGTGGCGAAGCTAACGCATTAAATGAACCGCCTGGGAACTACGGCCGCAAGGCTAAAACTCAAAGGAATAGACGGGGACTTGCACAAGCGGTGGATTATGTGGTTTAATTCGATTCTAAACGAAGAACCTCACCAAGGTTAGAAATGGAAGTGACGGCTAGGAGAAACCTTAGCCTTCTCACAAGGACACTTTCACAGGTGATGCATGGCTGTCGTCAGTTCGTGGTTTGAATTGTTCCCTTAAGTGGGGTAACGAACGCAACCCGTGTCGTGTGTTACAAGTGTCACACGAGACCGCCCAGCCCGAAGAGCACAATGTGCAATTTCGAATTTTGAATTTAGAGTTTCGAATAATTTAGTTAATTCTAAAATTTATTCAAAATTCGAAATTAAAAATTTGCGCTTTTGCGCGTTTCGGGCTGGGAGGAAGCGCGGATGACGCCAAGTCAGCATGTCCCTCTGATACCTTGGGCTACACACATAATACAATCGCCGATACAACGGGACGCAATACCGCAAGGTGGAGCAAATCCTTATAAGTCGGCGCCAGTTCGGATTGAGGTCTGCAACTCGACCTCATGAAGCCGGAATCGCTAGTAATCGCGGGTCAGACATACCGCGGTGAATACGTTCTCAAGTCTTGTACTCACAATAAAAGCGCGCAGCAGGTTATACAACTAAGTCGTTCAAATCGACTCTCCCGATTCGTCGTCGGGACGTAGCTAAAAGATAGTAGTCTTCCGTGAGGGATACTATGGAGGATCTGAAAGCAAATTACAGCCTCGTCAAGAAAAGCAGTGATCGAATCATGATTGGCAGTGAGCATGATGAAGATCAAGAAAAACTGCGACGTGGATGTAAGGAACAGTTATATAACTGACCTGTGGAGATCTTACGTTGTTATCTCGAAATGTTCGAGATATAATGATACTTACGCAGCGTAAGAAGTCAGCTAAGTCATAGTAACTCTGCATCAAAGTAAATTTGGGCAGATGAAGGGCTTACTCTAATGAAGTTAACACCAGATTATATCGTAGGATTAGTTGATGGTGAAGGAAGCTTTACGGTTTACGTAAGGGATCCTGAATCGTCAAAAATAGTGAAGAGACGCGTAAAGGTTGAACCTCGGTTTTACCTTAAGCTTGTGGAGAGAGACAAAGAAATCCTCTATACGCTTATGGAATACTTCGGTTGTGGTAATGTATATTACCAACCTGATAAACGCGCGAATCATCAAAACTGCTATCGGTACGAAGTGGCAAATAGGTTACAATTAGAACAGATCATTATACCGTTCTTTAAGATTCACCAACCAAAATTGGCATCAAAAAGAATAGATTTTGAAATATTCTGTGAACTATTGCAACTCATCAATAGTGGTTCTCATCTTACTGCATCTGGATGGCAACAAATATTCGATATAAAACAGCGAATGCATTAGAGCTCGCGTAGTGCGGGAAATCCGCCCGCTACGTGGGAACATCAACTCTACGTTCATAGAGGATACTTGCCCGTCAAGTCAGGGAAGCCGGGAGTACCTGAAGTGTCACATTTCGTGGCCCCAAGGTAAGCTTGGTAACAAAGATTAAGTCGTAACAAGGCACGGGTAGCGGAAGCTGCTCGTGGAATATTTAAAGAGAGTACCCTTCTCCCTTCGGGGAGGAGGTGATCAGGAAGACATTTTGTGCCTCAATTGAGCACGAAATGAAATCAGTGTTGGTCTCAGAGCTGTACAATTACGAGACCGCAAAAAATTACGGAACAAGAGAAAAGAATTTCTCTTTTGCGCAAACTATATATGAAAAAACTTAAGAGCCCTGTAATTAGGGCTGTTTGAGTTTTTCGTGATTTTATAGTATTATCATAGTTTGAGAGAATGCGCGTGTAGCTCAGTTGGTAGAGCATTCCGCTGATACCGGAAAGGTCCTTGGTTCGACCCCAAGCACGCGCACCGAATGTATTCTTCAGATTATTTCAAAGGCAAAAAGATCACCGTCATGGGTTTGGGCCTTTTGGGGCGGGGGATTGGTATTACCAAGTTCTTGGCGGAACATGGTGCTTTGCTCACGGTGACAGATTTAAAAACGAAAGAAGAACTTGCCCCGGCTTTGGAGAAACTTGCAGAGCTCAAAAATATCACCTACGTTCTGGGCGAACATCGGCTTGAAGATTTTAGTAAGGCTGATATGGTTATTCGCGCGCCGAACGCACCGCTCGATTCTATATATCTTGCCGAAGCCAGAAAAAATAATGTGCCAATAAAAATGGACGCTTCGCTCTTCGCCGAACTCGTGCCCGAAGACGTCACGCTCATTGGTGTGACCGGTACGCGTGGCAAGAGCACGGCCGTCCAGCTCGTTTACGAAATGCTCAAGTTAGCGGGAAAGTCAGTCTATCTCGGTGGCAACGTACGTGACACTGCAACATTGCCACTGCTTGATATTGTAAAGTCGGGCGACTATGTTGTACTCGAGCTCGATTCATGGCAGCTCCAAGGCTTCGATGAAGATAAGGTTAGCCCGACTATTGCAGTCTTTACATCATTCTTCCCCGATCATTTGAACTATTATGCCGGTGACATGCAGAGGTACTGGCATGATAAGGCGTCGATATTTCGCCATCAAAAGCCGGGCGATAAGCTTATTGTTAGCACGCAGATACAGACAGAAATGTGGAAGCACGGAGAGAGCAGAAAGCTCGACGCTATCGCCGATGTTGCCAATGTGTCGGACTGGAAAATTAGGATGCGTGGCGAGCATAATAAGTTGAACGTGACACTTGCCCGCGAGACAGCGAAGTTGCTCGGCGTTAACGATGATGTCATAAAAAAAGTTGCCGAAAGCTTCGGCGGATTACCAGGCCGGCAGGAGATCGTAGGAGAAGCGAATGAAGTCTTGTATGTGAATGACACGAACGGTACCTCGCCCGAGGCCGTCATGGCGGCGCTGGAATCGTTCTCTGATTACAAAGGCAAAATAATTTTACTCTGCGGGGGATTCGATAAAGGCTTAGACTATCGCGAGCTCGTCGCAAAATTTCCCGAGTATTTGAAAGCATTAATTCTGTTTAAGGGGACGGCGAGTGACAAAATCGAATGGGAGATAGGAGTTGGGAGTTGGGAGATAGGGAAATTCGTAAACATGAGCACAATGCACGAAGCGTTTGCAAAAGCGCAAGAACTGGCTAAGCCGGGAGATGTAGTACTATTATCGCCTGGCGCGGCATCGTTTGGCATCTTTAAAAATGAATATGACAGGGGCGATCAGTTTATTGCCGAGGTCAAGGCGGTAAAACCATAAAAGTGCTATAGTTATTAGCAATTAACAAATAATAATAAATTTATGACAGAAGGTATCCCAACGGAATCAGCACCAGCCGATTCTATCGAAGAAATATTGAAGAATGATGAATCGTACCAAAATTCTCTCAAGAGGCTGCAAGAAGTGGGCGTTAATATTACAGAGTTAGTTCAGACGCTTTGTTCATTGGATGCAAGGCAGTTAAGGGATTTGTCCGTATATCTTCCTAGTATGATTGAGACTATCGCCAGTGCAAAGAACGCACTTAGACAGAAAGAATTAGAAAAAGACCCTAACTACAAAAAACCCGTTTGGAGGTAATGTCTGACATATTACAAAAAGCGAAGCACATTCACTTCGTCGGCATCGGCGGGATTGGCATTTCTGCAATTGCTCGGATGATGCTTGCTGAAGGGCGGATGGTGACGGGGTCAGATACGCATGCTTCGCATGTCACTGATGAGCTTTCTAAATTAGGGGCGGTTATCACTTTTGACCAGAGTACACAGACTATTCCTGCCACGACTAATCTGGTTATTTATACCGCGGCGATACCTGTTGCTGACGTGTCATTTTTTGAGGCGATGAAGGCACTGCCTGTTCCTTCACTTTCTTACCCCGAGGCACTGCGCGAAGTAACCAAAGAGAAGTTTACTATCGCAGTGGCCGGCACTCATGGCAAGACGACGACGACTGCCATGATTGCAAAGGTTATGATGGATGCCGGGCTTGACCCCACTGTCATCGTCGGCTCTATACTCCTTGACCATAAAAGCAATTTTATCGCTGGTAAAAGCAAATATCTAGTAGTAGAAGCAGATGAATATCAGCGCGGATTCTTGAATCTCTCACCGCACATCTTGGTCATAACCAATATCGGTGTTGATCATTTGGATTATTATAAGGATTTAGCAGAAATTCAAGCAACGTTTGACGAATTGGTTGCGCGGGTCACACCGGGTGGTCACGTGATAAAACCGGCAGACTGGTCGCTTGTTAATCCGCCAAAACAATTATTGATTCCCGGTTTGCATAATAGGCAGAACGCGCAGGCCGCGCTTGCCGTTGCGGAGGTATTAGGAATATCGCGAGAAAAGGCTGAAGCATCGCTCGCAAACTTCCAAGGTACTTGGCGCAGATTTGAATATAAAGGCACGACCAAAGAAGGAGCATTGGTCTATGACGATTACGCACATAATCCAGACAAAGTCAGAGCGGCTCTGCAGGGTGCAAGAGAAAAGTTCCCGGATCGGAAAATCATTGCAGTATTCCAACCCCACTTGTATAGCCGAACCAAGTCGCTTCTCCCACAGTTCGCGGAAAGTTTTAACGATGCTGACGAAGTCTTTCTCGTTCCTATTTACGGCGCTCGCGAGTCTCTTGACCCGACGATTACGGCAGAGATGCTCGCAGAAGCATTGCGCATACATCACGAGCGCGTGTTCGTCTTCCCTGATTTCGAAGCGGTGGAAACATATCTCCACACCATACTTACTCCCGAGTGCGTCGTGATGATGATTGGTGCCGGAAGTATTACAGAGCTGGCGAGTAAACTTATTGCAGAAAAATAATATGGCTACATTATATATAGTCGCCACGCCGATAGGCAATCTCGAAGATATCACCCTTCGTGCTATCAGAATTCTAAAAGAAGTCGACACCATTGTCTGCGAAGATACGCGCGTGACGAAAAAGCTTTTAGAAAAATATCTGGACAACCCAAAAAGAGTTTTGTCGTTCCATGCCCATAGTGATGAAGGTAAGGTGACAGAGCTTATTACATTACTCACTGAAGGCAAGTCGGTAGCACTCGTAACAGACGCGGGGACGCCTGGCGTGTCAGACCCGGGTTCACGGCTCGTCTCGGCTGTACGCAAAGAGTTTGGTGATGAAGTGCGTACAGAACCAATTCCCGGCCCATCGGCAATCACCACGGCACTTTCTGTCGCCGGAATCGAGGCTTCGGCATTTACTTTCCTCGGATTCTTGCCACACAAGAAAGGAAGAGAGACGTTATTTAACGAAATAAAAAATAGTGAACGCACGATGATATTTTATGAGTCATCTCACAGGATATTGAAGACCATAGAACGACTCGCCGAACTCTTGAGCGAGACGCGAAAAGTGGTAATTGCCCGCGAACTGACGAAAAAATTCGAAGAAATCATCTCCGGTACGCCGGCAGAGGTGCTCGCGAAGATGAAAGAGACTCCGGACAGAGAAAGGGGCGAGTTTGTCGTATTGGTCGGTCCTCTGGTATAATGGCAGAATAATCACTTTGTATGCATAAACTGAACCACATTTGGCAAAATAGACTCGTGACCATCCTCGGCTTCATTGTCCTTGTATTGCCACTTACCGGCTTCCCGCACAGTTGGACAGATAACTTTTATTTTTTACTCGGCTTAGCTATCGTCATCATCTCATTCCAGCTCGGCAGATTCTTGGTCTATGGCGAAGAGCATGGCGAAAATAATGTTAAAGGGAAAAAATAAGATACTCGCACTCGCCTTAGCTGGGCTCTTTGCGGGCTTTGTTCTTATTGGGGGAGCTTCTCGCCTGCCTTTTATCAGCAAATATCTGCAAGCGAGCAGTGTTTACGTACGCGATACACCAGAGCCGATAGCAATAAAAGTTGCTTCTACAACGCAAGATCAAGCCAAGTTTGCCTTTATCGCGCCGGTAGTTGCATTACACGAGCCGCGGCCGGAAAAATTGAAGGCGATATATATATCAAGCTGGTCGGCCGGCTCGGCGACACAGATGAAGCGTCTCATCGGCCTTATAGATCGCACAGAAATAAATGCCGTCGTAATAGATATTAAAGATGCGACAGGCGAGATCGCCTTCCATGTGAACGATCCGGCGCTTAAGGCGATGGGCACGGAATCCAATCGCATCGGCAATATAGATAGTCTTATCAAAGAGCTTCATGCTAAAAATATTTACGTCATCGGCCGAGTCTCGACCTTCCAAGACCCGCTCTTCGCCAAGATCCATCCAGAACTTGCGGTCATTCGCAAAAGCGATGGCAAATTTTGGCGCGATAGGAAAGGTTTAAGCTGGCTTGACGCCGGCGCCAAGAAGACTTGGGACTATATTATTGCAATAGCGAAAGAATCTTACTCAAGAGGCTTTGACGAAATTAATTTCGATTACATCCGCTTCCCCTCGGATGGGAATATGAAAGATATCGCCTACAGATTTTATGACGAGGCCAAACTTACTAAACCGGCGCAAATGAAATTATTTTATGAATATCTGCACAATGCGATGCAAGATAGCCCCACCCCCAACCCCTCCCCGAAGGAGAGGGGAGGAATATTTTCAAGCGACCAAGGTCTCTCCTCAAGGAGCGAAGCGGGAAGAGGTGAGTCCTTGGTCTCCACCGCCATCCCGCACTCCGCCGACCTCTTCGGTATGACCACAACCGCCGACGATGATATGGGTATCGGCCAGATGCTGACTGACGCGCTCCCATACTTCGACTATATTTGCCCGATGATATATCCATCGCATTACGGCCCGGGCATCAACGGTTACAAAAAGCCGGCGCAATATCCGTACGAAATGGTGGCGTATGCCCTTGAAGGCGCTCTTGCTAAAGCCTCCTCGACCGACAAGTGGCAAGGTGAGTCCTTACCTAAAGGGGAAGGTCTCTCCTTGCCACCAAGCTATAAAAAAATCGTCCCATGGCTCCAAGACTTCGACATGGGCGCCACCTACGACGCAGGTATGGTAAGAGCCCAAATAAAAGCGACAGAAGACGCCGGCCTAACGAGCTGGTTACTGTGGGATCCTGCAAACAGATACACAGAGGGGGCTTTGCAGAAGGAATAGAAACGAAACAGCCAGCTCCCATGAAAAATCAGGAACTGGCTGTCCGGCTTGATAGGCAAAAAACTTGAGTCGACGGGAATCTGTCAGACCGTCGACGGATACTTCTGCTCCACGTCTCGATCGTGGAGTTGTTTGATGATTTCTTCGATCGCCCCATACTGCTCGGGTGAGACCGTCGAGACGTTCGGGGTTATGATCAGGGGCTCCTCGCACGTTTCGTGGTAGCCCCAATCTGGGTGTACCCCGAACTTCTGCTTCAACGACCGGAAGGCCGCCACCGTGAACTTCCCGATTATCCATCGGGCAATGTCCTCGATGTTCTGGTTCTTCCGAAAGCTGAACTGCGGGTACTGCGTCGTGAGCTCTAGGATGAAGTCGCCCGGCGTCCGTGTTCTCGTCTGCCCGAGCTGGCGAGCGCACGACCAGATCTTCGCAATCTTCAAGTTCTGGTCCCTTTTGCCGACCATTCGGCGAATGAGGACCAGATAGTAGATCCCGATCTGAACAACCCGATTGTACGTCGGGGTGCTGAACGACACACCCTTGTCTTCCGCCACCTGCTTCACCTCGCGGTGCAGGATCTTGTTCGTGTGGTAGACGTGCTTCCAGTAACGGAAGGTGTCCACCCCGAACATTGTCCTGGCCCGGCCTGCTGCGTGGATGATGCCGTTACAGCAGGAGAGGAATCCCTCCGGAGTGAAGAAGAGTGCGTGCTTCGTGAGAAGCGCGTGGTTCTGGTCGATATCCCTACAGTTCATGTAGTGGACGATGTCCCAGATCTTGAGCTTTTCCACGCCGTCCGCGTCGACGCCGAGCTCGGCCGCAACCACCCAGATGTTCGTCACCTGGGGGCCGCAGACTATGTCCTTGTCGGTGAGGGGCAGTTCGGCCCAGAGGATTCGCTCAACGAGCCTGATGGAAATGGCTTTCAGTTCCTCTTCCGACAGCCACTCTGGTGGCGGAATAACCCTGAGCACGATCAAGTAGACATAGATCTTCAAAAACAGCCTTGCGACTCCTCCTTTGTATCCAGTCTGCTTGACCTTGAAGCGGGCCGTTTCGTCCGATTCTCCCTTCTTGCGAGTGGGGAAGCGGATGTCGACCACCGCCGTTTCGATCGCCTCCCTCATCTCCTTGTTGGGGATCTGGGGGATGCTGTCGACGACCAGCTTGGTCGGTACCTCGCGGTACGTTCCAAACTTGATCTCCTCTTCTGGAACGACAACGACAGAGAGCCCCTTGACCTGCTCGATGACCTTCTTGGCGAAGGCCTCTTCAGGTTTGTCGGTGCTTTCCTCTTCTTCCTCCGAAGGCATCGCCGGCGTCTTCAGGCCGGAGTCGTGTGCCATTTCCCGAAGAAGGTTGAACGAGCAACTCATGATCCTTCGGATCTCTTCCTGGATCTCGGTGGGGAGATTGCAGGCCCGCATATCCCGGAGGACAATGCGGATGAGACAGAGAAAGCGTGCGAACAACCCGAAGGTGTTCCGCGCCTTCTTCATCCCGTCAACGATGATCTCCTTGTACTCGTCAAACTTGTGGACGAGCTTCCAGCGCGTTTCGTCTGGATAGATGTATCGTCGTTCCGAGTCCATTTCTACCTGATTAACCTCTGTTTCCGTGGTTCCCATGGTTCCCTCCTAGGTTCCCGGTTCCCGTTCCCGTATTCCTTTTTTGCCTATTTATTTGCCAAAGACCGATACACTGCCTATTTTTAGGCTAGGTTGACATGCTAGCATAAATTAGAGCTGTTTCCCAGAGAAATTATTTGCATAATCGTCAAATTAGTGCTATTATACAAAGTAATATTCGATTCCAGAAACGCTGTTTGAAAAAAGGAAGGTGATTAATGTCCGAAACCAGAGAAGAGTTGCAGGTGCGGCTCGGCATCAAGTTCAATAATCCAGAGTTGCTGGCCGAGGCCCTTCGGCACAAGTCAGTCTCGCCACTCGGCAAGAAAAACAAACCGCAACCGCCGTATGAACGACTCGAATTCTTCGGCGACGCTGTGATTGACTACGTCGTGAGCAAGCGCCTTTTCCGGCGAAGCCCGCCACTGTCTCAAGGGCGCATGACCCAGGCGTTCACGAGCCTCGCTTCGCGTATGGCGCTTGGTGAGCTGGCAGAGGAAATAGACCTCTTCCCTCACATCGAGTTCTGCCCTGGCTTTGGCGACAACATGTCTATCGAGTTGAGACATAATGTCGTCGGGGACGTCTATGAGGCTCTCGTCGGTGCCATCCACGAGGACCAGGGCTTCGAGACTGCTGAGAATTTCGTCGAACGCACGGCCATGGCGAAACTCGATGAACTGCTCGCCGGCAAGAACCTTCTCGACCACAAGAACCAGCTTTCTCGGTTCTTGCAGGGTCGTCATCACAAGAGAGTCTACCCAGAGTACCAGCTCATCGGGCGTAAGTCTGATGGCGTCTACGTCTCTCAAGTGAGTCACGACGGCAAGAACCTCGGCCAAGGCGAAGGCAAGACCCAGACCGCCTCAGAGCTCAATGCCGCCAAGGAGGCGCTCGAGATTCTCAAGAAGCGGTAGCGGATTCACATCCGCTCGGAAATCTACACGATTCGTTCGTGGGAAAACATCCGGGTGGGTGTTTTCTTTTTCCTATAAAAAAATTATTTGCTGTTAAGTTTTGCCTGTGTTATAATCATGAACTTCGCAAACGCGAGGTGCTCAAAGTACGGCACCCGCGTCCGCGGAGTGTTATGTTCTTTGAGCTGAATGGAAGGAGAATGCCATGTCTCTCACTCAACGGGAGTTCAGGAAGAACCTCGTCAAGGCCAAGAAGGCCAAGAGGATTCGGAAAATCAAGGAGAAGAGGCGCGCTTTGCGCGCTAAGAATGGCCAGCCGTCGCCGAATGGCGTGAAGCCTGCACGGGTGTCGCTCCCGCACATGAGCGACACCCTGCCTGTGCCGGCGGCCATGTTGGCTCAGCCGGCCCAGTCCGACCAGTGACCTTCCTAGTTCAGCAGTTCGCACCCCCGGGTGATTTTAATCTCGCGACTCACAGCGCGGGAGAGGGACACCGGGGGTGTTTCTTTTTTCTCCGGAATTTTCAAGATTAGTCTTTTTCCGAAATTTGTTTTCTTATTTTTAAAACCGTTAGCGCGTTACTTTTTTTGTGTTAGACTCCGCATGATACAGAGACCAACTACTGAAACAGACACGCGCCTTTGAACGGTGCATTTGACAAGGAGGAATGACAGCATGAGCAATGGAACGTTGGTTGATCCAGTGAGTCCAGAAGAGTACCACCGGGCGAGGCAGAAGTTGCAAGAATTCTTTACCAAGAAGGGTCTCACCTGGGCGGTCGCTCAGCAGAGGCTCTCAATTCTCTCGGCCTGCGAGAACCATCTCTCCATCGCGCTCCACGCATTTGCCGGCCAGACCTGGCCACTCCATCAGACGAACCAGATGGAGTTGGAAAAGATGCTCTTGGAGAACCAGGGGTCGACGGGCTATTTCTGCGACACGACCTCGTATCGCGAGGAACCGACCCCCAAGAAGGGCAGGCACAACCTGATCTTCCCTATGGTGGAGTTCGAGCTCCCAGGGAACTTCGAGGTGCTCCTGGCCTTCCTGCAGGATCTCGTCCAGCACCTCGGATTCGTCAAGGCGCCGGCCCCCGTCGTTGACTACCGCGACTACGCCAAGAAGTGCGGAGTCGAGGAGCTCGGCGATGAACACGAAACCCAACTCTTCCGCGAGCTCGGTCCGGTCGTGATGCTCGTCGACTTCCCGATGAGCACCTCGCCGTTCTGGAACATGCGGCTCGACGGCGGTCCCGGCGAAAAGATCGCACGAAAGTGCGACGTCATCGTCTGCGGACAGGAGACGATCGGTAGCGCCGAGCGCTCTTGCGATCCCGAGCAGATGCGGAAGTCCTTCCGTGCAGTCTCTGGTGGAGACTACGCGAGGACGCTCTTCGCACGCTTCTGCAGCGGGCGGGTCCTGGAGGAGTTGGAAGACTTCCTCTCGCTTCCGTTCTTCCCGCGCTGTGGCGGAGGAATCGGGATGACCCGGCTCATCCGGGCTACACGGATGGTCGGCCTCATTGACAAGTAGTACGGTCAACCTAGAACCGGCTCCCTTCGTTCGCGAAGGGAGCCGGTTTCGCGTCTGCCTAGCATTAGAAGGTTCAACCTTTTTGATGCTTAAGGTTGAACCTTCTTGTGCGTTATAAAACGAAAAGGGGATCGCGACCTTGCGGTTGCGACCCCCTTTTGAACCAGATGAAAGCAGGATTACTTCTTGCCCTTGCCGACGTCCATACTCACGGGGATGTCGGCTTCGCAGAACGAGCACTCCTCCGATGCCCATGAGTCGAGAGTGATGTTCACTAGCGACTCAAGCCTCGGCGCGCCAATATCGAAAGCGGTGACGCCTCCGCGATTGCAGATAGCGCCCACGCCCACGACCTCGCCGCCGATGGCGCGGACGACCTCGACGACCTTCTTCACCGAGCCGCCGGTCGTCAGGACATCCTCGACGACGAGCACTGTCTTGCCAGCCACGATCTTGTCGTAACCGCGCTTCACTACGAACCCGCCGTCGGCCGACTTCTCGGCGTAGACACTCATTGCGTCTGAGTGTACGAGCTCCGAGAGTTGATAGGCCACCCATTGGGAGAGGATGAGCCCGCCCATCGCGGGCCCGACGACCACCTGCGGTCGTTCTGCCAAGAAGCGGCCGGCCAGGTACAGGCAGAGCTCGCCCGTCAACCTAGGATGCACGTAAATCGCATCCTTGTTGATGTACCTGTTGCCGTGCCGGCCACTTGTGTAGACGAAGTGGCCCTCGAGTAAGGCACCCACTGCCTTGATCTTCTCCATGACACTGACTTCTTTCATGAGACCTCCTTGCGGGTCATGATCGGTATCGGTTGATTGCGTCATGCAGTCGCTGCGTCTCGCGTCGCGCCGCCTCTGCGAAGTTCTGTCCGCCACCGGCGAAGATGATGCTCCGTGAGGCGGCAATGATCATGCCTTGACCCCGCGAGTCTTTGCCAGCAGCGACGGTCGCTTCGAGATCTCCGCCTTGCGCGCCGATACCCGGGACGAGGATTGGCATGTCGCCGACAATCTTGCGCACGGCGCGCAGTTCGTCGGGATATGTTGCGCCGACGACCACGGCACAGTTGCCGTTCTCGTTCCATGCGCATGCAACGTTCAGGGCGACCACTCGGTAGAGCGGCACGCCGCCGACGAGCAGATTCTGGAATTCGCCGGCGCCGACATTTGACGACCTGCAGACGATTATACAACCCTTGTCCTTCTGGGCGAGGAATGGCTCGAGAGCCTCCTTGCCGAAGTAAGGGTTCAGGGTGACGGCGTCGGCGTGCAGGTATCCGAACGCTTGCTCGACGTAGCCGACATTGGTGTTGCCAATGTCGGCGTACTTGGCGTCCAAGATGATCGGCACCTCGGGGGCGATGGCATTCGCCTCCGAGACGGTGTGATAGAGCGCGAGGATGCCCTCGATGCCTTGTGCCACGTAGAAGGCCAAATTGACTTTGTACGCGCAGACGAGGTCGCTGGTGTGCTCGATGATGGCGCGGTTGAACGCGCGAATCCTATCGAGCTTCGACGGGTACTTGACCTCCGCCGGGATCTTGCCGAGCTCGCTGTCGAGTCCGACGCAGACGCTCTTGCCTTGCTCCCACCGAGCCTTGAGCATCTCCATGAAGTTTCTGGTCTTCAAATTCTGCCTCGCTTTCACTTGGTTCAATGAACAGTATGAGCCGGACTATCCGGCTCAAAATCTCCTTGACACTATCAAAAATATAGTTAGAAATCAAGCTCGAAAATTTGCGGGAAATTATTTTTAAAACAAAAACAGGATGCCGGCTACAGAGAGCTTGCATCCTGTTCGAGCGAACATTACCGGACGAGTCATTCGTCGGTGAGTTCGCTAAGGATCGATGAGAATATGGTCTCGCCCCGCTCCAGATAAGCGGTGGCGATTTGCACGGCCGAGGCACCGGCCAAGATGTACTCGCGCACGCCGGTGCTATGGATAATGCCGCCGACGCCTATGAGTTGCTGGGTGCTCGGCAGGAGCGCACGCAGTTGCCTGACCTGCCCCAGGCCGATAGGCTTTAGTGCCGGGCCGGCCATGCCCGCGAGTCCTCCGGCTGGAGTGATTCGTGGCGCTTCACCATTGAGGCCGAAGGCGTTGGGAAAGGTGTTGACGGTTGTGACCGCCTTCACCAACTTCGACTTGCCGATCACCTCCGCCACTTGCGCAAGTTGGAAAGGGTCGGAGTAAGGCGAAACCTTACACGCGATCTTCGCCTCGGCTCCGACCCACGTTTCTACCTGTCGCAAGATGTTCGCAACAAGCACGGGGTCGAAGCAGGCAATCCGCTTCTGCATCCCGCCCTGCCAGACGTTGGGACAGCCGAGGTTGAGCTCGACCATGTCGGCCCCGCCGGCGAAGGCGATCTTAGACATTATCGCGTACTCCTCGGCCGAGAAGCCGGCGATACTCACGAAGAGTGGCTTGCCATGCGCATGTGCCTCCGCCACCATCGCGGGCAGTTTGAGCCCATAGTACTCTATCCCTCTATTCGGCAAGCCGAGAGAGTTTAGCGAGTAATCTGACTCTACCCAGTACACGTTGCCACCGTTGCCTTGACGAGGCTCCATGGTGATAGAGCCGACCATGATGGCCGCGGTGGCAGAACGGGCGAGCTGGCTTACCTCCTCCAGCAGCCGGCAGGTACCCGCCGCGTTCATGAGCGGGTGCTCAAGCGGGATACCGGCGAGCGTAGTTTCAAAGTTCATGTGACCTCCTTAAGGTCTTTTTTTGTGCTCGTTATTCTCTTTATGCTGTATGTAAGTTAACAAATATGACCTGTTTTATCAACACAAAAAAACTTGCATAAAGACGCAATCTGTGCTATTATCCATACCAGCTTGCTACCGTCCCTGATTACTTCAGGGTATGTTGCGGGAGCAAATGAGACAGAACGCCCCAGAAAAATCTAGAGCGTTTTGTGTTTAGAGGAGGGACAATGTCCTCGGTCTTCCACCCTACGGATCTGCTCGTCTTTCCCGCGCATACCGAGCATGCGCGGCTGATTCTGCTCGCAGTTTGCGAGCATGAGGACGAGAAGATCCACTTCGAGGCGGCTCGGGCCGCAGACGTTCCCGTGCTTGTCGCGCTCTGCGACGTGTACGGGATTCCCCACACGGTCCAGCAGGAGGTGAGGTAAGATGGGACGACCCCCTTTCCGCACCACCGGCAGATACAGGTCACCGGCCGTTCAGCCGGAGAAGCCCATTGGCCGCTTCGGCAACGAGGATCCGCGGATTCTGCTGAACGAGCAGGAGCCGGCGGATCCCGAGGCCCAGCGCCGGGCCAACGTCCTCATGGGGCGCGACCCGGATGAGAAGGACCCTGGGCCGCCCCTCCTCTGACACTCCCGCAACACTCGGTAAAGATCGCCCCGGTTCGCGCGTACACCATACGCTGCGAGCCGGGGCTTTCGACTTTTTATACACTTTGCGCTAGATATCTTTTATAGTATAGTAAATAGAATATTTATCTGCCTCTACGGCAGACCGCCGATGAGGCGGTTAATAAGAATAATTTATGAATAATCGCAACATTGCAATTGTCATAGCCATCATCGTCATAATTATCCTCGGATACTTTATGTTTTCGAAGAAGGCAGTGACCGCACAGAACGGCTCGGTTGTTACAGTTAATTACGTCGGCTCGCTCCAGAACGGCACCAAGTTCGATGCCTCGGCAGATCACGGCGGTCCGCTCACACTTACACTCGGCCCTATTGGTCCGAACGGTGAAGGCTACGTCATCCCGGGTTGGGAAGAGGGACTTATCGGTATGACAGTCGGAGAGAAGAAGCACCTCGTTATTCCGCCGGAGAAAGCTTACGGCGACAAGCAGATGGGCCCTATCCCGCCGAACTCGACTCTTGTCTTCGATGTAGAAATGCTTGATATCCAGCCAGCCGGCCCGAAGCCAGTAGAGCCTCATTTCCCACCGGCACCGGCCTTGGCCCAGCCAGAAACACAGGGCACAACTACAACGCAGTAGCCCACTGGCAGAGGTTCGACCTTAGGCATTCAAAAGGTCGAACCTCAAGAATGCATGCCAATACTTGCGTTAAGCCGTATAATTTGATAGTATTTCATTCAAGCTCTTACGTAGAGCTTGAATGCTTTTATGGCAAAAACATCAGTAATCGCGCGTTCGAAAAAGACGCCTAAATTCTCGACCAGATTGGTCCGCCGCTGTTTCCGTTGCGGTCGCAAGCGCGGCTACATGCGCGACTTCGACGTTTGCCGAATTTGCTTCCGCGAGCTAGCGAATGAAGGCATGATCCCGGGCATCCGGAAGTCAAGCTGGTAAAATAATGACAAGAAGGTTCAACCTTTAAGATGCCCAAGGTTGAACCTTCTAGACAAAAATATTTCATGACCATCGACCCATTAGCAAACATGCTCATCCAGATCAAGAACGGTAGCGTCGCCAAAAAGGAGACGATTACCGTGCCTTTGTCTAACATGAAGTTTGCTGTCGCAGAAGTTCTTAAGCGCGCCGGATTCGTGAAGGACACAGCCAAGCGCGGCAAGAAAGAGAATCGCTCATTCGAGATTGACTTGGCTTACACAACAGAAGGCGAGCCGAAGGTCACGGGCGTGGAGCGCATCTCCAAACTTTCGCGCCGAGTCTATGCCGGCGCCGGCGAGATTCGCAACTTGCGCCGAGGTAAGCCTGGTATGATGATACTCTCGACACCGAATGGTATCCTGACAGCATCGGAGGCCAAGAAAGCGAATGTTGGCGGGGAAGTTTTGTTCGCCATTTGGTAATGGCTCACAGATTTAAACATTTCAAGATTTAAATATTTAAAAACTCATGTCACGCGTCGGCAAACAAATTATCGAAATACCCGCAAAAGTTGAGGTTACGCTCAGCACCGGTACGATGCGCATCAAAGGACCTTTGGGCGAACTCACCAGAGAATTCAAAGACGACATCGAGATTACAATTGCCGACAAGCAAATTACACTTAAGCCGAAAGTCGAAACGATTTTTACCCGCTCGCTCTGGGGCACATACGCCGCACACATCATCAACATGATCAAGGGCGTGACGGAAGGTTACATGAAGAAGATGACGATAGAGGGTGTCGGCTATAAAGTGGAGCTCAAAGGCACACAGCTCGTCTTCGCTCTCGGATTTTCTCACCCAGTACCGATGGATATCCCTAAGGGCATCAAAGCTGTTGTAGAGAAGAACGTTTTGACTATTTCCGGACCGGATAAAGATCTGGTCGGATTATTCTCCGCGCAGATTGTGGCGCACAAACCGCCGGAGCCGTACAAGGGTAAGGGTATAATTTACGCCGGTACTGTCGTCCGCAGGAAGCAGGGGAAGAGGTCTGTTGCTTAACGGCTTAGAAGGTTAAACCTTCTAGATGCCCAAGGTTTAACCTTCTAAGACAAGACAAAACATGAAAACAACAAATTCAAAAAAATTAAAACGAGACCGACGCCACACGAAGATCAGGACGCGCGTTTTTGGTACGTCTGCCAAGCCTCGCCTCGCAGTCTTCCGTTCCAACGCTTTCGTCTACGCACAGATTATCGATGATGAGGCGGGCAAGACACTTTTGGCCGCGAGCGACCTCAAAATGAAAGATGGGACCAAGCTTGCGCGCGCAGAAAAAGTGGGCGAGACGATAGCTGTGGCTGCCAAGGCGAAGAAAATCGGTACTGTTGTATTTGATCGCGGCGGATTCATCTACGCCGGACGCGTTAAGGCTGTTGCCGATGCCGCACGTAAAGGAGGATTGCAATTCTAAAGTTGAAAGTCAAAAGTATAAAGTTCATAAAGTAAAATGGAAGACACTACAAAAAAAACAGAATCAGCAGTTCCTACGCCGAAGCCAGCCGGTAGCCCGATTTACGTACCCAAGGAGCCTTCAAGAAGCTATCAAGGACAAGGCGGCCCGCGCAATTCGAGCGGTCCTCGCACGGGAGGTGCTCCGGGGGGAGGTCAAGGAGGCTTCGGCGGACAGCGCGGAGGTCCGCGCGGTCAAGGTGGCCGAGGCGGAGACAGGCGTGCACCGCGCACACCTTCGGAATACGATCAGAAAATTTTGAACATTCGCCGTGTGGCGCGTGTTGTGGCCGGTGGCCGTCGCTTCACTTTCTCTGTCGCTATGGTGCTCGGCAACCGCAAGGGTTCTGTCGGCGTCGGTGTCGGCAAGGCGGGAGATACGACCTTGGCTATCGACAAAGCTTCGCGTGTTGCCAAGAAGCACATGATCAAGCTCAACCTGACGAAGGACAAATCCATCGCTCACGAAATCACCGAGAAATACTCAAGCGCGACAGTAATGCTCCGCCCGGCCAAGGGTAAGGGGCTTGTTGCCGGCAGTGCTGTGCGCTCTGTGCTCGAGCTCGGCGGTGTAACAGACACGACAGCGAAGATTCTTTCACCGTCGAAGAACAAATTGAACATCGCGCAAGCGACGATAAAGGCACTGAACAAACTCAAATAATTTTAACGACTTAGAAGGTTAAACCTTCTAGATGCCCAAGGTTTAACCTTCTAAGACAAAAACATGCAATCCCACGAACTCAAGCGCAAACATCCGAATAAACGAACCAAGCTCGTTGGCCGTGGCAGTAAGCGCGGTAAGACGTCCGGTCGCGGTACCAAAGGCCAGAACGCCCGCGCCGGTCACAAAAAACGCCCCGAAATTCGCGAGCGTATCAAGAAGATTCCTAAACTCCGCGGTTATCGCTGGAACGGTGCTATTATGGACAAGGCGATTGTCATTAATGTCGGCGACCTGAACAAGTTCGAGGCCGGCGCCGAGGTTACCCCGCGCACGCTCGTGAAGAAGCATCTCATCAATATGCCGAAGGATGCGCGCATGATTGTGAAGATTCTTGGCGGAGGCGAAATCAAGCTTGCCTACAAAGTTTCTCACTGCTTCGTCTCGAAGAGTGCAAAAGAGAAGATTGAGAAAGCGGGAGGAACAGTGAAATAATGAACTCGGAAGCCTTGCTTCTGAGAACAAGACCCGGAAGCGAGGCTTCCAAGTACAAAAATGGACAAATTCATAGAAAAACTCAAAGTTGTTTTCGGAGATAAGAACCTGCGCAACCGGGTCTATTTCGTTCTCGGCGCGCTTATTATCTTCCGCTTCCTTTCATCTATTCCCATTGCGGGCGTTGATAAACTCAAGCTCGATCAATTGCTGACAGGCAATCAATTCCTCGGCTTCTTGAACATTTTCTCCGGCGGCGGGCTCTCGACCCTTTCTATTGTCATGCTCGGAGTCGGCCCCTATATCACCGGCTCTATTATAATGCAGCTCCTTACTATCATCTTCCCCAAGCTTAAGGAGATGTATCAAGAGGATGGCGAAGCTGGCAGAAAGAAGTTCGTTCAATATTCACGTCTCCTCACCGTGCCTCTGGCAATCTTCCAGGGCTTCGGACTTTTATTTTTACTTCGCCAATCAGGCGTCGTTGTGGCCGACACTGTCTTCGATCAGATGGTTAACATCATCGTCGTCACTGGCGGCTCTGTCCTCGTGATGTGGATAGGCGAGCTTATGACCGAATATGGCATAGGCAACGGTACGTCTATAATAATCTTCGCAGGTATCATTGCACAGATGCCGTCGACTATCGGCCAGATGTTCGCCTCGTTTACTGTGGCGCAGATCCCGACCTATCTCGTATTTCTCGTAGTCTCCATCATCATCATCGCCGGTGTAGTAATAATTACAGAAGCAGAGCGCCCAGTGCCAGTGACTTATGCCAAGCGTGTGCGCGGGGCCAAGATGTACGGCGGTGTTTCGACGTATCTGCCGATACGCTTGAATCAGGCAGGCGTCATGCCGATAATTTTCGCGCTCTCGCTCTTGCTTTTGCCCCAGATGATAGCGACATTCCTCCTCGGCCTGCATCAGTCAACTTTGCAGGCGATAGGAACATTCCTTCGCGACTTGGTGGCGAACCAGCTTTACTATGCGATCTTCTATTTCCTTCTCGTTTTTCTCTTCACTTACTTCTATACGGCCATCACCTTCGACCCAGACAATATCGCGACAAACTTACAGAAGAACGGCGCCTTCATCCCCGGTGTTCGCCCCGGCAAGCCGACGGCCGAGCACTTATCCCGTATTCTCGTGCGCGTGACCTTTGTCGGCGCATTATTCCTTGGTATAATCGCAGTGTTACCTCTGGGCATCAGATCTATTACCGGCATCACCGCGTTATCTATCGGCGGTACCTCGCTCCTCATCGTTGTGTCCGTGGTGCTTGATCTCATTAAGCAGATGAACGCGCAGATCTCGATGAGAGAGTACTAAAGAATCAAGCGAAAAGGTTCAACCTTAAGTATCAAAAAGGTTGAACCTTAGAATTCCGCTTGATACAATATTCACATGCAACTCAAAACCGTCATCTTCATGGGTCGCTCCGGTTCCGGTAAGGGGACGCAGGCGAAGTTGCTTGTCGATGAACTCGTCCTAAAAGGCGTGAACGTTAACGACATAATGAACGTCTCATCCGGGGAACTCTTCCGCGCTTTTGCTAAGGATGGCGGTTATACTCAAGACAAGATTCGCGCCGTAATGGCGGCGGGCAATCGCGTCCCGGACTTCCTCGCTGTGCGCCTCTGGGGTAATTGGCTGGTGCAGACATATCGCCCGAGTTTGAATATTATTTTGGACGGCACCCCGCGCTCGCACGCCGAGGCGCGCATGCTCGAGAACGCCCTCGTTTTTTATGAACGCAACCCGATAGAGATCGTCAATATCAAAGTGTCTAACGAGTGGTCTATAGAACGCTTATCGGCGCGCAAACGCTTGGACGATTCATCCCTTGATACCATCAAGCATCGCCTCGCTTTTTATGAAGACGATGTGCTCGAGGCGATAGATTATTATCGCGGATCGCCCAAAGTCCGCTTCTCTGAGATTAACGGCGAACAGACGATAGAAGAGGTGCATAAAGATGTCTCAAAGGCGGTATTTGGATAAGGCGCAACCCCTCCCTCGCCCTCCCCGAAGGAGAGGGAAAATTCATGTCGTATATCAAATCTTCACAAGAAATAGAGATTTTGCGAGAAGGCGGGCGGAGGCTCGCTCTTGTGCTTAAAGAGGTTGCAGCCGCAACGAAGGCCGGAGTGATGCCGAAAGAGCTTGATGCGCTTGCAGAGAAATTAATTCGTGCGGGCGGTGATGAGCCGGCATTTTTAAACTATCAGCCCGACATGGCGCGCATACCATTCCCTGCGACATTATGTGTATCGGTAAACGACGCCGTTGTGCACGGTATTCCGGGCGAGACTCCGCTCGTGAACGGCGACATCGTCGGTCTCGACCTCGGGCTCAAACACCGAGGGCTTTTTACCGATGCCGCGGTCACTGTCGCTATCGGTAAAATCAGTAAAGAAGCAAAAGAGCTTATGAAAATCACGCGTGAAGCATTAGAGCTCGGCATCAATGAAGCTAGAGCCGGCAATTACACTGGCGACATTGGCTACGTCATCGAACGTCATGTTGCACCGCATCACTATGGTATTGTGCGCGAACTATCGGGCCACGGTGTCGGCCATGAGATTCATGAAGAGCCGTACATTCCCAATTATGGCAAAAGGGGAGAAGGCATGAAATTAAAAGCGGGCATGGTCATTGCGATTGAGCCGATGATAAACCTTGGTAGTGGCGATATCCGACTTGCAAAAGACAAATTCACCTACGCGACCAAAGACGGTTCTCTCTCCGCCCACTTCGAGCACACGCTGGTCATCACCGACGGCGCACCCGAAGTTCTCACGCGTTAAAATTCCCGAGGCCTCGGGGAACTATAATGAACCGCCGCCGGAATCTGACGTTGGGTCGAAGTATTCGTATTCGGCTGTGGCGGTGCTGGTGCCGACTGCATTGGCCATATAGCCACGTACCCAATACTCCACATCTACCGGATGTGTGAAGTCTATATACTGCCAGTCATCGGCGGGGTCTCCCCATATTGGCTCGGTTGCAAGCGGGAGAAAGGTTGGTCCATTAGGCCCCTCTGTGCTGTATCTAAGTTCCGCATAAGTGAGAGGATTACTACCGATTTCTGGCGACGCGAAGAGTCTATCGCCACGATGCATAATCCCGGCATCGTCTTCGTAAGAGAAATAATAAATATCTGTAGGGGCGTTAGGGACTACACCGGGTATCATTGCGATCACATTGGACGCGGTACTCGTCCCGGCGTTGTTTATTGCGAAAACTTTGAACGAATATTGCGTGCCGTTCGCGAGTTCGGTTATGAGATAACCTGTTGTGGTGCCTGTGCCGTCAACAAGAATGTCATCATTGCTCGTGAACCCATCTGTGCTCTTGTGAATTTCGTAATCCGTTAATTCTCCGCCGTCATCCGCTGGTGCTGACCAAGCGAGCGAAGCGCTTGCGTTGCCCCGTGTGGCGGTTAAACTTTGCGGCGCGCTTGGTGCGACTATCGGGCTTACCGGTGTTGCTGTCACAATGTCTGACGCCGAGCTCGTGCCCGCGCGATTGATAGCAAAAATTTTGAAATAATAAGCCGTACTATTTGTGAGCCCGGCGACGAGCGTACTTGTGGCGATACTGACACCGTCATCAAGTGTTGTATCCGTTTCAGAAAAATTATCGGTGCTCTCGTGAATTTCGTAATCGGTAATCGGAGCATCGGTAACTTCAGTCGGAGAGAGCCATGAGAGTAATACAGTCGCATCACCGGCAACAGCGAGCGGCGAGAGCGGCGCGCTAGACGTTGCATATGTCGGATCCGGTTCGGGTTCGGGCTCTGATGGCGGAGGTTTAACCTCCGCAATAGGGACGCCGGTACCGCCACCGCCGAAACCGGGCGAGAGAATTTGAAATACGCTCGTTATCGAGGCTGTCGGTTTTGGCAATTCTGCTTTCGGCGCCTCTGTCTTCACGGCAGGAGGTGCCGGTTCCACCGGCTTTTTCGGCATCGCACGTAACTCTGCGTGCTGTTCGCGCAGACCGATCGCGCGGTCTTGCAGACTTTGTATCTGGCGCACGAGAGCGTCGGTTTCTGCTTGAGTCAGTGTGCGCGGCGGTTGCGGGGCGGGTGCTACTTGGACGATAGCTTTCGGCGTCAGACCCGTCACGAACATCGTTTCTTTATGCGGTATAGGAATAATGATAGGCGTCGGTTTGCCGAGTATCGCGATAGTGAAGGCGGAAGCAACTGTGTAGAGCGCCCCGCCAACCCCCTTTGCTATTGCCGATGTTGTGGTTATTACTGCATTCGCGCTGTCACCGACGGTCTTCATGCCTAAGTTGGCCAGAGGGTCCGCGACAACGAAAACGAGGCTCTGGACTTTATGCACGAGCGAGAGTTCCGGTGGGTCGATGCACTTTTTGTCTGGTGCTTGCACATCGTTCGGCTTTAATTTATCCAAGGACTTCTGAATGGCCGAGACGATTTCTGCTCCGCGATATTTGAGATAGACAGTGGCGAAGCCGTGGCCGGTCTCGTCCCTCTCAAACTCGAGATCGATGTGCGTGTTGGGCGCCATTATAGTACGTGAAAGGGTAGAATTGACGATGCCTGCGATGACTTTATCGGTGTCGGAGGTGAGCCATTGCCCTCCGCCGGCTACGCGGGATGACGGCGTGGCAACACTGTACACGCCAATGGACTGTGGCGGAACATCCGGCCCCTCCCCAGCCCTCCCCGAAGGAGAGGGAGATGATGCCGTAACTTTGTCATAAAAGCTGTTGGCATAAAAATTGCCCTGTGAATGGGCAACGAGGAGGAGCTTTTGCGTTGTTACTTTCTGACTCGCGGAGTTCAGTATCTCCGTCAAGTCATAATCGCTCACGACCTCGTCGTCAAAGTACTTCTGATTTGCGGCATCCAAAATATCCTTAACCCCGGCAAGGTTGGTGTCGTTGAGGAGATATTGATAATCCAGACGTTCGTTTTTATAAGAAAGACCTAGAGTATCCCTAAGTGCTTTCATGTTTACTCTAGCTCCAGCGTCGTCTGTAAAAACACCGTTGACGGTTGCTACAGTGTATCCATCTTTCGTGCATTGGGTAACTACCGAGGCAAGAACAAAATTTGGTAGTAAACAGATACCTAAGATTAAGCCTGTTTTAACATTCATTTTAGTTAGGCAGTGTGGTTGGTTGTATGTCACACCCACCGTCAGATGGCCCCCCGCTTTGTAAATTATTGTTGATAAGGTCTTTAAGATATTTAGTTCTTGCTGTTGAGTTAAGCTGAAGTTTTTCAACAAAGCTTCTGTATTTATTTACATCAGCAATAAATTTTGTCATATCGGATCGCGAACTAAGACTCCACAAACATACATCTGCGTGGCCTTCTAAATCCTCAATTGTCGCCGAAACTGTTCCTCCGTTCACAAGCTGTAGCGTCATTTCGGTTTGTAATGCTAAGGCATACTGAAGAAGTGGAGAACGTATCTTGGCACTATCGGGATAGGTTTGGAATATTGCCAGTTCGACGTCGTCGCGGATGCCGTTTTTGTTGGCGTCTACGCCAGCAATAGTTGCATCCGGCGAGGCGGGGACAGGCGGCAAATTTTTACCCATTACATCATTCAGTGTAAGCTTGGTCGCATGGATGCGCGCAACTTGCACGGCTGTCTGCTTGGCTCGTTCGAGCACGTACATTCTGTAGAAGACCAACACCGCGAACAGCACAAAAATAACCGTCCCCGCTCGGGAAAGGTAAGTTGTAAGAGATTTTTTCATTTGCCGACACTATATACCTTTCATTCGATTTGCGCCACATTTTTATGCACCATAAAAGAGAACAAGCCCCGGAGTCTTGGGAGACTGGGGGCTTGTTCAGGTTGACGACGAATCTGATCATTCCAAGTTGGAGTGTCACCCGCCGAAGAGAAGAGAGAAGGCTTGCTAGCGTTCCTCCTCCTGTTTGCAGGCAGTGTTCTCGCTCTAACCGGTCGTTTCAAGTGCCAAGAACGACCGGGCTCACGTGTCGCCATGACGGGCGATTACACTGTTGACACTAGAACTCGGCCAGCAACCATCCTATTCTACTTCCGACCGCAATGGCTCGCTCAACGAGCACGCGCGGCGGTGGGGAGGGTGTTTTTTGCTGGTCTTATGACCATGCCCTGTTACGGGCAGATTCGTCTATTTCCTGAAAGAACGTAACCCGAAGATATTATACCCAAATTAACGTTCGGTCAAATCGCTTTTTGTGCTATTATATCCCCAGAATTTATTTATATATTAAGTACAAGTAATAATAAGAATAATATGTCAGAAGAAAATATGCCGGAGCCGGAGTTGGAGATAGTGCCGGAGCCCGAAAAAACACAAGTCCCTGCGCCCGTTATCTTCCCGGACATAGTGCCCAAAACAGACGAGCCGGAAAAGCCGACGATACACTAAATATTCTTAGCCTCGTTGTCCACTGTTTTATTTTGCGCGGCATACTCGGCGTTATATAATACAGGGATGGAAGGCTCACCGAAGCTCTATAAAGAGTCGCGCCCGTGGGGGAACTTCGAACGCTTCACCCTGAACGAACCGACGACAGTCAAGATAATCACGGTTAACCCCGATGAGGCCTTTAGTTTGCAAACACATGATCATCGCAACGAATTCTGGCGCGTGCTTAATGGCTCCGGCTTGGTGCAGATAGGGGAGGCGGAGCATGAGGCGCAGGAAGGCGATTCTTTCCTCATCAAGGCGCACGAGAAGCACCGCGCAACGGCCGGTACGAACGGGCTGGTTATGCTGGAAATTGCCTTCGGCGAGTTCGATGAAAAAGATCTTACTCGAATAGAAGATCGTTATGGGCGCGCTCAACAATAATCCTAATAATTTTTGGCCGGTCGTTTTATTCTTCCTCGCGATATTCGCCTTAGCCTTTTTCTATCATTGGCTCACACGCAAGAAAATTTCGGCGCCGGTCATACTCCTTCGCTTGCCCGAGAATCCCATCCTCTCGCCCGTCAAAGAACATTGGTGGGAGTCAGAGGCGGTCTTCAATCCCGCAGCGTTCGTGGATGACGGCAAAGTACACCTCTTCTATCGCGCCTTGGGCCGTGATGGCATTTCGCGCATTGGCTACGCCTGGAGTACGGACGGCTTGCACTTCGAGCGTTTGTCATACCCCGTATTCTCTGCCGAGAACGTGCAGGAAGTGAAGAGCCACTTCCCCTACACCTCGCCGGTGCGCTTGTCCTATGACACGGTCAACAATCCATCCGGTGGCGGCTGGGGAGGCTTAGAAGACCCGCGGGCTATAAAGATTGACGGCCGTATTTACCTTACCTTCAACGCTTTCAACGGCTGGGAGTCGATGCGCGTCGGCTTGACCTCGATAAGCGAAGAAGATTTTAAAAATAAGAATTGGAACTGGCGCAAGTTCGTCTACCTTACCGACGAACGCAACAAGAATTGGATGTTCTTCCCCGATAAAATTAACGACAAGTTCGCGCTCCTCCACAGTATCTACAGCGAGAATGGCGAACGCGTCCAGATTAAATATCTTGATAGCTTGCATATTCACGGCCCGCTCCAGAATCTCAAGTCCGCCGACCCGCACAGGCTTAAGGACCAGAAGATAGCCTGGCACTATCGCATCCGCAGTGCCGGCACGCCGCCGTTGCGCACCAAGTACGGCTGGCTGGTCTTGTACCACGCAATGGATCCGAATGAGCCGAGCCGGTACAAAGTCGGCGCCCTGCTCCTCGACCTCGCTTCGCCCACCAAGGTCATCGCGCGGAGCGACCATCCTATCCTCGAGCCGGACATGTGGTACGAGAACGATTGGAAGCCGGGGATAGTCTACGCCTCCGGTGCTGTAGTTCTCGGTGAAGATCTCATGGTCTACTACGGCGGCGGTGACAAATATGTCGCCGGCGCAAAAGTGAATTTGGAGTTGCTTATCAAGAGCCTAATGCGACAGTAGTTCTCGCCTAGGCCGGTCTGTCATACGGCGGCCTTTTTTGCTATACTGTCGTCGTCAGAATTATATGAAAAAGTGGGAAATAGTCGTGGAAAAGTTTCTTGATGAATGGCGGGACAAGCCGGAGGTTTTAGGCGCTATTGTCGGAGGCAGTCATGCGGTGGGGAATGAGACGGACCTTTCGGACATTGATCTTCAGGTGGTTTTGAAAAACGATATTCCGTGGAGAGACCGAGGGCTTACATGCATCGATGGAATTATTATTGAATATTTCCTTGTACCTATAGGAAACTATAAAATCTATTCCGAGCAGGGAATCAACAGAGACCAGATCAAAGTAGATGCCAGAATATTTTCGACCGGAAAGGTTGTATTAGACAAAGACGGCAGTATGGCAGAACTGGTCAAAGAAGCTTATGAGAAATTGAAGAAAGAATTTCCCGTCTATCCGGACGAGGCAAAAGCCTTGATGCAAAAACACCTTTGGGACACGCATGATCATTTGGAAGAATACACTAAATATCCCTCACCGATGTTCGGTATCCTATACGGCATTTTACTGAATGATATTCTAGAATTCTACGCGCGAGTTACTCGCACGGAAAGATTGCCTTTAGAAAGAGCCCATAAATTGATTACAAATGAAGTCTATAGAGAAAGATATGGATTCCCAAGAGTATCAGACAAAAAATTCGAGACACTTCTACTGTCGGCGATAGAAAAGCAAGATTTCGCAAATATTGATGCGCTCTATACCTATGCCCAAGAACTCGGTGGGGGCTTCGACCAGTGTAATTGGTATTTAAGACGGAAATCACTGGTGCAAGTGGTGAATAAATAATAATGATTGATATTGCGCCGGATTGCTAGTATTATGTCTGATATTCATGTCTTGGTTACTCATTGCCCTTATTGGGCCTATACTCTACGCTGTCGCTAATCATATCGATAAGCATGTTATCGAGCGATACTTGAAGGGAGGGGTCGCAGGCGCACTTATAATATTTTCATCCCTCTTCAGTATCGTGGCGTTGCCGGTGCTTACTTACTTCGAGCCGTCGGTACTTGATGTTACTCTTTTGCAGGGGGTTTACCTTGCTCTGAACGGCATGCTCGTCGTGTTTGCCTTCCTCGCTTATTTCTACGCGCTCACTTATGATGAAGCATCATATGTTGTCCCATGGTATCAGACCATACCGATCTTCGGATTCATTCTCGGCTATTTTATATTAGGCGAGAAAATTTCCCAGACTCAAGCTCTGGCGTCCGCATTCATTCTCGCCGGTGCAATAATTCTATCGCTCGACTTCGGCGGCAAAAAGATGCACTTTAAACGCGAGGTTGCTTTCCTTATGCTCGGCGCCTCGCTACTTTATGCAATCAATGGAGTTGTATTTAAAGTTATTGCAACCGACGCCGGTTTCTGGGTCAGCGTATTCTGGGGGCTCGTGGGCAAAGTTATCCTTGGCTTCGCCTTCCTCGCCTTCATTCCCTCATATCGCAATCAATATTTATACTTGTTACGACATAGCGGTTTGACAGTACTGGGCTTTAATTCTTTAAGCGAATTTCTCTCGATGATTGCAGAAGCGGCCATGCAATATGTGACCCTGCTTGTACCCGTCGGGATAGCGCTTCTTGCCAACTCGTTCCAGCCATTCTTCGTTCTTATTATCGGTAGTCTCATCGCATTCTTCTGGCCGAGCAAAGAGGCCGAATCGCTCCGAGCCGGCAAAATGACCCAAAAAGTTGTAGGCATAGCCATTATGGTCCTGGGGAGCTATCTGATCGGGGTATAAAAGATTTTATTTGCGATGATTTTTAAATCCTAGTATACTGTCCTCACTATGCATTTTGGCGAACATCTGATGATTGACGGTTATGGTGGCGACACGGAACTTTTGAATTCCGAGGCACTCGTCCGTAAAATTCTGACAGAATTACCAGTGCAGTTAGGGATGCAAACTTTGGCGGCACCCGTAATAATTTCTGCTCCCGACAACGATAAAAAAGACCCCGGTGGCTGGAGCGGCTTCGTCGTTATTGCCGAGAGTCATGTGAGTATTCATACTTTTCCCAAGCGCGGTTTCGTCAGTATCGATGTGTACACCTGTAGGAATGGACTCGATATTGAAACTATCAAAGCCTATTTCACCGGCTCATTCGCGCTCGCCGAACTCGAGACCAACTTCGTCTTACGCGGTAAGAAGTATCCGCAACAAAACATTCATGCATGACAGAGCTTCCAGCCTTTCCCGAATTTAAGCAGATAGAGCTGGCAGACCGATCGTCGGTAGAAAAACTGACAGAAAAATTTCCGCCATATTCAGACTTTCATTTCTCCAGTTTGTATTCTTGGGACATCAACAAAAAAATGGGATTATCCGTGCTGAACGGCAATCTGGTGGTTTTGTTCAATGATTATATTTCCGGAAGTTTTTTCCTGACATTTATTGGAGATTCAAAGATTTCTGAAACAGCCTCCATACTGCTAGATTTTTCAAAACAGAATGGTTATGAAAGCTCCCTAAAACTTATTCCCGAAGAAATGGCAAAAGTATTGTCGGAAACAGGATTCTCTGTAGAGCCCGATGCCGGAGCTCATGATTACATCTATTCGATTGAACGTCTCGCAAACATGGAAGAATGGAGTAAGAGCACACAAAAGAAGCAGATCAGAAAATTTATGGATACGAACCCTCAGTACTCCGCTCGGATATTACCCACTAAGGAATTAGACAAACGAGAATACCTCGAACTTTTTAAACAATGGGCAACCAACAAAAATCTCCTTGATCACACGGAGTTGAACGAGTATAAAGCCTTTAGCCGGCTTCTGGCCGAAAACAATGGCGATGTTGAAATGTTGTCTATATATAGCGACGAGTCGTGTAAAAAAATGATCGGATTTACATCGTTTGAAACGATATCCGATGACTACGCCATAGCGCATTTTTCTAAAGCCGATATTAAGCATCACGCCGCAATTTACTGCGTTTTGATATGGGAAGAGGCGAAATATCTTCAGAAAAAGGGTATAAAGCACTACAATTGGGAACAGGACCTGGATATACCTGGACTACGCACTTTCAAAATGTCCTACAAGCCGGAATTTTTCTTAAAGCAGTACACGGTGAGTTTACCTGTGTTGTCGTCACAATCGTAGCCAACCTCGTATTAAATAGCCCCAAATGATAATCATTGACCTGAAATTTCTTGTTAGAAAACGAGCGAATTTATTTTTTCTTATCGACAATCTCTCTTTTCCTATTGATTCAATGCACCGAGATTACAACCGTGAGTGGCTGGAGCTTTTCGGACAACTGTCGGATAGCGAGAATAATGCGCTCGAAAAATACAGGTTGTTTAAAAAGTCTATCTGGGACAGAGGGGGAGGCAAACTACTTACTCGTTTTGAATCTGCCTTTTATCAATTTTCAGAATTAGACCTGAGAGAAGAAAAATTATTACTAAATATTCTTACCGAAGAAGAGTCTGGCGAATTAGATAAAATCTTTAGCTATTTTCAAGGCAGGTTTGAACTAATGTGGGAAAATTATTGTCGGATTCTCTCGAATAATCTTATCTTTCTTGAAAACGATTTTGCTTCCGTTCAACAAGTGTTTAGTGAGACACTCTCTGTAATTGGCGGGTTGTATGGGGTTAATAATTTTAACGATCGAATCGAAGTCTTTCTTATGATGCGACCGGCCACCGGGTTTTCCGGAGGGAGAATGATTAGCCGAAAGCCCCCTATAGTAATGATCGAGAGCGGGATTTCTAAACCACAAGATCTTGACCAAATAAATCATCTGCGGCTATTACTTTTTCATGAGCTCACTCACGCCTGTTTTGAAAACGAACGTTTTTTAAAATTTCTCGGTGAATATATCGAAAAGAAAACTCCACTCACTCACTTTCTTGAGAAATACCCCTCAACAAAGACTCCAGCTTTGGCCACCCGCCGAGCAATGCGAGAAATGATTATTAACTCCATTGAATATAGTACGTACGTTCGAGGTCGGCTTGAACAAGGTTGTGAGATAAATTCCAATAATGGGGAAACTATTCTGAACGAAATTCGAAACAAAAAATCTTTTAAACTCGCGAAAGGCACCCAAGAGAAACGCTCTATTATTTTGACCAGCGGAGAGGATACTTACCGGTATGTCGCGTGGAAGCTAGAAGGAATTGTGCGACCATATCTTGATAATAAAAAGCGCATAGATGATGAATTCTTAGACGGTGTTTATGATGTCTTAAAAGCATTTCCGGATAACCTTCTTGATGATTTGAAATTGTGAACAAAAAGGCTGGCTCCCTAGAAACCCAGGAACCAGCCAAACTCCTCATCCTTTCTGTTAGTGATCAAGGATGTGTCTAAGGAGGTTCTTCGAAAATTCCCTGATTGCTTCGCATCGATAGCTCCTCTCTTTCCAGAAAGCTTCTGGTGAGACTTCGGCTTTATTGGCAGGGCAGTCTCCCTTACAACCAAATTGAGCGAAGCAGTTCTGGCAGTCGGGAATACTCCTGACATTGAATTGCCGGAGGTGTCTGTATCGGTCTGCATCGAACACGAAAGCCTGTTGTTTTGGATCGTACTGTCCGAAACAAAATAGCAAAGCAGCGTCGTTTGCGCCCACACCGGCCATTCTATGGCAGGAAACAACTCGGCCGTCATAGGTGATTGTGAAGTTCTTGCCAGCGGCTCCACAAAAAGCGCTACCCGTTGTCCGCCACGCCTGTGCAAGCGATGTTCTTATGCTAACGTTCAACGTTTTGGCAACTTCAGACGCCTCAGTGAATTTCCCTAAGAATAGGGAGTCCACTGGTGGTTGAGCAAGCGGATTGACTTTCGCTCTCCCCATCGCGAAAAGTGGTTCGTAGGTTTGGACGCAACCAGGGAATCGTTCCCCGAAAAATCTCACCATTTCAGTCAGACGGTGAACGCTTGCTGCGGAAATGGTGGAACGGAACCTTAGTTTGTGCGGTGCAATCTGATAGATTTCCGTTGCCGCATCGAACACGCGGTCGAAACTCTTGCCCCGTTGCGCATCGTGGATATCCTTGGGCCCATCCACGGATAGTAGTATGTTGTCCATGTTCTCGGCGAGCCACCTGGCCTTTTGAGACGACATACAACCGTTGGTAGTGATTCCTGCCGAGCTCTCGAGACCCTGTTCTGACGCTTGCGCGTGGAGGTACTGTACCGCTCCGACCAAGGTAGTCCAAGGTAGTGTCGGTTCACCGCCGAACATCCATGCACCGACCTTGCGCTTTCCTGAGTCTCTCGCAGATTTTATGAGATGGTCGACAGTAGCTCGGACAACCTCAGTCGGCATCGTTATGGTTTCTGTCGGCCGCGGGACGTAACCTCCAAAGCAGTAGATGCACCCAAGCTTGCACTGGTTAGTGAGCATCAAGGTTGCACCCGTAAAGAGGTAGTTCGGTTCTTCCGCTACCTCTTTTTGTATCGTCGAAGTCGGGGCGGTTACAAAATCTGGGATTGTTTCTGCAACATTCGCTTCGACCCGATACACCTTTCGCATTGTGGGAACGTAAATAATGACGCTATCTCCGTCTTGAATCTTGAAGAGTCGGTGTTGAACAAGTTCCATGGATAACCTCCGTTATTATGGATCGAGGGTGGAAGCTATACGCTTCCACCCTCGATCTTCTTCGAGTCAACGACAGTTAGTTGTTACTCGCCGCAGCTGTCTCCATCTCCCCAGCAACCGTCTTGGTCCGAGTCGCATGCACTGCAACTTCGTGACGTGTCGGATGGAAGCGATGCGCTTGCGCAGGCAAGCCCTTCCAGCTGCTCCAGGGTCAAAGTCGGCTCTCTCATAGGCACCTCCTTTCGTTGTCGAAGATCATTGTCAAGCTGATTCTACCCCCCCCCTATTGCAATTTGTCAAGTCCTTCGACTGAGCGAATTCCAAAGTGATTCCAAAACCTTAACTGTTAGACGGGCATGTACACCCGGATACTTACTAACCTACGCCATTGGGGATATATAGTCGATTTACCAACTTCTCTCTGTTAGGTTCTTGTGATACGATTAGTGTATGGATAGAATCTCAAAAGTGTTACTGGGTGCGATAGTATGCCTAGTTGTATCTTCGGTATTATATTCATTTTATTCGACAGTCGTTCGACAAGATTTTCAGGTGAGCGACACGACTCCCGCAACCGAATAATTACATATATTCCCATGCAATCAGATCAAAATCAATATTGGTCAATGACAGAAGGTGTCTTTAACTGTCTCATTGACACCGAGCGAACCGAAGCCTTTCAAAAAGCTATACGAAATACGGTAAAAAGGGGTGATATTGTTGTCGATCTCGGGTCTGGCTCCGGGGTCATGGCTATGTTCGCCGCCGACGCAGGTGCGGCAAAGGTATACGCCGTTGAAATAGATTTGCGCAATATAAAAACGCTCCGAGATACGTTTGCAAAAAATGGATATGCAGACGTGATTACAGTTATCGAGGGGGATGCCACAAGTGTTGTGTTGCCAGAAAAAGTTGATGTGATTATCGCAGAGATGGTTGCGACTGGCCTGATTGAAGAACTACAAATTCCAGCGATGAATAATGCGCTCATGTATAAAAAGGAGAGAACACGCGTTGTTCTAAGCCGAATTGATAACTATATTGATCTCGTTTTTAATAATCCTGTATTTTATAATCACACGTTCAATATCTTCCGTTACGAATATCCGGACATCGAGCAGCTACGATCAAATAGTTTTTCTGACAGGATTATATATTCTTCTATAGACTTCAACCATGTATGCAGTGAGAGGAATGTGGATGCAACATACGAAGTCTCGATTACTAACGACGGGGTGATTAATGCGCTCAGAATAAGCACCGACACTTTTTTTGCTGACAATTCAACACTTGGTCCTACCTATGCCTACGCATATCCGTTAATTCTCCCCATCCCCGAATCCAAGGTTAAAAAAGGAGATATTTTTTCGGTAAAAGTGTCCTACGAGCTCTGCGGAGGTTTCGATGGGTTCTCATACTCGGTAACTAAAAAAAATGTTTAGCAACTACTATTGCCCGGGAAATCTCTCCGTGCTCGGGGCCTTTGATTTCAGTTATGCCCCCACGCTCATTTTTTATGCTTACATACCAATAATTCTTGTCTCGATATTTTTCGGATTATTGCTTATTTTCAGAGATAAGTTTTCTATTCAGGGAAAGCTTATCTTTCTGCTTTCACTCTTCTTTTCGTTTTGGAATCTTAATGTTATTGCCGAGTGGATAACCGTCCCCGTCAACCTAAATCATTTTTTTTGGCAACTAACCATGCTGTTTGAGATGCCGATTCCGCTACTCGCGATATACCTCACTCTTGTTTTTATCTACAAAAAGGATATTTCGAGCAAGTTAAAAATATTACTGACTATATTTTTCCTGCCGGTCCCACTGCTTCTGGCGACCGTCTATAATATCGGCGTATTTGATGTGCAAAATTGTCAGCCAGCAGTCGGTTGGTTAACGTATTACGTCTATGCGATCGAGATTTTTTCCATTCTATGGATTGTTATAGCCGCGTATAGAAAATACCAGATCGAATCAAGCCCCTCCGAAAAAAAACAAATTCTTCTGATGGTTTCTGGTATATCACTATTTCTCCTTACCTTTTCTTTGTCGAATATTCTCGGCGAGTGGACTCAATTTTATCAAATCAACCTTATCGGTCCTATTGGTATGGTGGTGTTTCTGGCGCTCATGACTTACCTTATCGTCAAGTTCAAGACCTTCAATATCAAGCTTATTGGTACACAGGCTTTGGTGTGGGCGCTTATTATACTTATCGGGTCGGAGTTTTTCTTCATCCAAACAAACGTCAATAGAATTCTCACTGCCGTTACCCTTGTAATATCGGCTTGGATGGGTCTCATAATTGTGAGAAGCGTAAAGAAGGAAATTGAGGCTCGTGAGATTATCGAAGGTATGGCGAAGAAACTTGAGGGGGTTAACACCGAGCTCGAGGGTGCCAATGCCAAGCTCAAGGTACTTGACCAACAGAAGTCGGAGTTTGTCTCTATTGCTTCGCATCAGTTGCGGTCGCCGCTCACAGTCATTAAGGGCTATTTATCCATGATGATCGAGGGCGAGCCGGAGTTGGCCGACCTTAAGGCGGGGACTATCACGCCGAAGGGGGTGGAGGTCATGAACACGATGTTCCAATCGACCAACCGCTTGGCGCATATTATTGAAGACTTCTTGAACGTCTCGCGCATCGAGCAGGGCAAGATGAAATACGAGATGAGCGACTTCGACATCCGCCAGATGGCGCGGGAAGTGGTGGGTGAATTCCAAGCCGAGGTGGGCGAGAGGAAACTGACGCTTATCTGCACCGACAAGTCGCCAAACGCGAGCTATATGGTCTACGCCGACGCGGGCAAGCTCCGCCAAGTCATCGGCAATATTATTGACAACTCTATCAAGTACACGCCGCAGGGCGGGATCACTGTCTATCTTGAACGTCTGGCGGATAGTACTAGACTTTCGGTGAAGGACACCGGCATCGGCATCTCGGCCGAGAACCTTAAGAATTTGTTCCAGAAGTTCTCTCGCGCATCGAACGGCGGTAAGGTCAACGTGACAGGATCCGGCCTCGGCCTCTTCGTCGCTGTCGAAATTATGAAGGCGCATAAAGGCAAGCTGTGGGCAGAGTCGGATGGAGAAGGCAAGGGCTCAACTTTCGTGATAGAACTTCCAATTAAAAAACGGAATTAAAGAATTTGAGAATTAAAGAATCATTCCAAAATTCATAAATTCTAAGATTCCGTCCAAATTATGTATATCATCAAGCGCAGCACGCACAATCCGCTCATTGCACCATTGAATGACAAGCAGTGGGAGTCGCGCGCGACATTCAACCCTTGCCCCGTCCGGCAAGGCAAGACGACGCACATGCTCTATCGCGCCTTGAGCCGGCCGGATGCCTTGCGCGAGCCCGAAGGCTTATCAACGATCGGCAAGGCAATCACAATGGACGGTGAACACTTCCAGGCGCGCAGGGCGTTCATCGTGCCGGAGCAGCCGTGGGAGAAGTATGGCTGTGAAGACCCGCGCGTTACATTCTTCGAGGGGAATTATGTGACGTTCTATACTGCTCTGGGTGGGATGCCCTTTGGCCCCGGCAATATCAAGGTGGCAGTGGCGCTGTCTAAAGATATGGAGCGCATCGACGAGAAGCATCTGGTCACACCCTTTAATGCCAAGGCGATGGTGCTCTTCCCCGAGCGAGTCGGCGGCAAGGTTACGGCAATATTCAGCGCGCACACCGATGAGCCACCGGTCAAGACTGTAATCGTCCAGGCCGACAAGCTCGAAGACTTTTGGGATTTGAAATTTTGGGAAAAGTGGCACGCGGAAATTGACGAGCACATCGTTAATCCTTTGCGCTTCAGCCACGACCATATCGAGGTTGGGGCGCCGCCATTGCGTACCAAAGACGGCTGGCTCTTGTTCTATTCTTATATCCAGAATTATTTCGGCGGAGGGGAGCGCGTCTTCGGCATCGAGGCATTACTCCTCGACTTCGATGACCCGCGCCAGATAGTCGGCCGGACGAAGGGGCCGATCATGGTGCCGGAAGAAACTTACGAGAAGTACGGCATGGTGCCGAACATCGTCTTCCCCACGGGCGCGCTCCTGAACACGAACGGCCGCGTGGATATTTATTACGGTGCGGCGGATACTGTCTGTGCGCGAGCCTCGTTAAGTTTACAAGATTTACTCAGCGCTATGGTGCCGGAACGGCGCGCCCAACTCGCCGTGCGCGCGAAGGAGAATCCGATTCTTAAACCTGCTGAGGGCCACTCGTGGGAAAGCAAAGCGGTCTTCAACCCCGGGGCTATCGAGATAGACGACACTATCTATTTGCTTTACCGCGCGATGGGTAACGATAATAATTCTGTTCTCGGCTATGCATCGACCAAAAATGGCGTGAAGATAACAGAGCGTCTGGATCAGCCAGCCTATGTCCCGCGTGAAGACTTCGAGAAGAAAAGGGGTGGCAATACCTCGGGCTGTGAGGACCCGCGCCTGACCAGAATAGACAATACAATTTACTTGGCTTACACGGCGTTCAACGGCGTCGACCCATGGCACGCGGCACTCTCCTCGATATCCGTAAAAGATTTCTTGGCCAAGCGCTGGGATATGTGGGAGAAGCCTCAACGTGTTACTCCGCCCCAGATACAGGATAAAGACGCCTGCCTTCTGCCAGAGAAAGTTGCTGATCAATACATGATCTTCCATCGCATCGATCCGATGATTTGCGCCGACTTTGTTGACTCTCTCGACTTCGCTAAGACTCCGCTCACGCGTTGTATCGAGATAATGGGGCCGCGGCCGGGTATGTGGGATAGCGCTAAGATCGGTATCGCCGGCCCGCCTATAAAGACAGATGCCGGCTGGCTTTTGCTCTATCACGGCGTGTCCAAGACCTCTACATACAGACTCGGTGCTGTACTATTGGACTTGAAGAATCCCTCGATAGTGCTCTCGCGCTCTGTGGACACTATCTTCGAACCGCTTGAGGAGTACGAGCGCGTCGGCCAAGTACGCAATGCTGTGTTCTCGTGCGGGGCGGTGTTGCGCGGCAAGACCATCTATGTGTATTATGGCGGGGCGGATACGGTCGTGGGCGTAGCGAAGATAGCACTCGACAAGTTGCTCAAAATCCTGGCGCCGAAGAATTTATAAAACACACATGAATATACCGAAGCTCGTCGCTTTCGACCTCGACGGCACCATTGCACCAAGTAAACATCAGACGGAGGCCGACATGGGCTTGCTTCTCGCGAGCTTGCTGGCGAAGTTGCCTGTCGCTATAATGTCCGGCGCTTCGTTCCATCAGTTCGAACGGCAATTTTTGCCAGCCTTACCGGTTGACGCAAATTTTTCCAATTTATATTTATTCCCAACGAACGCGGCGGCCTGCTATGTGTACAAAGACGGCAAATGGCAGGAGCAATATAACGAGAAGTTTACCGATATTGAGCGTGAGAAAATTATGAATGCACTGAATGAGGCGATGACAGAAACTAATTTCCAATCTTTCGTGCCGCAAACTTGGGGTGAGCAGATAGAAGATCGCGGGGCGCAGATTACTCTCTCTGCCCTGGGCCAGCAAGCACCGCTTGAGGAGAAGCAGAAGTGGGACCCGACACGAGAGAAGCGCCAGCCGCTCTATGATTTGCTTTGTGAAAAATTACCTGATTTCTCCATCGGTTTGAACGCCACGACCTCAATAGATATTACGAAGAAGGGGGTGAACAAAGGCTACGGTGTGCTCAAGCTCGCAGAACTGACGAAAATTCCCGTAGGCGAGATGCTCTATGTTGGCGACGCACTCGGCCCGGGCGGTAACGATGCGATAGTTATCCCAACATGTATCCAGACGTATGCAGTAGCTGACCCGGAAGATACAAAAAAGTTTATTAAAAGCATAATTTAATTTTTATTATCATGACCGCGAATATTTTAAACGACGGGGAAGAGGATGTGCTCTCTGACGAGGCGGAGGAGGAGCTGACAGAGCTTATGGACGAATATAGCATTGACCGCGATAGAGCTTTGCGCGTAAAGAAGCTGATGGATCGCGAAGGTCTTGACTCCGACAAAGCCATTGAAGCTCTGGAGGACTAATGTTCTGGCGGATTATCCGAAGAAGATTGCGCCGGCGGCCGAAACGGCGGAAAGGTTCGACCAAGCACTATATAGCCCACAAGGAAAATGCTCGAGCGCTCGTGCATGAACGCTTAGCGCATTTTAATACGCGCTATAGTTTTGCGATCGGCCGAGTGGCGATACGCAACCAGAAGAGCCGATGGGGAAGCTGTTCGAAGAAAGGAAACTTAAATTTTAATTACAGAATTGTCTTGTTGCCGGCGCATCTCGCCGATTATGTGATTGTCCATGAGCTTTGCCACATCGGTGAGTTCAATCATTCACGCAAATTCTGGGTGCTCGTCGCGCAAGCCGCGCCCGATTGGCGGCGACACAGAGCGGAGCTTAAACGAGTGCGTTTGAAATAATTATGCAAATAATGCTATTATTGCAAAACATATGAGCATCCAATCAAAAGCCTATCTTTTAATTCTCGCTTGTATCGTCGGCGCGGGAATTTATTTTCTCCAAGAACCGCCAAAGGAGACTATTGCCGGCGACCAAGTTGCCCAAGTGTCGGCCATATCTCCTACACCAGATGCAAACGCATCAGCAACGACCACTAATCAAGAACAAATAACACAAAATAATCAAGAAAGTAATAAAGAAAAAGTCATGACCAAAGCAACATTAGAGACGAATTACGGGGAGATAGTTATAGAATTCCTGCCAGCGCAGGCGCCGAACACGGTCGCGAACTTCATTAAGCTGGCAGGGGCCGGCTTCTACGACGGCACACGCTTCCACCGCGTCATGAAAGATTTCATGATCCAGGGTGGCGACCCATTAAGCAAAGACGAGGCTCAGGCATCACGTTGGGGGACGGGCGGCCCGAACTATACCTTCGCCGACGAGATAAGCGCAAGCAACCACGATGTCGCCGGTACGATAGCGATGGCGAACGCCGGACCGAACACGAACGGCAGTCAGTTCTTCATTAACACCGCAGATAATAATTATCTGGACGGCAAGCATACTGTCTTCGGCAAAGTGACGGCCGGCATGGACGTTGTCGACGCAATCCAGAATGTGGAAGTCGACGACATCTCAAGTAGGCCGGTGAAAAGTGTGACTATAGAAAAAGTCGTGTTACAATAGTAGTGTTATTAAAGCCGACGTTTCAGTCGGCTCCCCGACCAGAGCGTCGGGGCTAAAAACTAATACAATGGCAAAAGGTAACAACCGCCAGCAGAAGAACAAGAAGAAGCCGAAGGCTGACAAGAAAAAATAGTCCAGAAGAAATAAATTTTGTGCTAGACTAGCCTGATGACACAGTCACAGGCGTTGGATATTTTAAAGACCGGAGCGAACGTGTTCCTCACAGGCGAGCCGGGCGCGGGCAAGACTCATACTATCAACGAGTACATCTGGTATCTGCGCAGTCGCGGGATAGAGACGGCCGTAACGGCTTCGACCGGCATTGCCGCGACGCATCTATCCGGCATGACGATACACTCATGGAGCGGTATAGGCATCAAGCCGAAACTTTCGCAGTATGATTTGGACAAACTCACAACCAATGAGTATTTGGTAAAGAGAATTGCGCGGGCGAAGGTCTTGATTATCGATGAAGTGTCGATGCTCGGGCCGGACACAGTGACGATGGTGGATCAAGTCTGTCGCGAGATACGGATGTCGGGTGAGCCCTTCGGCGGGTTGCAAGTGATATTTGTGGGTGATTTCTTCCAATTACCGCCAGTCGTTAAAGAAATGCCCAAAGCAAAAGCAGACGAATTTTCACAAGAAATACTTTTTGACGAGATGTCCGAGGTCTCGCCTCGGACAGATAGATTTGCTTACTCTTCTCCCGCATGGCAATCAGCTAACGTGATTACTTGCTATTTAACAGAGCAACATCGGCAGGATGATAACGATTTTCTAGAGCTACTTTCGGCGATACGGCATAACGAATTTACCGAAGATCATTTATTACATCTCGTAAAGCGCAAAGTTGATAGAGAGAAGATTCCGGCCGGGATCCCCAAATTATATTCGCACAATGTGAATGTCGACGCCGTGAACGACGGCACGCTTAAGAAAATAGAGGGCGATGAGAAGGTGTACGTGATGCAGACAGAGGGTAAAGAATGGCTTGTGGAGGCGCTTAAACGCGGTTGCCTATCGCCGGAGAAACTCGTGCTCAAGATCGGTGCTGAAGTGATGTTCACAAAAAATAAACCTAAAGATGGTTTCGTGAACGGCACACAGGGCGTGGTCGAGAAATTTTCCGAATTTACGAACAATCCGATTGTAAAAACGAAATCAGGCCAGCGTATCGAAGTTGAGCCGATGATGGGCTGGTCTATCGAGGAGAACGGCAAGGTCAAGGCGAGCTTGACCCAGTTACCTTTACGTCTGGCTTGGGCTATCACGGTGCACAAGAGCCAAGGTATGAGTATGGACGCGGCGGTCATGGACTTGGGCCAAGTCTTCGAATACGGCCAAGGGTACGTGGCGCTCTCTAGGGTGCGCCGGCTCGCCGGCGTGCACCTCCTCGGCTGGAACGAGCGCGCCTTCCAAGTTCACCCCGAAGTGCTGGCGCAAGACGAAGTTTTCCGCGCGTCGTCGGACGAAGCGGAAGAAGCCTTCACTAAACTAACGGCCGAAGAGCTCAAGAAGATGCACGATAACTTTATCATCTCATGCGGCGGAAAGGTGAATCGAAAGTTGAAAGTAGAAAGTAGAAAGTTGAAAGGGAATACCAAAACGAATACAGGCAAACTGGCAGAAATTAGAGAGAAGCATACCAATGCTTATAGACCGTGGGACAAGGCGCAAGAGAAGATGCTCAAAGAACTTTTCGAAAGTGAAGTGAAGATAAGCGCGATAGCAAAGCAACTTGGCCGCAAGCCGGGCGCCATCAGAATGCGGCTGGAGAGGTTGGGGCTGATTTCGAAATAATGATATACTGGTGACTATGATAAATGCTTTTGTCGGCCATATACGGCGTAATATTATTGTTCTCGCGCTTATCCTCGTTGTCGGCGGGTTTGTCGCGTATCAATATACGCAGATCAATAGCTTGACCGGCAAGCTTGCCTCGCTCCAGACGCAGGTCGCCTCGACGACAGCCGAGCAAACACAGAAGGCCGACGAACTCGCGCAGGGTATCTCGGGTCTGACATCACAAACGGCCGGGCTGTCGAACACCCTTAATAACGCCCAGCAAAATATCGACGCGGTCAAGTCGCAAGTCGGTGGCGTGGCGCAGACTGTCGGCGGTTTACAGAAGCTTGCAACGATTGACCCGCAGCTGCTGAAAAAATATTCCAAAGTTTATTTCTTGAACGACAACTACACACCGGCGCATCTCTATGGTGTCCCCAATGACTATCTCTACAGCAATAAAAAGCCCGAGCAGTACATCGTCGAGGCGTGGCCATTCCTCAAAGTGATGCTCGACACGGCGAAGGCGAACGGCATCACCATCTATATCAACTCCGCGTATCGTTCATTTGCCGAGCAGAAGTTGCTCAAGTCAACTTACAAGGTGGTCTACGGTGCCGGCACGGCCAACTCGTTCTCGGCCGACCAAGGATATTCCGAACATCAGCTCGGCACGGCGGTAGACCTCATTATGCCGGGCTCGGCCGGCGTGCTCGAGGGATTCGACAAGACGCCCGGTTATCAGTGGATGGTGGCGAACGCGTACCGCTTCGGTTTCGAATTGTCGTATCCTAAGGGTAATCAATATTATGTCTCCGAGCCATGGCACTGGCGCTTCGTCGGCGTCAAACTCGCGACCTATTTGCACGACAATAACAAGAATTTCTATGATATAGACCAGCGCGACATCGACCCGTACCTGATTAATATTTTTGATAATTAATTTAATAACAATATTATTATGAAAAATTGGATAATTGGCATTCTTGTTCTTGTTGTTGTCGGGGGTATCGGATATTTCTTAATGACCAACGGGTCAAAGAGTTCTGAACCTGTAAATCAGGAGCAGGCAACGAGCACAACCGGTGCGCAGACAGCGACAACTACAACAACAACGGCGGCACAAGAAAATTCAGGGCAGACTGTCATCGGTAAGTCGGTCGAAGGGCGCGATATCATTGCGTATCACTTCGGCACGGGCCCTGAAGAAATTCTTTTGATCGGTGGCATCCACGGCGGGTATGAATGGAATACTACCTACCTTGCAAATACACTCGTTGATTACTTTCCGAAAAACTCGAAGTTGATTCCTGGTAATCTAAATATCACAATTATCCCGACAATGAACATAGATGGCTTCGCTAAGATTGCTGATGGTCAATACCTTGGCGACGCCCCGATTTTCACTGCGGCCTCCTCCGCGCAGCTTACTGAGGCTCGCTTTAACGCCAATACCGTCGACTTGAACCGCAACTTCGATTGTAACTGGCAAGCATCCGGCGTTTGGCAGAATAAGAAAGTTAGCGGTGGCAGTGCGCCGTTCTCCGAACCGGAAAGTCAGGCTATTAAGAATTATATCGAAGCAAATCACCCGAAAGCAGTTGTCGTCTATTACAGCGCGGCAGGTGGGGTGTACTCGTCGAGTTGTGGTAACGGTATTTTACCCGAAACCAAGGCTCTCACCTCACTTTACGCTAAAGCATCCGGCTATAAAGCCTACGACAAGTTCGATGCCTACCAAACATCTGGCGACATGGTCGACTGGCTGGCGAAAATAAATATTCCGGCAATCAGTGTTTTGCTCACTAATCACACTGATATTGAACTTGATAAAAATCTCGCGGGAGTGAAAGCTGTTTTCGCAAAATACGCGAAATAAGTAATGACGAAGATTTTCCCACGGTGGGTCGTTATCACGATTATTGCAGTAGTGGCGCTTGGCCTAGGCTTCTCTGTTGTCGCATTATTACAAAAACAACCAACGCCGGCGCCGAACCCTGTCGCGCAAAAAGTTGAAAAGGCAAATCCCGAACGCAAAGTCATTGGCAAGTCTGTCGAAGGTCGTGATATCGAGGCGTTTACTTACCGTTCAAACCTCACCCCTGACCCCTCTCCGAAGGAGAGGGGAGGAATCAGTATTTCCCCCTCCCTTTCGGGGAGGGGGCCGGGGGGTGAGGTGCTTCTCTTCGTCGGCGGTATCCACGGCGGGTACGAATGGAATAGCGTCGTGCTCGCTTATGACTTGATGGACTACCTCGTCGCAAATCCAGACGCAATTCCCGCGAACGTGCATGTTACTGTGATTCCGAACGCCAACCCCGATGGCGTCTTCAAGGTCATCGGCAAAGAAGGGCGCTTCACAATTGCCGATGTGCCGGCTACTGGTGATCAAAGTATCGGCCGTTTGAACGCTGACGGCGTAGACTTGAACAGGAACTTCAATTGTAAGTGGAGCCCGAAGGGAGTGTGGAAGGGTAAGTCTGTCGGCACCGGCACCGGTCCTTTCTCGGAGCCGGAGGCGATGGCGCTCCGCAATTATATTTTAGAGAACAAGCCCAACGTCGCAGTTTTCTATCACAGTCAGGCCAACGCTGTTTACGCATCGCAGTGTGAGAAAGGCATCTTGCCAGAGACAACGAACATCATGAACACCTACGCCAAAGCGTCGGGTTACAAGGCCGTCCCGACCTTCGACAGCTACGCGGTCACGGGCGCGTCGGAGGATTGGCTCGCGTCGCAAAACATTCCCGCGATTACCGTAGAATTATCCTCGCATAAAAAAGTCGAATGGGAGAAAAATCTGCTTGGCATCACGGCAATCATCGATTATTATAGAAGGTAAGTTGCGACCATGAACCCCGCGAAAATCTTCGACCAGCCAATGCGCGAATACGTCATCATTGTGGCGGTTTTTATTGCGCTCACTTTTAACTTTTTCGTGCCCGGCACACAAATGTTTCTCATAATCGCGGCGGCTATCGGTGGCATACCTACCGCAGTGGCGGGCTTGCGCGGATTTTTAAAACTTTCCATCACCATCGAAGCTTTCAACTTGGTCGCGCTTGTTATTTCGTTTATGACCGGGGAGTATCAATCGGCGGCGTTCATTGTACTTATGCTCTCCTTCGCCAGTTTGCTCGAGTGGCGCACGCAGTCGCGGACGCGTAACGCGGTGGCCGAACTTCTCGCTCTCAAGCCACGCACGGCGACCGTCGAACATGATGGTGCGACAAGTGAAGTCGAGGCAGACACGCTCAAAGAGGGCGACATATTCATCCTCATGGCTGGCGCGCGCGTACCGGCAGACGGCGTTATTGTGCAAGGCAGTGTCTTCGTTAATGAAGCATCGGTAACCGGCGAATCGGTGCCGATAGTTAAGGATATTGGCGAATCGGTGCTCTCCGGCACATTGGGCGACTCCGGTGCCGCCAAAGTGCGCGTTACCCACATCGGCAAGGAGTCTACGCTCGAGCGTATGGCGGTACTTATCGAAGAGGCGCTTAAACATAAATCCAAGACCGAGCGATTGGCTGACAGGTTTGCCACAATATTTTTACCCGTCGTTTTGTTGCTTGGCGCGGGGACTTACTACTTCACCCACAACTTGATGATGGTGGCCTCAATCTTTCTCGTCGCTTGCGCTGATGATATGGCGGTGGCGATACCCTTGGCGGTTAGCGCGGCCATCGGTTCGGCAGCCAAGCGCGGAGTGGTCGTCAAAGGCGGGGAATGGCTCGACGCCTTGAGCCGAGTGAAGACAGTGGTGCTCGACAAAACAGGAACTCTCACCTACGGCAGCTTCAACGTCAGCACGGTTGCCATCGAGCCCGGCGTTAATGAAAAAGAATTTTGGACGCTCGTCGCCTCGGCGGAGAGATATTCCGAACATCCGGTCGCCCGCGCAATATTCAAAGAGGCGAAGGAGTGGGTGGAGAAGGTGCCGGACTACAGCGAACTCAAAACAATCAAAGGTTGCGGAGTCACGGCGAAGGTGCACGGACATGATGTGGCCGTGGGCGACGAAGGAATCTTAGAACTTTCGAAAGTCGTGAATGAAGACCGGGCGCGCACCGCGCTCGATGTCCTGGCGAAGAAAGCGGAGACTGCTGCCATCGTCGTCATTGATGGCAAATTCGCCGGGAGCTTCGGTATCTCGGATATGCCTAAGCCCGAAGCGCGTTTAAGCATCGACGCTCTGCGCCAAGCGGGTGTGGCGCACGTGGTGATGTTTACCGGTGACAACACGGCGGTGGCGAATGCGATGGCAGACGCTATGGGTATTACGGAAGTATCGTCGGCGATGTCACCCGCGGATAAATTAAATAAACTGGAATCTTTGCCAGGGCCTGTGGCGATGGTAGGCGACGGTATCAATGATGCACCCGCTTTGGCTCGCTCGGATGTCGGCATTGCCATGGGTATCGGCGGGACGGCAGTCTCCGTCGAGGCGGCGGACATCGTGGTGATGACAGATAACCTCTCGCGCATAAGTGAGATGATCGCCTTGGGTCGACGGACGCGATCGGTCGTGCACTGGGACGTTATAATCTGGGCGGTGACGAATGTCATCGGCTTCGTTTTAGTATTTACCGGTGTGCTCGGCCCAGCTCTCGCGGCATTCTATAATTTTATCACCGACTTCCTCCCGCTTATCAACTCCGCGCGATTATTTAGAGAAAAATCTAATGTATAATTTATTTTTATGCGCACAGTAATTTTCGATATCGAGACAATCGGCGAGGAGTACGGCAAAATGGATGAGTCAACACAGGAGCTTATCACGGCTTCGCTCAAAAAGTCGGCGGCGAGCGACGAAGAGTACGAGGCCGAGTTGGAACAGCTTAAAGACGGCTTGGGCTTCTCACCCCTTACCGGCGAAATTGTTGCCATCGGCGTGCATGATTTGGAACTGGAAAAAGGCGTCGTCTATTTTAATCCTGGAACTGGCCCGGCGAAAAATGATACAGAAGGCGCCTATCAGCTCAAACCGATGAACGAAAAAGAAATGCTCGAGGCGTTCTGGGACGGTCTCAAGCAATATGACGTCATCGTTGGCTTCAATAGTCGTGCCTTCGATGGGCCATTCATGATGATTCGTTCACTCGTGCACGGCGTCAGGCCAAGCAAAGATATTTTAGCAGGCAGATATTTGTACCAGCAATTTAAGTCCGGCATCACGCACATCGACCTGATGGACCAGCTCTCGTTCTACGGTGCCTCGCGCTTCAAGGGTAGCAGCTTGCATATGTTCTGCAGAGCGTTAGGCGTCGAGAGCCCAAAGGTAGGCGGTGTCACCGGCGACGACGTGACTGGCCTCTTCAAAGCCGGCAAATCTTTAGATATCGCCCGTTATAACACCAGAGACATCAAAGCCACGGCAGAATTATATAAAAAGTGGCGAGATACAATCGCGTTTTGATTTTTCGACATTTTCTGCTAGAGTGAGCGTTCTCTATTAAATAATTTTGAACATTATGGCGACTCTAGGATTCCCTGTTTTTAAGACTAAAAAGAGTGGCGGTGAGAAGAAATACGACCTTGGCGATCCGAAGGGGCGTCAGAAATACTTCGAGTTCAAGGCAGGGAAGGAGATTAAGGACTTGCGCAAATTTTTGAAGAAGAACACCTTCGTCGCCTTCATGATGGGCAAGAAGAACTCGGGCAAGGGGACTTACACCAAGCTCTTCGGCGAGCAAGTCGGCCATGAACACATCTTGCATTTATCTGTCGGCGATGTCGTCCGCGATGCGCACAAAGAACTCGCTTCACCGGCGAAGAAGAAAGCGCTCGTGAAGTGGCTGAAAGAAAATTATCGCGGTATGATGCCACTTACAACCGCCGTTGATGCGCTCGAAGGCCGCAGTACGACGACGCTCGTGCCGACCGAACTTATCTTGGCTCTCGTCGAACGCGCGATAGACTTGCAAGGCAAAAAGAAAGCGGTCTTTATTGACGGCTTCCCCCGCGGGCTCGACCAAATTTCCTACGCGCTCTACTTCCGTCACATTATGGGCTACCGCGACGACCCGGACTTCTTCGTCTTCATCGATGTGCCGACATCCGTCATCGCCGCACGCATGGACGGCCGAGTCATCTGCCCAATCTGTCACGTACCTCGCCATCCGCGACTCATGCGCACCAAGGAGATTGGATATGATACCGCAAAAAAAGAATTTTATCTGAAGTGTGACAACTCGTCCTGCAAAGGCGCGCGCATGGGTGCGAAGGAGGGTGACACACTCGGCATGGAAGCTATTAAAGGCCGGCTCGCGACCGATGAAAAAATTATGCGCGACCTACTTGTCTTGGAAGGTGTACCGAAGTTGTCTGTCAGGAACACCGTACCGGTCACCGATGCGAAGAAGATGGTGGACGATTACGAAATAACACCAGGCTACGAATATTCGCTTGACGCAAGTGGCAAAGTTGTGGTCGGAGAAGTACCTTGGACTGTCAAAGATGATGAGGGAATCGACTCATTTAGCCTCCTGCCGGCCGCGCCGGTGCTCGCTCTTATCAAGCAGATACACGCTATTTTGGGATTATAAATTCCGCTGGGGAAAACTTGTGAATAAGTGCTGGATAACTTCTGTATAACTTGGGGATGGATTAGCGCTACCGTGGCTAACATTTCTGTGGTCTGATTTGACACACATTTGACACGCGCCGTGCCGGGTCTACAATGGAGGCAGATCGTAAAGCTGCGTTGACTAGCATAAACATATTCAGGGAGCTCGCCAGTTGCACTGCGCCTTGGCGCATCGCACAGAGCACCCACTTAGAATTTCTAGTACAATGTAACTTGACGGTTCAACCCTAGACACAAACCTTCGCTCCGGCGGGGTTTGTGTTTTTTCAGTTTGTTTCGTTCGTTTCTGTGGTATAATTATTTTATGCAAAAGAAAAAAGCGACAATTTATTTTCACTCCGGAGCGGGGACAGTGACGGGCGCGAACTTTCGATTGGTAGGTGACGAAGGGACACAAATACTTTTAGACTGCGGGATGTTACAAGGCTCGAAAGTGGCAGACGACAAGAACTGGGACCCGTTCCCATATGAGCCGAAGGATATAACCGCGCTCTTTGTCAGCCATCCGCACATCGACCACGTTGGCCGTATCGCGCGCCTCGTGCGCATGGGCTTTACCGGCACTATTTATTCGACCGCACCATGCAAGGATATCGGCCTCCTTTTACTCGAAGATAGCTTGGGCGTCATTGAGAAAGAATGCGTTCATGATTGCAGATTAGAGCCTCTCTACGCCATAGAAGACGTGAAGAAAGCCGAGACGATGTGGAAGACTCTTGACTATCATCAGACTGTAAAAGTTGGGGATTATAATGTTCTATTTCGCGATGCCGGCCATGTGCTCGGCTCCGCCATGACGGAGGTGGAATGTAACGGTACGAAGCTTCTCTACACTGGTGATCTCGGCAATTCGCCGTCGCCCATCATGCACGACACCGAGATAGTGAAAGATGCTACGTACCTCATCATGGAGAGCACTTACGGCAATCGCAATCACGAGCACAAAGAAGAACGAGCAGAAAAATTAAAAGAGATAATACAGAGTACCATCAACTTGGGGGGCACTCTCATGATACCGGCCTTCTCTGTCGAGCGCACACAAGAGTTGCTTTATGAAGTGAACGAGATGTTCCGAGATAAAAAGCTCGCACCAGTCACGACCTATCTGGATTCTCCCCTCGCGATAAAGGTGACGGCGGTATATGAGAAGTATAAGAATATGTTTAACGACCAAGCGCGGGCAGATATTCTTAAGGGCGATATCTTTAAATTCCCCGGTCTCAAGATGACGATGACAACCGACGAGTCGCGCGCCATTTTGCATGACACTCGTCCCAAGATAATCATTGCCGGTTCCGGCATGAGCAACGGCGGGCGCATCATCCATCATGAACGCATTTATCTGCCCGACCCGAAGAACACACTTCTTCTTGTGAGTTATCAGTCTGCCGGGACACTTGGCCGTGTGATCCAAGACGGCGCCAAGGGCGTGCGTATATTGGGCGAGATGGTACCCGTGCGAGCTCAAGTCGTCTCTCTCCCGGGCTATTCTGCACACAAAGATTCCGACGGGCTCTTCAACTTCGTTGAGCAGTGCGACGGCAATTTGCAAAAAGTGTTCGTCGCACTTGGCGAGCCGGCCTCGGCGCTATTCATGGTCCAACGTATTCGCGATTATCTCGGCTATCAAGCCTACGCACCGTCAGCAGGAGAAAAAGCCGAATTAGAATTTTAAAAACTACCTGCCCGCCAAAGCCTGAGCTTCAGGCGATGGCAGGCGGGAAAACTACCAACTAAAAACTATGGAAAAAACTCCTCCCGCCTCCAAGCATATTCACGAGAAGATCAAGATAGCCATCTCCGGCGCGGCCAAAACCGACTTCCTCCCGCAAGGTGTGCTTGATAGTGTTGAAATAGTGGGTGGCGAGATAGCACGCCAAGGCGCCATCATGATTTCTGGCGCTACGACGGGTATCCCGCTCTGGGCGGCCAAGGGGTGCAAAGACGCTGGCGGTTTCTCGATAGGCATCTCGCCGGCCTTCAACGAGGCGGAGCATGTTGATTATTACGGTTTGCCTTTAGACTATCTAGACTTAACAATTTACACTGGCCTCGGCTATCCCGGCCGCGACATCCTGATGATACGTACAGCGGACGCCATAGTCATCGGCCCCGGCCGCGTGGGAACCCTGCACGAGTTTACCGTCGCCTTCGAAGATAATAAACCGATAGGCATTTTGACAAGCTCGGAATGGGAGACGGACGACATCATCAAGCTCATCATTGAGAAAAGCCATCGCGCCGAAGATAATAAAAAAGTGATCTATGATGCCGACCCCAAGAAGCTGGTCAAGCGTCTCATCGATCTCATAAAGATAGACAAAGCCGCCGTTCATGAGCCTGTCCCCGGCGCCTCCACCCAACCCGCGAAAGGGATGTAAATTTCTAACGGGACTTATCCCCAATATTCTTGAAAAAACGTTTCTAGCGAAGCGTTTTTTTAGTACAATATAACCATGGATTTATTAAAGCAACTCGCGGTGCTTGGGGCTTCGCTCTTGGCCTCTCTACCTGTTGTACCGACTGTGAATAATCCGCTTCCGACACGTACTGTGCAGGCGCCCGTCCTGACCGCCAGTGTCGTCCCGCCGGTCTACACACCGCCAGCGCCGGTGATTAACCCCGCACCCGCTCCTGCTCTTTCTCCTACTCTTGCGCCGGTTGCTCCGCTCGCGGCTGTTACCGTATTCAATCCGCTAAATTCTCTGTCGAAAAATCTCTCGGCCTTACAAAAGGCGATGAACCTTCTCACTTCCACTCTGGCGAAGCAGAAGACAATCACAAAGACTACTATTATTGCGAAAAGTCCGAGCACTATTTCCCAATACGATTTCCAAACCCAACTCAACCAGCTCGAGAATAAACTGACGGCGCAGATATTCGCCAACTCCAGATCAAGCAGTCTGCAGACGACTGCTATTTATCAGACCATCGGCCAGGCCACCAGAATAGACGCTTTGAACAGCGTTGATATTTCGGGCAGTACTATCACGAGCTCAAGCATTACAGGCTATCTGCCTACCGGCGGAGGCAGTCTCTCCGGGTTATTGTCTGCACCGTACGCAAGTACTACAATGATTACCGCCGAGACAGCCTCGACCACCAATCTCACAGTTTCGGGTTCAGCAACTTCAACATTCGCAAACGGCATCAGTATCGCAAGCGGTTGTTACAAATTGCCTGATGGTTCGTGCGCCGGCAGTGGGGGCTCATCCGCATCATCTACAATATTCTCTGTGGCGAACAGATTGTGGGTAGGCGGTACTGCCACCACGACCATCGATTCAACCGGGCTTCTGACCACACCAAATCTGCTCGCAACCGGTTCCACCACCCTCCAGAATTTCACCGCTGTTAATTCGACGACTACCAACGCGACTACGACGAATATGTATTCGTCTTCGCTCGTTGCGGGCAACGCAACAAGTACCAGCTTCTTCGCTACCAATTTCTGGGCCACGACCGCTTCCACCACCAATCTTACAGTTTCCGCCACCACCACCACTTCCGCCCTCGCCATCACCGGTAACTCTACCTCGACCGGCGCGAATGGTATTAATCTCTCGGCCGGATGCTTTGCGGTCAACGGCACTTGCGTTGGCGGGGGAGGTAGTGCAACGCCTGCCGGCTCCACGGGTCAGATACAATTTAACACCGCAGACGCTCTTGATGCTACATCGTCTCTGGTCTGGGACAACACGAACGGCCGTTTCGGCATCGGCACATCATCTCCGCTTCACGGCCTAGACGTAAACTACCGCACCACAGCCTTGAACTCCACAAACGATGGCGCGCTCGACGCTTGGAGGACGAATGGAACGGTCCTACCGAGCATAATCGAAGGGCATAGTGTGGTTGTGGCGAATGGTTATATATATTCGATTGGTGGCACTAATAATACCGACGTCATTTACGCCAAACTCAATAGTGATGGCAGTGTTGGGGTTTGGAGTACTACAACATTTTTACCGGAAGCGTTTTTAAACGGTGGTTCGGTCGTCGCAAACGGATACATCTATATAATAGATGGCACTGGCTCTGGTAACACCTATTATTCTAAGATTAACGGAGATGGCACACTTGGCGCGTGGAATGCGACGACCGTTCAGTCGGCAGGTAAATATGGTGTTTCTGCGGTATCGGTCAATGGTTATATTTTCGCCTTCGGTGGGTCTGATGCGATCTACTCGGCTAAAATAAATGGCGACGGCACTGTTGGAGCATGGGCGACCGGAGTAAATCTTCTGCCAGAGCCAATATCTTATCAAACATTCGTTACTGCAAACGGTTATATTTATGCTATTGGTGGTTGTGGAGATGTAAACTGTTCCTCGAATAAAGTTTATTACGCCAAGGCGAACAGTGATGGCACGACCGGCGCGTGGGCTACGGCAAGCGACTTGCCCGACACCGCAGATGGGTCTACAGCCGTTGTTGTTAACGGCTATCTATATGTCATGGGCGGGTATAGTGATATTGTCGGTACACCAGTGAGTACTGTGTACCGAGCAAAATTGAATGCCGGTGGCAGTGTCGGTGCGTGGAGTGTCGACACATCTATGCCAGGCACTTCCTACTACGGCGCTTCGGTTACTGCCAATGGATACATATATACTCTCGGAGGAGAAGACGTGGCATTCAATGCCGTCGACACCATATTCTACACCTCCACCGCTCGTACGCAGATTGCTGGGGCACTTGATTTGATAGGTCTCTCTGCCGCTTCAAGTACTCTGGCAGACGCAGGACTTGCGGCAAGCTCTATTTATGCCGGAGACATCTTCAGCACACACGACCTCTCTGTCGCCGGTAACACCTCGCTTTGGAACGGACTCTCGGTAAACGGCGTCAGCGCTATGGCTTCGACCTCTGTTACGGCGCTTACTGTTTCCGGCGCGGGCAACGGCGCTACCACTCAATGTTTGCAGGTTGATTCTGCGGGTGTCGTCTCCGGTTCAGGCAATATCTGCGGTGCCGGTACATTTATATTCAATCCGGTGCAGAACTTCGGTGTTAATGTCAACTCGACGTCAACTCCAATGTGGCTGACAGCCGGGATAATGGCATCGTCTACATCCTATTTTGGAGATGTTTCTGCCGCATACGCAACCTCATCCCATCTGGCTCTCACCAATGTCACCGATGGGCTCTCTTGGTTCCCGGACTCCAACAATCGTGCGCACCTTTCTCGCGACGGCCTCGGCACCATGAATTTCGATTTCTTTGAGTCTTTGGTCAGAATTGGCACTATCGGGGGTGCATATCCATTGGTTCTCAAGACTAACGATACGGAAGCATTGCGCATCGATAGCTCCCAGAATATCGGCATCGGCGGTGCGCCGTCGGCAGATAAATTAAGAGTTGTTGGCAACGAGACGGTAACCGGCATTTTGACAGTCTCCGGCGGAGCCGCTATAGGAACTGTTACCTCCGGTACATGGAACGGAACTGCTGTAAGTTACGCGAATGGTGGTACAGGTCAGACAAGCTGGACCAAGGGCCAGCTCCTCTATGCAAGCGCCGATAATGTACTCGACAAACTTGATATAGGGAGCTCGGGCAAGGTGCTTACCGCCTCCGTTGCCGGCGTGCCGGTGTGGGCGGACGGCATTGCTGGCGGGGATGCTATCGGCGGCGGTTGGTCTACGACAACAGATAATCTAATCGCTTATCCGACAGATCCGGGTGAAGTTATAGTTGTCGGCAACTCCGGTACGTCTACGCTCGGCACCGACCTTAGTGCCAGATTTGAATTGTTTGGCGGGTTAGCGCTATTCCATAAAAATATAATAATGACCGACAGTGCGATGATTGGTATTGGTACTTCCTCGCCCTACGCTCCTCTTTCTGTCTTGGGTCAGATAGTTTCATCATACTTCACCGCGACCACATCTACGGCTTCATTGTTCCCGTACGCGAGTACGACCATGTTCACCTTTGTAACAGCTTCGACCACCAACCTTGTTGTGTCAGGCACGGCGACCACAACCGGTCTCGCTGTTATCGGCAACGCCACCTCCACGTTCGCAAACGGCATCGATTTGGCTGCCGGATGTCTTCTTATGAACGGCGAATGTTTCGTCGGTGGAGCCACCCCAGCGGGCGTATCCGGCAACATCCAATTTAATTCCAGTAATGCCCTGGCGGCAAATTCTAATCTGACATGGAATAATACTGCCGGCATGCTCGGTATCGGTACCTCTACTCCATATGCTGCGCTCTCTGTTTGGGGCAACTCTACGACGACGGGCCGAGCCTTCGAGATATCGGACAGCGCATCCACCACTATTTTCTCCGTTGATAATTCCGGCACGACCACCATCAGCTTTTTGAATGTCGGTGCCGCTAGCTTCGAGGAAGATGCCGGCGCGGTTTCGTGGATAAATATGCCGACCTCGACGACCACGGCAAATATCCAGCTCTCATATTCTGCACAGATAGCGGATACAGACCTGCTCACGGTGTTTGCGAGCACGACCGTGACGGCTGGCTCGCCAACCAACTATAAGATTGTCGTTGGCACAACTTCGCCTGACATTCTGGGTATAAACAACAACGAAACCACACCTCTCATTGTGAGCAATGGCGGGCTGTGTATTGGATTCGGCAGTACCGATTGTGCGCGAGCGCTTACGGCGGGGGATATCTATTACAACAGCGCACATGCGAGTTATGGTGACGTCGCGGAGCGATATCCTTCGATGGGGAGCCCTGTGGCCGGAGAGATTGTCTCTCTTGACCCACTGCATCCCGCCTTTGTCGAGCGCGCGTCTAAGACCGCCAGTACCACACTACTTGGTATCGTGACAACAGCGCCCGGCATGGTTCTAGGTGGAAGGGATCTCGATACGAGCGGTGCTTCGACAACCGTCGGCGTAGCACTTTCCGGTCGCGTACCGACGAAGGTTAATCTTGAAGGCGGAGAGATTAAGATTGGCGACTACATAACTTTATCATCAGTAGCGGGCGTGGGTATGAAGGCGACAACTTCCGGTCAGACTGTCGGTATCGCGCTAGAAAATTATAACGGTAACGGTGGCAGTGATATTGGTAAAATCTTGGTATTCGTCAATCTCGGCTATCAGAAGCTTTCGCCTAATCTTGCCGATGGCAACTTGGACCTCGCCGGCCAAGCTATCACGAATGTTTCTAAGCTCACTTCAGTATCAGGCAATTGGAGTTTGGACGAGAACGGTAAACTTGTAATAAAAGATTTGACTGTTGGCTCATCAGCACGGCCGGCCGGCGTGACGCTCTTCGATAAAGCTACCGGCGCCGCTTACTGCTTCTATATAATGAACGGTGCGCCGGCGACTGCCTCTGGAGATTGCGCCACAGCGAATATTTCCAATTCTAATTCGACTCCGGCAGTTGAGCCTACTGCTTCGGGTACGTCATCTGCCGACACATCCGCCTCATCGGCGGACAATGAGGCTCCGGTTGTTACGATAACAGGTCTTAATCCTTCAACGATAGACGTAGGTTCAAGCTACAGCGATATGGGGGCGACAGTCACAGACAATGTAGATCACAATCTCGGCATAATTACAACGGGCGATCAGATAGACACCAGTATATTGGGCGCACATGAAGTTATGTATAATGCCACGGACTCGGCGGGGAATAAAGCAATAGAGCAGATACGAACGGTAAACGTAATAGATCCAAATGCAACTACAACCACACCATGAGACTCAAACTGGCAATTTTTCTCCCCCTTGTTTTCATGGCCTTGCCCGCTCACGCCGCATTTGTTATTTCACCTACGCTGGGCAACATCACCAGTGGGCTTGTTGGCTGGTGGACATTCGACTCAAGGGACATAACGAGTGGTACTGTCACGAACCGAGGAAGTCTTGGTGGAACCGGCACTCGTGTTGGCGGCACGGCTGGGGTGGGAAAGATTGCACAGGCTTTGAGTTTCGATGGTTCGACCGGTTACGTGGACGTCGGTAATAGTGGTAGTTACGATGCGGGTGCAAACTGGACGGTATCATCGTGGTTCACAAATACGCAAAGTTCTTCAGAGGAGCGATATATTGCAACTAAATACAATGGCCAACAGGCATGGTTTATTGGTACAAAAATAGATGGTTTTGCGGGAATTGGTTGTGAGGTTAGGTCCGGTTCTCCGGAGACTTTTACATACGCAATCGATAGTAGTAGCGAATATAGGGACTCAAAATGGCATTTCGTCGCCTGTACCAAATCGGGAACTACAGTCAAGATTTACATAGATGGCATATTGAAAAACTCATCGACCAACGCAAGTCTCGGTAGTTCCAACACCGGAACGCGAGAGGCTGTCATCGGTGGCGTTGATACGGGTAGTCCCAGCGCAAGCTGGCTCGGCAAAATAGATGATACGCGAATTTATAATCGCGCACTCTCCGAGAGTGAGGTTTATACATTATATCGATATGGAAGCGCAAAAATAGTTATTAACTCTGTGGCCGCCATGGGTCAAACAGCAAGTGCGAAAATCACAACTAATTCTTCACAGATTTCACAGCCGAATAATCTAAAAACCGGATTGATAGGTTACTGGACGTTCGACGGCAAAGATATGACGGCAACGGCGGCGCTGGACAAAAGCGGCAATAACAATACAGCAATAGCGACAGGATCCCTTCTGCCTATCGCAGGAAAGATCGGTCAGGCAATGAAGCTCGATGGGTCAACAAATTGTTTTACGGTAACTCAGACAGCCTCATTAAACAGCTTCAGCAGTCAAACAATATCAGCTTGGATTAAACCTACGAGTGTGATTGCCAGTAAAAATTTCGTATATAAGGTTCATACAGACGGCAATGTTATGTATGTATTATGGCGAAATGGTTCTAGTTGGAAGTATTCGGTTGCCCCTGTTGATACTCAATATGACGCTGTTGCTACAGGTAAAGCCATCTTAAATAAATGGTCTCATGTCGTAGGCGTTTATGACGGCTCTAATATTTATATTTACATTGATGGTATAGCTATAGGATCGCCCGTAGCGGTAACAGGGACAGTCGATACGGGAACTGCCAAAAATCTCGCAATCGGTGGCAACTCTGCAGTCGCCGCGTGCCCAGCTAGTTCATCAGCTAATGGAATAATAGATGACGTCCGCATCTACAACCGCGCACTGTCGGCAAACGAAATATATCAGCTCTATCGGTTGGGTAAATAGCAGAATTATTAAAACCAGCTTCTGATTTCCTGCATCTGCTGTTTGTACTGATACGATGGCGACTCGGCCGGTGTTTCTAATAAAAGAGGAATAAATCCGCCGGTTTTTTTATTCAAGAGCTCGATGAAGTTTTTCAATCCTTTTTTACCAATTTCGCCTCGATCTATATCTGCATGTCTGTCGAGCCTGGAGCCGCACGGGTTTTTAGAATCGTTAAAGTGCGCGCAGGCCAGATGTTCCAGCCCGACTGTTTTATCGAATAAATCCAGTGCTTCGCTGGCAGATTTTTCATTCGTCCAATCATAGCCGGCGGCGAATGAATGTTCGGTGTCCAGGCAGGCTTTGAGATGTTTAGACCTATGATGCTTCAGAATATTCTTGAATATCGTGCCGTAATCTTCAAACGCAAAGCCGATTTCTGTGCCTTGGCCGGCGGTGTTTTCTAATATCAAATCTACTTTAAGTTTTTCGGCTGTAGGCAAGATACTCGCAATTTGTTTCTCGAAATTTTCTCGCGCCACAGCCGGATCCTGACCAACCGTCTTACCCATGTGAAGGACGACACCGTTTAATCCACAGGCCGAGGCGATGGCCAAATCTTCCTCCAAGAGTTGGAACTGATAAGAATCGCGAGGCTGTTTCTTGGCGAAATTTAAAAGATACGAGGCATGCAATACGCCGTACGTAAGTGGGCTAGTCTTGAAGTAGGCGAGAGCCTCGGCCGCTTCTGATTTAAATTCGCCCTTAAGTTTTCCCGAGCGAGGACTCTTGCCGAACATGTGTAGGGCAGTGGCACCATCGGCCACGGCACTCTCAAAAGCGCCCTTGTACCCCCCGCCGGCGATAGAATAAAAAGCACCAAGTGGGTTCTGAAGCATGCAATTACTATAACATATTGATTAAAAGAGGCGAGCGAAATTTAAAGTTGCTATCAAAAACCGGCTGTGATAGAATACCAATGTGCTTGTGGGGCGTCAGCCCTGTTCGGCTAATACATAAGCTGAAGGCAGGCACAACAAAGATACTCCGTAACAACGGGGTGTTTTTGTTTTTTTAATCCTCGTCCGGATGCCCCTTCATTGTCGTAAAAAACTTTGTGTCGCGATACCTATTTGTGACCCATGCTGGAACGATACTCCAGAAATGAGGAAGTCCATTGTCGCCAACCCTTCTAATTATAACCTTGATTTTTCTACCGTCGATTATCGCAATAATTCCCCAATAATGTACCGATTTTGTTTTTTGGATTCGTGCTTTATGACTTTTGACCGAGAATTCCTGTACAGTTTCCTCGAACTCTTGATAGGTAGTAGAAAGGCCAATTAACTTTATTGCCAATGGTAGCAGCTTAAACCGAAGTATTTGAGACGGACGCTCTCTTTCGGTTCGATGATTTTTGAACAAAATATGATTGAACCCTTCTGACGGAAGGTGAATTTCCTTATTGAGAGCAGGAGAAAATACAATATGAACGTTTCTGTAATAGTTAAATGCGTTTTCCTTCAGTTTGGCATAGTTCAACAGGTCGTCCATGCTCATATTTTAACACGAACACAACAAAAAAGCCCTTGATTTAGTGCCCTTTGCATTTGTCCCTTCTCCTTCGGAGAAGGCCAGGATGAGGTGGTATCTTAAATCCCTGAAATTGCCAATTGCGCCACGGCTTCGAATACCTTCGGATAGTCTGCGGCTAAGGTGGCGAGGACTTTGCGGTCGAGTTCTACGTTCTTCTTTTTGAGGTTGCCCATCAGCTTGCTGAAGGAGATGCCGTGTTTCTTCGATTCTGCGCCGATCTTGGTCTGGAAGAGCGCGCGCATATCACGCTTCTTGTCGCGGCGATGGCCGAAGGCGTATTGGTAGGCGTGAGCGAGGGCCTCCTTGGCAGCGGCCTCCTTCTTGGAGCGGCCGAAGCGATAACCCTTTACCTGCTTGAGTACGTTTCTGCGGCGCTTCTGCGCGTTTAGTCCTTTCTTGATTCTGGCCATATCTTTAGTTTAAAAATTAAATATCAAAAATCAAAATTTGAACTTTGATTTTTTATTTTTGATTTATGGAAGTACGAGGTAGCTCGATAATTCCTTGCGGCGCACTTCGAGCTCGACTCCGCGCTTGTTGCGAAGCTGTTTCGAACGGCTCTCTTTGGCATTAAAGTGATTTTGCCCGGGCTTGCGACCGATGACCTTGCCGTTCTTGGTCACGCGGAAGCGCTTGGACATTGATTTCTTTGTTTTCATGATTATTGTTTTTCTATAGTTACTGCTAAACCCTTCATACTTTTCTTTATCGGGTCAGTGACCTTGAACGGCTCGGTGATAAGAACCAGAATTCGTTCCAAACGCTCCTTCAAGAAGTTGAACTCCATATATTTGGAACGGCCCTTGAGGAAGAGCTCGATGTGAACTTTGTGCCCTTCCTTCAGGAACTTGGAGGCGTTCTTGGCCTTGAGCTCTAGGTCGTGGTCGCCGGTGCCCACCTTCACTTGGAGCATCTTGAGCTCCGAGACATGGGCGTTCGCCTTGGCCACCTTCTGCTTCTTGTTTTCGAGGTACTGATACTTGCCGAAGTCCATGATCTTCGCCACCGGGGGTACGGCGGTCGGGGAGATCTCGATCAGGTCTAAGCCCTGCTCCTTCGCGACTCTTAGCGCCTCGCTTATGGAGATAACGCCCAAATTTTGACCATCACCCATAACAACCCGTAATTCGGGCGCGGTAATCTGGTTATTTATGCGTATTTTCTTATAGAACAAGGTAGGCAAATAATAGTACAGAATGGGGGAAAAAGCAAGCGGGCGAGGCTTATTTGGGCTCTATGCTCTTAGCTTGGGGCGTATCATAAATAGTCTGCGTGTTGCGTTCTCATAATACGCATCGTCGCGCCCATGACTTGCCTTTGGCTCAACCATGATACTCGGTTTAAAGCCGAGACCCTCTTTTACAACATTCGTGATAAGTGCCGTAGATTCATCATGTACCTTTTGGTATGAGTTGCCGGTATGAGGCGATATGCCCGGTAAATATGAACCGGAAAATATTACGGCGTCTATTGTCCCCGGCTCGCAACGCTCTTTTATTTCTGTCAGGCTGTTTGATAGGTCTGCGATAAATTTATTTTTATTCTCGTCGCTCTTCAAAAAGAATGTCGGGTTTTGATGGGTTAGGAATGAAATATCGACGCCGAGCTCTTTGTCTTGGCCGGTTACAACGAGCCCGGTGCAGTCGGCGTATTCTTTCGACAGCTTATCCCGTCCGTCGACAGGGGAGATGACATAACTTTTCTCGCCGGCATTCTTGATACGCTTTTCTGTCAGTTTCTTCGGGTCGGCATAGAAGCTTAGTTCTATAAGTTTATTTTCTCTTTCCGCAAGTTCTGTCCGTATAACATTTTCAACCATATTAGATAGGTGCAATGTCGGTCCAGGCTGTTCTTTATAATCCCACCAATCGCCAAGGCAAGCCATGATAGGTTTAATATCAGGATTCAGATGTTCCAGCCCGGGACGCTTCTCTGTTTCTGTAGAAATGTTTTCACTAGTCATATTCAGTATTATAACAGAGCAAGGAAGCACCAAAAAGCAATTTCGAAATCAGTTTGACTTAGAGTCAACAGCATGGTATAGTATAACCGACTAAGAACTTTGACAGACAGGGAAAGGAGGTGAGAAATTTGTCTGTTTCGGTCGAAATCCTGCAGGGTGCACACCAGCACATCCTGCCAGCCGGTATGCTCAAGCTGATCCGCGTACTGTTGCGGATAGCTGGCTACCGCGGGCGGTGGTTTGTAATGCACGGCCCGGCCATCACCGGTACCCACCACACGCAAGGTGTACGGGTGAAGGAGGAGTTGGCACCGGACACAGTGGGCACCGTGGAGCTGGATTGCCAGCCTGGCGACAATAAGTCCAGGCGGACTATGTGGCTCCACATCCAGAACGGCTATCGAAAGGAGGAGGTGATAGCCAAACTCAAGGCGGCAACCGCGAAGCTGCGCTGGCCACCTACCAAAAACAAGAAGCGAAAGAAGCTAATACCCAAGGTTTCTTTCGCGGAATTTCTGGCGCGTGCAGTGCCGGAACAAGGAGGACATACCATGGAAGATCCCAACAAAACCGGCGTCCCAACGCCGGAGGCACCGAACACAACCGAGGGCGAGACCGGCAACAAGCCGGCCAGGCCCAAGTACCAGGGTAGCCCTGCCGACGACCCGGTGTGGGTCAAGCGAGCAGTCGAGGCTTTCTTGAAGGCAACTGCCGGGGAGAAGGTGATCAAGGCGAATCTCCTCGGGAAGTTTCTCGGGAGAGAAGTGGATCGGTGGTCGTCCCGGACCGTCAAGGCCCTCGTGAACAGAGGGTACTTGGTTCGGGTCCACGCGCACGGTGACCCAAAGAAGGCTGTGGTCGCCTACGAGGTCACAGATAAGGCGCTCGCGCTCGTGCGCGGCGTCGAGCCGGAGAAGGATGACGCAACCAAGCGCCGGCTCGAGCGCCTCGCCAAACTTGAGGAGAAGGCGAGACCCATTCTCGAGCTCGAGAAGGAGCTCGTTGTCGCCGAGGATGAGATTTCGCGCCTAGAGTGTGAGTTGCCCGCGGCCATGTATGTGGCCGAAAAAATCAAGAAGCGCCTCTCGGAGCAGGAAGACGAGGCGAAGCAGGCGCGCGAGCTCCTGCGGGTCCTCGATGGCAAGGACGACAAGAGCTAGCCTTTCCCCGTGTGCCCACCCCGACGAAGTGTCGGGGTGGGCGAGGCAAGCGAGTGAGAGCCTGATAGATTAAGAACCTATCTTAATCTCGCTCAAATAACAAAACAGATCACGCAAAATACGTGGTCTTTTTTGTTTCTAATATACATCATTTCTGTGCTATAGCAGAGCGGTGATGTATGTGTCGGAGGCGAGACCTCGGACAATAAAGAGATTCTGAAACTGGTTTAATCAGGTCGACATTTGGCCATAAATATGGTAGATGTAAAGGCCGTACTCGCTGTTTTGACATAATAATACTGACTGAAACTATTTAACATAAAACACTACAGAGCTTTGCTCGAAAGGGGACTCATCATGGACTTTACGCTTCAGGAAAAAGATGGTCTGCCGGTTTTGCTCGCAGTCATGAAGATTGTCCGGATGGTTCTCTCGATGCTCCCCGGAATTTTCGGGGAGTTCTTCATCGAGCCGGCAGGAGACAAGCGGGTAGAGAAGGACACGCCTGATATGTCCGTCGCCCAGTACGTCCCGGGTGTCGTCTATATCAAGGTTGTGGTCAGCCGACCCACGACTGGCAAGAGGCTTTACACCAGCCGGCTCTATTTGCCAGCCGGCATGGAAACCTATAATTTCCTTGCCGTATGCAAGGCGATTATCGACTTCATGTTGAAAGCCAAACCGCCACCACCAGACCTGTGCATTAAGAAGATCGAGGTGGAACCACTGCCTCTGATGGCGGAGGTTAAACCTCCGACGGACGCGGAAGATCCAGAAGAGAAAGACCTTCTGGCTGGTCTAGAACATCCGGCCGACAAGGTCGAGATTCCGACTCCTGTCCCCGCGCCCGCAACCGAGCCAGCTCCGGTCATGATGGCGGAGGTTAAACCTCCGCCAATCGACCTCGGTATCCCGCTCGAGGAGATCGAGGCGCAGTTCGCGCCGGATATTCCCGAGATTGTCGTGGAGCCGGAGGTTGAGTTGCTGCCGATGTTAGAAGTGGCGGAGGAGCCGGCAGAGCCGAGGGCGCTCACACCGACGGAACGCCTTGCCCTAGTAGCACGAGGCGAAACGGAGAAGGCACAGGCGGCAACGCCTCCACCGCCAAAGCCGACGAAGGTTGACTTAGGCCTCCGGCTCAAGAGATGGTTCGGAAGCGAGGATAACTTCGCCTCCGTTTCTCTCATGATGGCGGCGCTCGTGAGGGAGGCGGGGTATTCCGACCACGTGCTGAAGTATGGTGTGGAGGATTTCCCCAAGGCTTCCACCCTCGAGCGGCAGGAGATTGAAATCCTTGGCCGCAACGAGTGGAGTGCCGAAGTCGATCTCCACCTTCGGATTGGTGGGAAATTGGTCAACTTCAAGACGAAGCTCAACTTCGGCAAGCCCCAGCGCGGGGAGCGGATGTTTCGCAATCTGCAAACTGCGGCGCGCCGACTCAACAAGTACTTTCGCCGATAGAGGTGGGTCAGTCAGAGCGCCCGCCCCGACGCAGTGTCGGGGCGGGCGAGGTCAAGAGAACAGTCTGAATGTAGCCAAGGAGAGACCTCCGCTCGAAACCGGAGGACTCACCTTCGCTTCAAAATAATTCGGGCTGTTTTTTTAGTTTATACTCCAAAGAAACAACATCTCGTTTTCCAGAAATTCTAAATAAATAAGCGGTCGCTGATTAATTTAGACAAACACTAGCCGCCGAAGGTCATGAAGTTGGCGCTTTCATATTTGCGTACGCCGTACTTGAAAATATTTATTGATAGGAAGAACCAGAATATTGATAGTGTAAAAAGTAAAATTATTTTATCCGGCGTGAAGTTCCTAATCGCCTCAATAGGTAAGGCGCCGACCAGTAGTGACGGAATAATAAATGTGTAAACGAATCGCATCCCGCCTTGGAACGCTCCGCCATGGAATAATGTCGGTGTCATAAAGAGCTCGAAGAGTCCGGTCGTAACAGTATTCGCATCGACGAAGAAGAAGCTGAAGGAGTATACAGTAACCACAGCAGAGAAGAACACAAGTGTTGAAATAATTATAAGCGGTATCGCCAACAGGATTTGGAAAACAGAGGCATGAATTAAAAAGGCATAGGCAATAAGTCCGACAATGCCGAAGGTCAGATCGCCGAGCGCAGAAGCGCCGAAGGCCGACGTGGCTATTCGCAATAGTAAATTTTTTGGCGAGAGCATAAATCGATCGAATGAGCCGGACGACACATAGTCAGCAAGTTTGCGCAGACCGCCACAGGCAGAAAATACGATACCGTAACTGATTGCCAAGAACCCTTGCATGCCGATTATGTCTGACGCTGTCCATCCGCCGATGATACCGACAGATTTAACGAAGAATACCCAGAGAATAATGAAGGCGATATTATTAAGCGCCATGCCGATGACGTTCATAAGGAAGCTGGTGCGAAGTTCCGCACTGCTCTGGATATTCTTCTTTATTGCATATAAGGCGAATTTAAGTTCATTCATATTTTTATTCTAACCGCCGTTTACAGAAACATTAACTTTTGCTTTATTGAACATAAAATATACAGCGATAGACAGCACGATTATCCAGACAGCCTGAATGCTTAACAGTCTCGGCCAATCGGTTTGCCACGTTGCGTAGACGGTGTGAGTGATAAAGAATGAAGCGCCGAATGGGCTGTATGTGGCGAGCTTCTGCATAAATTCCGGGAAGAGGGCGACAGGGAGGTATGACCCGCCCAGTATCATCACGGCTTTGTTTACTATCCAAAAGACCGGTACAACATCCTCTATCCAGAAGGCCAAAAGCCCGACGACAGAGTAAATGAGGATATTAAGGACAGTGCAGAATAGAAGCGTGATGACAAGCGTTGGCAAGAAGATATTTACAGTCATTGTGTCAGGGATGCCGATGAGGAGAGCCAGAATTATTGTAGAAAGTATTGTGATGAAGGCGAATGAATACAAGCCGGCGCCGATTTGCCACCATATTCTGTATGAGAGATACGAAATGGGTTTAGAAAGCAAAACCTCAACGTTGCCGGATTGGACGTCTTGCATAATTAGCCGAGCGATATCGCGCAGACGGAAGACAGAGAAGGTGAAGTAGAAAAAGATGCTCCACGCGGCGTAGGAGAATGGTATGCCTTTTATTATTCCGCCATTAAGTTTGTAGACGTACCAATACAAGCCAAGTAAGACTCCGCAACGCGCCACCATCGTCATAGTATCTATTGCCAACCGGCCCGGGTATTGGATGTGGTCTCTGACTTGCGTCGTAATTATTTTATTGGCCAGCCTTATCGCTTTCATAGATGTGTCTGATTACCGCCTCAAGGTCGGCGTTGTTCACGTCGATGTCCTCAACTTCGAACAGGTCGAGCAATTTACGGAGAGCGTTTTTTACCGAAATTTTATTTATATCTACGATGACGGAAATTTTATTCACGTCTTTAGAGGCGTAGCGTATGCCATCCGGCAGTTCGGGGAAGTTCCGGAAATGTTCATCGGCGATAAGGTCGATGTATTTCTCGTAAACGAAGGCCTTGGCCAGTTCATTAGTCGGCAAGTTCTTGATTATCACGCCATGATTGATGATGATGGTCCTGTCGCAGAGAGTTTCGACATCACCGACATCGTGCGAGGTTAGGAATATTGTCGTTTTCTCTTCTTTATTTATCTTAAGAAGCAAATCGCGCAGAGATTTCTTGGCCACCACGTCGAGGCCGATGGTTGGCTCGTCGAGCAGAATTATCTTAGGCTTATGGATGAGGGCGGCTGCGACTTCTGCCCGCATACGCTGGCCGAGCGATAATTTCCTAACCGGTTGAGTGGCAAACGAGCCTAGGTCGAATATTCCGACCAATTCTTCAATCCGCTTTTTTATTTCCGTATCGGTCATGTCGTACATCACGCCAAAGAATTCGAACGAGTCTGTGATGGGCAAGTTGGGCAGGAGTTGTGAACGCTGGCCGAAGACAGTACCTATCTGATAAGCGAGTTTCTTTCTGTCCTTTGCTGGGTCAAGGCCTAAGACGCTTATTTCTCCCGCAGTTGGGTATAATATGCCCGTAAGCATTTTAATCGTAGTGGACTTGCCTGCGCCGTTCGGGCCGATAAAGGCCACTCGCTCGCCGCTTTTGACCGAGAGGGAGATGTTGTCCACGGCTATTATCTCTTTGGTCACGGGCGCAAAGAGGTTTCTGACCCATCCACGAGAAGAGTCTCTGGCCGAAAAGGCGAACTTTTTCGTCAGATTAGTAACAGTTATCGAATTGGATTTCATGCCAAATTAGTATACACTAATTCAGTATGTTTACCGAAATCCGCAACAAGAAGGCCCACTTTAACTACGATATCCTCGAGAAATTTGAGGCGGGGATAGAGCTTTTTGGATTTGAAGTAAAATCAGTGAAAGGCGGGCACGGGAGCTTGGAGGGAACACGCGTTATTATTCGTGATAATGAGGCATATCTAATAGGCGTAAATATTCCGCCGTATCAGACGGGCAACACGCCGGCTGGGTATGACCCAACGCGCACGCGCAAGCTTTTACTGACTAAGAAGGAAATTAAAGAGCTGATTGGTAAGGGCGAACAGGCAGGCTTGACTATCGTGCCACTGGCGTTGTATAATAAGAGCGGACGGATCAAAGTAAGCATTGCGGTCGCCAAGGGTCGTAAGAAGTACGACAAGCGCGAAGTCTTAAAGAAGAGAGACGCCGAACGCGACATTCGCAGAACTTTGTCATCGTAACAGGAAACCTCACATGTGCCTCCCTCGCGTCTTTACCCAGCTAACGCTGGGCTCCGACGCCGACTCGGGAAACACAAGTGAGGTTGCCTGTTGCAAAATACGGGAGTGCCAGGCATAGACAAGGTGCGCAACTTTGCATATGCGAAGCCGATACTGCTCGAGACATCGTAAAAATTCGAGCAAAAGATAAATGCTAACTTATCTAAAGTAGCAAAGCGAATGGTATCCCCATTTATGGCCTTTGCTCCGGCATTAGCGTAAGCTCGTGCTGATTCCCAGCTTTACGTTGGGACGCGTACCAGACCAATATCTCATAGGCCGGGACCACGTGTCATACATTGAGGTTTAGTTCCGAAAGGTCTCGAGTCGGAATGAAGCCCGAAAGGGCAAGAGACTAGCGCGAGTCATCGTTTGTCTGTTTACAAATGACTTGTGCGAATCACCCGGCAGCTCCGGGAAAAGCAGACTACGCTTCGTAGAAATAGTAAGGCCAACACTTTGCACTCGGGTTCGATTCCCGACACTTCCACTCGACGCGCCCCGCCCCAAAAAGGCGGGGCTTGCTCGTGGCAAGCCACCCCGACGCGCGAGTGCCCTGAGCGTAGTCGAAGGGCTTCTGTTATAATACAATTATGTATTGTCTGTATATGATTAAAAATTCAAAAAACGATTTATACGTCGGCATCACTGAAAATCCGGACACGCGTGTTCGCACACACAATAAAAATTGTGGTGCGTGGTTTACAAAAAATAAACCAGACTTTAATTTGGTTTTTCTGGAAGAATACGACACGCTAATACAAGCCAGACAAAGAGAAATCCAAATTAAAAAATGGCGGCGAGAAAAGAAGGAACTCCTGATTGAGAGATACAAACTCGGATCCGATACAAAAGTTAAAACATGAAGGCCACATGAAGGAGGCCTTCATGTGGCCAAAAGCTTGCTCTAAGCCTCAGGCGGATAGTACCTGATCAACAAGTAGCTTCTCGTGGCGGAGAGTAGAAATCCCAGATTGTTTTGGGTGAACGAATAGGTTTTCTTGTTCGCGCCCTGCGCCCTTATCACCGTCTCCATTTCGCCAAGCAGGTCTCCCAGCTCGAGCTTGACTGTTCCGCTCGTGAACTTGAGCCTGAGGATATCCTTCGCCCACCGATACTTTCCAGCGAGTCGCAACGTCTCGAGTGTCTCCCTGAATAGTTCTCCAGGGAGAGTCCCGTCTTCGGACCTGTTCTCCCAAAGAGCTAGAACTGTGGATTTCACGAGTTCTCGTTGAGTGGATTCTTGCCCGATAATCTCGTCCATGTTGACCTCCGCACCAATCCCCTGGTTATTTGGCCAATAAGTAGTTGTTGGCATCAATATCGGCATCCATACTAACGATTATTTGGAATTAAGCAAGTCTGTTCAGTTTGGTGTTCTGTCTGTGGCAGATTACTTGTAAGCCTCGACATTAATTTTCCCTTTACATCTATTCTGTTGTCGTGATAGATTTTTAATGTTGTTTGAACGGTCACTTTACGTTAGGAGGCGCGATGAAGGCAATCAATTTGCCCGACTACTGCGTTTTCACGGTTGTGGGGGACGCGAGCACCACTTACCAGCGGGTGCCCGGAGTCCTCGGCAAGAATCCGGGAGACGAGAGCATCCCCGCGACCATCTTCTTTGAGGGTCTGCGCGGGCAGATAATCTTGATCCCCGCCGACGCCGAGGCTAGGGTCTGTAACACCGGACCCAAGCCTCGGCCGCGCGTCCGGTTCGAGCCGGACGACAGTATCTCGTCCACGTGACCACTTGCCCCGGTTCGCAATCCTGCGACCGGGGCGTCCCGTTTCTTATTTTTTATTTAGCAAGCTGGACTTGAATTTCTTCGGATGGTGGGCGTTTATGAACTCGTACTGGATTTTCATTTTTTTTAATTCGCTCACGATGTTCTCTTGGTCATAGCCGAGGAATACTATATCGGGTTTATATTTCTTCAGAATCTCCCATGAGCCGAGATGTTTGTCGCCCATGACGACTTTGGCCTCCGGCATACTCTCCTTCACGCCACGCATTCGTTCGCGGGCGGATTGTTTAGGAGAGTGATCTTTGAGTTCGCGGACGAGCGTGTCGTGCGTAACGACGACAATAAGCTTCTGGCATTGGCCGGCCGCCTCGCGGAGGAAGTACTCGTGCCCCGGGTGCAAGTGGTCGAAGACCCCGAACAGCATTCCTGTTTTTGGCATTATTATATAATATCACAGTTGTTCACAGATTGCTTTGGCCTGCAAGGCAGAAACTTCCAACATATATTAGTCTATAGTATACTGCGGGCATAAGCAGATAGCTTTTTATATTTGATATATGAACAAAATACAATCAATACACGCGCGGGAGATACTTGACTCGCGTGGCAATCCGACGGTGGAGGTAGACCTTACGCTGGAAGGTGGCGCGATGGGGCGAGCCTCGGTGCCGTCCGGTGCATCGACCGGTACTTATGAAGCGCTGGAGCTCCGCGATGGCGACCCGAAACGATATGGAGGCAAAGGAGTATTGAAGGCGGTCAAGAATATTAATGAAGAGATCTCCTTTGCAATAATCGGCAAGACCGTTGACCAGACCCTATTAGACCAAACTCTCATAATGCTCGACGGTACGCCGAACAAGTCCAAACTCGGCGCCAACGCTATTCTCGGCGTCTCGCTGGCTTATGCTAAGACGTCTAAGACGCTCGGCGTCTCAAAACAGGACCCGGACGCCGAGCGTCAAATTCTTTTACCGGTACCGATGATGAACGTGATAAACGGCGGAGCGCACGCAGCCGGCTCGACCGATATTCAGGAATTTATGATCGTTCCGCATGGTTTGCCAACTTTTCATGATGCTTTACGCGCAGGTGCAGAAATATTTCATGCATTAGGGAAAATTCTTAATAAAGAAGGTTTTCAAACTACCGTCGGTGACGAAGGCGGTTACGCGCCAGCCTTGGGTGGCAACATGAGTGCGGCCAAATTTATTGTCGAAGCGATAAATGCGGTAGGTTACGTTCCGGGTAAAGATATAAGTATTGCGCTAGATATCGCAGCAAGCGAGCTCAAAGTCGTGTCCGAGGAGAGACCTCTCTCTGGAGGACTCACCTCGGACTCTATATACGAACTCAAGATTGCCAAGAAAAAAATGACAACAGAAGAGATGGTAGACTGGTATGCGGAGATGATTACGAACTATCCGATAGTCTCTATAGAAGACCCGCTACACGAAGATGACTGGGAGGGCTATAGTAAACTCACAAAACGTCTGGGTGATAAAATACAAATAGTTGGCGACGATCTCTATGTTACCAATATGACCCGCCTAGAGCGCGGTCTAGTAGAGAAAAGCACGAACGCAATTTTGATAAAATTAAATCAGATCGGTACAGTATCGGAGACGCTAAAAGTAATAGATAAAGCGAAGGCGGCCGGTTGGGGCACAATAATCTCGCATCGTTCCGGCGAGACGGAGGATACAGCAATAGCCGACCTGGCAGTAAGCACTGGAGCTGGCCAGATTAAAACCGGCTCACTCTGCCGAGGCGAGCGTACGGCGAAATATAATCAGCTTCTTAGATTGGAAGAATCGGCGGGCGACAAGGCGGTGTACGCCGGACTAAAATTATTTAAATCTCCTTCACGATAAGCATATTGGTTGGAGTCCCCTTGGTGTCGAACGGAGCGCCGGCGGCTATCACAACCTTGCCACCTATTTCACAGATACCATGCTTAAGGCAGTGGCTACGGACGAGATCGAAGGCTTCATCAATAGTCTTGAAGCGGGGGATGATTAGCGGATAACAGCCAAAAGAGAGCATCACTTTCTCCGACGCGTGTTCATTCGGGGTCATGGCGACGATAAGCCTGTTGGGTTTGAAACGCGATATCATCCTGGCGGTAAAGCCAGACTCTGTCAGGGCGACAATGAGCTCGGCGTTAATATCATGAGCAAGTTTTACCGCAGAACTGGTGATCGCGTCCGGGATCTCGGTGTTGTCTGATTTATATTGGAGATCGCGCTCGGGATAATTCTGTTCTATCTGTAGCGCGACGCGCGACATTACTCGCACCGCTTCGGCCGGATATTTGCCGAGTGCGGTTTCTTCCGAAAGCATCACGGCGTCGGTGCCGTCTATGATGGCATTGGCGATGTCTGACACTTCAGCGCGCGTTGGTACTGGTGAATTTATCATCGACTCGAGCATCTGAGTCGCAGTGATGACGGGCTTGCCGGCGTCATTACACTTTCTGATTATCATCTTCTGGATCATTGGCACCATCTCGGCTGGTACTTCTATCGCCAGGTCGCCACGCGCGACCATGACGCCATCAGAGAGGGCAATTATCGCATCGATATTGTCGACGGCCTCCGGCGTTTCGATCTTGGCGATTATTCCCGCATCACTGCCGGCCACGTCTAGGATAGCGCGCAACTCGGCAATGTCGTCGGCGTGGCGGACGAATGAGAGTGCGAAGTAGGTAACTTTGTTATTCAGGCCGAATTGCAGGTCTTCTTTGTCTTTTTCTGTAAGCGCGCTTATAGACAGGTTGGCGCCCGGCAGATTCACTCCGCGTCGGCCCTTAATTTCTCCGCCGACTATCACTTTACAATGCACTTCTTTGCCTTTAATACTCGTTACTTCCAAGCGCTTCTTTCCGTCATCCAAGAGTATCTGTCCGCCAACCTTTACTTCTTTCGGTAAGAGGGGATAATTAACGTAAGCACGAGTGGTGTCGCCGGTTATTTGTTCGGTCGTAAGTGTAAAGGGCTCGCCAGAGACAAGTTGTACGTGTTCAGTACTAAAATCTCCAATACGTATTTTGGGCCCGCTCAAGTCTTGAATAACCGCTATTGTTTTACGGGTCTTACTTGCAGCGGCTTTAACTGCCTCCAGGCGAACTTGATGCTCTTCGTGAGAGCCATGAGAGAAATTAAAACGGGCGACGTCGAGCCCGGCTTCTATGAGATTCGTCAGAATTTCCGTCTTCTCTGTTGCCGGCCCGATAGTGGCGACTATCTTAGTTTTTTTTCTGAGTTCCATGACTACTTTTGACTGTTATTTATACCGTCTTATTTTACACCATGTATCCGCTCGCGTCTATACTAATTGTCAAATTTAGTGTATACTTTAGGCGGTTCTTTTATATTAAATAGTTCGCCTATGACCGCAGATTACATCCATCATGGGGGGCACATAGAATTACACGGCCATAAGACAGTACCGAAGCAATACCGTGGCGCCCTAGAAGTCTCCAACCGCACATTCCCAAGTGCGCCGAATTTCTTCGTCGTTCAACTCACCAGGATGTCTGTTGTTATACTTTTTATGTCGGCGGTGTTCGTTTTAGGACCGTTATTGTACATTAGGCGACTCATCGGCGGATGGGAAGTGTCACTCATTTGTGCTGGTCTTATCCTCGGTATTCTTGTCGTCTTGTATGCAATTTACCTCAATTTCTGGATGCAGAAATTTAAGTTCAAGTTCTTTCCAGATTATATCGATGTGACAGCCGGAGTATTTCGCAGAATCGAGAGAAGCGTGCCGTTCTCCGGCATTCGGAATATCCGCGTCAATCAAGATATGTTTGAGCGGATGGGCAACGTCGCCCATATTCGGGTAGAGAATGCCATCACGGGAGGAGTGCTGGAGGGCGACCAATCAACCACACTTACTCTTATGGGTTTTCCTGTAGACGAGGCGTATCGGTTAGCAGATATTATCAACTCTTGCATTCGTCCTGAGCACAAAAATAAATAATAGATCGCATGTTAAAAAAGGACAAAAAAGAAAAAAAGAAGAATAACGGATCGAGCCCCCTCGAGCAGCTTTCTGGTCAGATTCTGATCGCGATCGTGGTTCTAATGATCTTCACCAGTGCTTATTCGCTATTTTCTCCTGAAAAAAAGACTCAAACGGAAGTGCCGGTATCTGACGTTGCGAAAGAAATAACGCTTGGTAATGTAACGAAGATAGCAGTAGAAGGCGATCAGCTTAATATCACGTTAAGGGATGGTAAGACAGAGTTCGCCAAAAAGGAACCGGGGAGCACCGTGTACGAAACAATCCAGGCTTACGGCGTAAGTCCCGACAGATTATCCGCTGTGCAGATAGAAGTGCTCGGCCCTTCCGGCTGGGACTTTTTCTTCGGTCTTGTGTTGCCCTACATTCCGCTTATAGCACTGATTCTACTTTTCATCTGGTTTCTTTCTAGGCAGGTTAAGGTATCTTCGATGCAGGCATTCTCTTTCGGCCAGTCCAAGGCGCGCATGATTGATCCTAACGATGAGAAGCAAAAGGTTAGATTTTCTGATGTGGCCGGTGCCAAGGAGGCAAAAGAAGAATTGATGGAGATTGTCGACTTTCTCAAGAACCCAAAGAAATTTCTGGATATTGGCGCGCGTATTCCGAAAGGCGTAATACTAATGGGACCACCGGGCTCGGGTAAGACTCTGCTAGCGCGCGCAGTTGCCGGCGAGGCTGGCGTGCCGTTTTTATATTTATCAGGATCCGAATTCGTCGAAATGTTTGTGGGTGTCGGAGCTTCACGCGTACGCGACCTCTTTAATATGGCGAAGAAAGCGGCGCCGGCAATAATATTCATAGATGAGATTGACGCAGTTGGCAGACATCGTGGTGGGGGTGTCGGTGGTGGCAATGATGAACGCGAACAGACGTTGAACCAAATTCTCGTTGAGATGGACGGCTTCGAGCCGAACGATAAAGTTATCGTGATGGCGGCGACGAACAGGCCGGATGTGCTTGACGTGGCACTGCTCCGCCCGGGCCGATTCGACCGCCGCGTTACTATCGACTTGCCGGACATTAACGATCGTGAAGCGATACTAAAAATTCATGGCGCCAAGATGCCGTTTGCTGAAGATGTTAAGCTCCGCACAATCGCCGAACGCACCCCGGGATTCTCCGGCGCCGACCTTGCGAACTTGATGAACGAGGCATCAATCCTCGCCGCTCGCGAAGAACGTACTAAGGTTGGCCAATTCGATCTTATAAGATCGGTAGAGAAAGTCATGCTCGGTCCAGAGCGCAAGAGCCACGTTCTCGGCCCGAAAGAGAAAGAGATAACCGCTTATCACGAGATGGGCCACGCTCTTATCGCTTCTGTATTGGAATATTCCGATCCTGTGCACAAGGTGTCAATCATTTCTCGCGGTCGGGCGGCAGGGTATACTCTTAAACTCCCACTTGAAGAAAAAAGGATGCACACCAAGAAGCAGTTTATGGACGACATCGCGGTTTCCTTGGGCGGCTATACGGCAGAGCAGATGATATTCGGTGATGTCACGACCGGAGCATCGAATGATATTGCTGTCGCTTCGGCGCTCGCAAGAGATATGGTGACGCGTTACGGTATGTCGGACAAAGTTGGCCCGGTGGATGTGGCCGGCGACGATCATATGCTCATTGCCGGCGGTAGAATTTCCGGCACTGGCGTATCCGAGAATACTGCCGCGATTATCGATTCTGAAGTTTCTAAAATCATGAACGATGCAGGAACGCGCGCCAAGAGGATTCTTGCCGAACACGAGAAGGCGCTCCACAATATGTCGAACGAGCTTACCAAGGTAGAGACGATAGAACGCAAAGAGTTCGAAGACCTGCTCATCTTGAACGGCATCAAGCCGAAGAAACTCCCTGATAATCTGCCCGTGTCAGAACCGGTGGTTATAACGCCGGAAACATAAAGCGATGCGCGTCCGTTACGTGTACGCTTTAGTGTTCGTACTCATTGCCTCAATAGGCTTTTTCGGTTTGCAAGATGCCGGTGTCGTAAATCTAAGTTCCGCCTATTCCTATCTTGCCGGCATTTTCTTCGCCGAGAAGATTACTCCCGACGCGATACGTTCCGAATACGCAAATAGCTCGCTTAAAGTTCTGATTGTACCAGGCCATGAAAAAGACACCGGCGGTACGGAATATAAAAATCTCAAAGAGCGCGAACTCGTGCTCCAGCTCGGGAAGTATCTCCAGGAGGAGTTGAATAAAGACACTCATCTCACGTCTCAAATTACCAGAGACGGATCCGGCGACTTCACTCAATGGTTCAAAGATTACATAGCGGAGGGCAGTATTGACGTTAAGGTTTTTACCACCTCGGCAAAAGTTAAGACTGCGCAAGCTATAATTCAAGGACTTTTCACGCCGACTACAGGGGTCGAACATAACACCGCGCCCGGTCCGACCGCGCTTGTTCTCTACGGCATCAATAAATATGCGAACGAACATGCTGTCGATTTGGTACTACACTTACATCTGAACGATTACCCGAGACGATATACAAATCAGCCCGGTAAATATACCGGATTCGCGATTTATATACCAGAAAGTCAGCTTCCGAACACCCGTTCGAGTAAGGCCATAGGAGATAGTATTGCCAGAGAATTGGCGCATATCGAGCCTAGGAGCAGTTATAAAAAAGAGCAGCCGGCCTTGGTCGAAGACCAAGAGCTCATCGCCATCGGCTCCTATGGTACGCGCGATGGCGCGTCATTGCTTATCGAGTACGGCTATATTTATGAGAAGAAATTTACAGATCTCAAACTCCGGGACAAAACTTTGCGCGACCTGGCCCACGCTACCTACCTCGGAATCGAAGATTACTTTAATCAAAAGGTCGCATTGTCTACGACGCGATAGTTTGATAAGCTTACATCCTAACCGCCCTTAGCTCAGTTGGTAGAGCAAGCGTCTTATACACGCTGGGTCCTTGGTTCGAGTCCAAGAGGGCGGACTGATTTATTAAAGAAATGAAGAAAATATTTCTGATACACGGATTTGAAGGTGAGCCGAACGGAGGATGGAGACCATGGCTCATGGGCGAACTTGCCAAATACGGCGTGTACGCTTGCGCTTTACCAATGCCATCGCCAGAAAAGCCTATCTGTAAAGACTGGCTTGCAATGATTGATTACTGCATCGGTAAACCGAATAAAGATACGTATTTAGTCGGCCACAGTCTGGGTGTGCCGGCGATTCTAAGATATTTGGAAAAAACAAAAGTAAAAATAGGCGGTGCCGTTCTGGTCTCCGGACCTATTAAAACAAAAAAAGGATACAGGAACGGTAAACTCGATACATTCTTTGCGCAACCTTTTGATTTAAAATTGATAAAAAGGAAAGCGAGCAAGTTCACTGTAATTCACGGAGACAACGATCAGCTTGTGGATATTACGCAAGATGAGGAGCTAGCAAAATTGCTTTCGTGTGAATTGATAAAAGTGAAGAACGGAGGACACCTGAACGGATCAAGCGGCTTTCGTGAATTACCCCAGGCGCTTGTTGCTCTCAAAAAAATCGCGTCATTAAAACCGTTCAAGGGAACAATCTACTGATATATTATGAATGTAGTTGTATTGGCGGCGGGTGAGGGTAAACGCATGGCGGCAGACGGGATGCCGAAGGTTTTGGTACCCTTGAAGGGCAAGCCGCTTATTTCGTACGTGCTCGAGGCGATACGCGCTTCGGGCGCCGATGCTCATCCGACATTGGTTATCGGTGTCCACGCCGAGCTCGTCGAAAAAACTCTAGGCACGCAATATAATTATGTCATCCAAGCAGAACGTCTCGGCACCGGCCACGCGGTACAATGCGCGCAGGCCTTGCTTGAGCCGGAGGCCGATGACGTGCTCGTGCTCTACGGCGATCATCCGCTTGTGTCGGCGAAGATGATAAAAGATTTGGTGCGTGCACATAAGTCCGGCAATAACACGCTCACAATGGCGACGACAACCGTCCCTGATTTTAAAGATTGGTACGCCGGCTTTTACGACTTCGGCAGGATTATTCGCGCCGAGGACGGCACTTTGGAAAAGATTATAGAGAAAAAAGACGCAACGACAGAAGAACTTGAAATAAAAGAAGTGAACCCAGGCTATTATTGTTTCAAGTCTGCCTGGCTCTGGCCGGCTCTCAAAAGCATAAAGAACGACAATGCGCAGAAAGAATATTATCTCACCGATTTATTGGCGCTTGCGGTAAAAGATGAAGAAAAAATCGGCAGTGTCGAGATAGACCCCGAAGAAGCGCTCGGTGTTAATACTAGAGAACAGCTTGCCCTTGTCGAGACCTTACTTTAGCCTCACTCTAACTTTTGTAAACTCCGAGCAGTTTATCGGTGCAGGATTCTATGCTGAAATCATTTGCTCTTAACTTAGCTTCTTTAGATTTCGCTGTGCGAATCTCCGAGTTATTCAAAAGCAGAGAAACTTTTTCCGCGAATTTCTCGAGATCCTCTGGGACAAGATAACCGCCATTGTCTCCAGCCAAGGTGTCTTCGACGCCGCTTGCTTTGACGGCCACGACCGGCGTACCGCAAGCGAGCGCTTCGAGTGTGGTTAAGCCTTGAGTCTCTGTCGTCGAGGCGGAGAGAAATACTTTGGCACCCGCGACCAGAGGGAAGAGTTCGCCATGCTTGATGAATCCTGTCAGATGAATCCGGTCATGTACAGGAGAAGCTTTGACTATCTCGCGCAACTCATCTTCATACGGCCCGCCGCCGGCTATTATGAAATGAATGTCGGGGTGAGATTTCGAAACAAGCACAAAGGCCTTTACCAAAAACGCAAGATTCTTTTCTCTGCCTATCCGACTCATACTCATAATATAAGGGTAGGCTTTTGGTTGTGGTTGCAAATTATCGAAATCATCAAAATTGACCCCCGATGGCAAGACATGCACAGGAACACTCACGCCATAATCCGTAAGCAGGCGTTTGACGGCGGTTGAGGGAGCGATGCAGGCATCGTGGCGGTTCATATAGATAGCCACGAACTTCTTTACGCCGTACTTGCTGATTATCTCCGGCGCAGGGAAGTAGTGCAGATATTCCTCAAGATTTGTGTGATAAGTGTGCACAGAACGGATACCGAAGAGTCGGGCCGCGCCGATACCAAGCAGGCCGATAGAACCCGGCGTATGGGTATGAATAACATCGAACTTCTCTTTCCTGATATTATTGACGAGTCGCGGGTCGTAAGGCAAGCTTAGTCTGAAGTCGGGGTAGGCGTAGTATGATAAAGAGGGAATGCGCGTGTTGTCCGGATGTGCAGTATGTTCTTCTCTAAAAAAAGCATTCTTGGGCGAATATATCTTTACCGTGTGTCCGCGCTTCTCCAACTCGGCCGTGTAAGTCTTAATGGAGCTGACGATGCCGTCGATCTTGGGCTCGTAAGTGTCCGTGAACATCCCGATATGCATGGGGTAATAATACCATAAAATCAGTGCCTTTTCTCGCCAATAGAATTCATGGTAGGATATACCATATGGCCAATATAGAAGGCAATAATCAATCAGAAACAAAGTGGGCTATTTGGGGCCCGCTAGTGAATGGCGTAGAAACCTTTATAAGAGACGGCCATCTTGATGACATTAAGCCAGAATTACCAAAAGAACAACAAGGGTATTTGTCACATATCGGGCTACTGATGTTGGACTATCAGCCAGTTGTCGACAAAGGCGAGACAGAAGAAGAAAAAAGAGCTTCCGCAAGCATGCAGAGATATACGAAAGTCATTGCTGACATTTTCCAAAAAGAAAATCATAAAATCAGCGCAGAGGAACTCTCAGAATTAAAAACCGCTCTGGCCGAACTCCGCGAATCACTACGAGAGCTTGTTTCTACTCCAAATGGGTAAGTTTTGAGTTTTTCCCCAATTTCGGAGGTCCGACCTCCGAAATTCGTGTTATCATGATGGATATGGAGCGCATATTGGAAACCGACTGTTTTTACCATATCTATAACCGAGGCACGAACAAGCAGGAAATTTTTCACGACGAAAGTGACTATCTTCGGTTTGTTCACTATCTTTATGTTTGTAACGACCGCGCATTGATGGAGAAGGTCTTCGCCGAATCAATAATCGGAGGTCCGACCTCCGAAAATTCTCATAAACGGGAATTGTTGGTTGATGTTGTCTGTTTCGCTCTTATGCCGAACCACTTTCATCTCATGCTGAATCAGAGGAAAGATGGCGGAGTAAGCAAGTTCATGCAAAAGCTTTGCACTGCGTACACCATGTACTATAATCATCGTTATAAACGCACCGGCGTATTATTCCAGGGAAAGTACAAAAGCATACCCGTACTTGATGAGCAGTACCTGCCAATCCTAGTGCGATACATTCACTTAAATCCTGTCGAGCTTGATGTGTCAGCAACAAAAACCGAAGGCGGAATGATCTCATATCTGAAAAATTATCGCTGGTCAAGTTGCCCAGATTACCTTGGTCAGGCAAACTTTCCCTCAATCATATCAACGGACCAGTTTGCGGAGATATTTGAAGATTATGAAGAACACCAGGAATTTTTGGTCGAGAATATTGGAGATGGGTTTATGAGTTCAGAAAAGAGGCTGTTTATCGATTTATAAGAATAATCGGAGGTCGGACCTCCGACAATTGGGCACAAGGGTTGTTGTAAGGACAAAAAGCGTGCGATTGCGTAAATTTTCACTTGTGATAGCCTTTTGTTAATACTGTACCAATCACCCGCAACGAAAGAGAGGGAAAAGGTCTCATGGTTGACATCAACAAACGACTGAAGGCCGAGGGCGTTGACCTGACTGGAGGAAACGCCACATTACTTGTGGAGCTTGCCAAGGATCTGGCTGTAATCGAACGCCAAATGAATGGCTTGTTCTGCAAGTTTCGTGAAGAGTTTCACGGCTCAAGCTTCGACCTATCGTTTCGGCCGATTACCAAGGGCAGACTCTTCGACAGTTTCAAGATTGAGGGTGTCCAGGTGGACATTCTCCTCTCGTCAGACATAGGCAGCTCGGATGCCAAGAGTATTTTCTGGGCTTTTGGCAAGCGAGTCGATTGCGAATGGAAGGATGGGCGACTCACGCTGCCGAAGATGCACTACTGGGTCCACGGGGGGAAAGACGACTTCGATCTCGCTGGCTGGGCCGAGAATCTCGAGAAGATCAACGGGCCTGCGAACGGAAAAAAGGAGTGATTGGAAGCGGTGGCCGCGGGCAGAGCAATCTCCCGCGGCCGAAGCATTTCTACAGTGAATAATTCGGAGGTCGGACCTCCGAATTATTCCAGATGGGTAAGTTTTGAATTTTGGATGTGGGTCGCTAACGCGGGATACTTTCTGAGTTCGGGGTCTTTGAAGATAAGCGCTTTGGCTTCGGCTCTGGCGGCTTCGACCATCTTTATATTTTTTATTGCTTCCATACCTAGATCAGAAATGCCCCATTGTTTACTGCCGGAGAGCTCGCCGCCGCCTCTTAACATCAGGTCTTGCTCGGCTAACTCAAAGCCATTTTTGGCATCTTTAAGCGCCAGCAGGCGCAATAGAGATTTTTCTGATTTAGAATCGGTGAAGACATAGCAATACGGCTGATAACTGCTTCTTTGCACCCGGCCTCTTAATTGGTGGAGTTGGGCTAGACCGAATCTTTCCGCACCTTCTATAATAATTATTGTGGCATTCGGTACGTTCACGCCGACTTCAACGACCGATGTTGCGACTAATATATCCAACTTGTGTTCAGAAAAATCATGCATTATTTTTTCTTTCTCTTTCGGGTTCAATTTGCCGTGCATGACGCCTACTGCATATTCTTGAAATATAGTTTTTTGCAATCGTTCTGCCTCGGCAGTCACCGACTTGGCCAGTATCGCCATTTCTTTGGTCGGATCAGGCTCGTTAATTCTCGGGCAGATTATGTAGAGTTGGCGTCCGGTCTTCATTTCTTTCTTTATCTTCTCGTAAACTTCATCTCTTTGCGCTGGCAAGACGATGTCGGTGACGATTTGTTTGCGGCCAGCAGGGAGTTCGTCGAGTAAAGTTAAATCTAAATCGCCGTAGATTGTTAAAGCAAGCGTGCGCGGGATGGGCGTTGCTGTCATGGAAAGTAAATGCGGAACAGGAGATAGGAGATGGGAGTTTGGAGATGGGGTGGATTCCCTAACTCCTAACTCCAAACTCCTAACTTCTGCGCGCTTGTTTGCAAGCGCGCGTCTCTGCATGACACCGAAGCGGTGCTGTTCATCTATAACGACAAATGCTAGATGCTTAAATTTTACTGATTTTTGTATTAACGCGTGCGTGCCGACGAGGATTGCGATCTCGCCGTTCGCCACCCACTTGAGGAGTTGGGTGCGTGAGATATCGGTCCAACCGTCGGGATTAATTTTCGACGGGAATTTTTTACAACCACTGCCGGTGATGAGGGCGATGTTTACCGGCAGATGTTTAAAGTAAGAGATGAAAGATTCGAAGTGTTGCTTGGCCAGAATCTCCGTTGGTGCCATATAGGCTGTTTGCAGAGTGCCGAAGTCTTGCTTCCCGGGCTTGGTGTTCATTGCGGCATACGCTGTTGTAGCCGCCACAGCTGTCTTTCCCGAGCCGACATCACCTTCCAAGAGACGCAACATCGGCTTACCGGATTTGAAGTCAGAAAGTATTGTTTCTATTGCCGAAATTTGTGCCACTGTAGGTTTGAACGGGAAACGACTCATGAATTCTTTTACGACCTCTGTCCTCGGGCTGATTTGAAAAGTTGGATTAGCTTCATATGCTTGACGCATCATCTGGCGCGAGAGTTGAATGAAGAAAATTTCTTCAAAGGCGAAGCGTTTGCGCGCAGCAATAGCGTCTTCGTCGCGTTTGGGAGTGTGTATCCAGACGAGCGCGGTTTTATATGACGGTAAATTGTAACGCGCAAGTATCTCTTTCGGAATCGGATCTTGTAAAAGTTCATGGACTTTGGCGCGAAGTAATTTCTGAACGCTATGCTGAAGCCAAAGCGAAGTAACACCTGACGTCTCTGGATAAACTGGTGTTGCAGTAATTTCTCCTTTCTCGAAGAGCGATCCCTCGCTACCCAGATCAATTCCTGATATTGACTCAAGCTCCGGGTTGGCTAGATATAGTTCTCCGTTCCTATCCTGCACTGTGCCGGTCAGGCGGGCATAAGCGCCTTCCGGAACCTTCTTGGCCATGTAGGCTTGATGGAACCAGATTGCTTTGATCTTGCCAGTGTTGTCCGCGACATGGAGTTCGGCCATCGGGATTTTACTTCTGTATCCCTTTAGAGTTTTGGAACTTATAATTTGTGCGGTGATGCTTGCGTAGTCACCGGCTTTGAGGTCTTGAATTTTCTTGAGCTCCGCCTTTTCTCCATAATGCGCGGGGAAGTGGCGCAATAAGTCTGACGCGGTTGCAATACGCAATTTTGTAAGCCCCGCGCGTTGGGGCGGGGTGAGGCGAAATATCTCTGCAAGTGGAGTATTAGGCTGTACTATCGCCATGTACGGTATGTCCTTTGTGTATCAGTTCATAATCGGTTTTGAAAAGGTATTGCGCGATACGGAAGATGCTGTATGTGATGAAGAACGCGGCGAAGACGTCGATGGAATAATGTTTGTGCCCGAGGATAGCGGCTGTGCCGAAAATAACCGAAAGAAAGAAAAAGAAAGAACGTGCGTACTTATTCCGCCAAAAAACCAGACCGACCAAGAATGGCCCGCCGGTGTGGCCGGAAAAAAATAGATCACCACCGAATGTCAGCTTGCTCGCAAAGAAATTCGCGGCAGGTATTATCTCATGCTGTGGTGCGATATGAGTCAGAATTATAAAGAAAGAACGTATCAGAATAAAAAGACTCATACTTTTCGCGAAGAATGGGAAATAGCGCGGTTTATATAGAAGCAACATTGTCACGACTGTCCACATTATAACTGCGCCCTGCACATAAAGAAGTTCCACATCCCAAGCCGGTATCCGATCAAGGAGAAGGTCGCTGACTTGATTGCTGATAGATTCGGTTGCATAGGTACCTGCGAAATAGTTGATACAGAAGCTTAAAGTCAGCATTAGAAGGCCTACTGCCGAAGAGGCCAAGAAAGCACGGTCGCGTATACGAGTGTGCAAGTCGAGTTGTTTAAGCTTGTCCATACGTGTTACTATTGGCTATATGTTCTTCGGTACGGCTTCGATTATAGCATTGATTGAGCACTATGGGTATACCATTATTTTCCCGATTTCGATCGTCGAAGGGCCGGTCGTCACGCTTATTTCCGGCTTTTTGGTTTCGCTCGGGCTGTTGAACGCCTTCGGTGTCTTCTGTGTTCTTGTTGCCGGTGACTTGGTTGGTGACACATTATATTATTTCATCGGCCGATGGGGCAGAGAGGGATTCGTTCGCCGTTGGGGTAAGTACTTTGGCCTCACGCCAGAACGCGTTGCCCACGTGCGGGAATATTTCCACACACGAGGGTGGAAGCTACTTTTACTTTCGAAGGCGCATGGTGCCGGCTCTCTCGTTCTTTTCTCCGCAGGTGCGGCCGAGATGCCATATCCCAAATTCTTATTTTATAATTTTGTCGGTACCGTTCCGCGCGTGTTCATTCTGGAAACAATCGGCATTTACGGTGGCGCGAGCTTCGCTCTCATTAATCAGTATGTGAACGGTGTTGCGGCGGTATTATCTGTTGTCTTCATTCTCGCAGTTGCTTGGTGGTTTTATAAACGGTCAGGAGGTGAGTCCTCCGGCAGAGGCGGAGGTCTCACCTCCTGAGAGTAATATGAAGATCCTCATTGCGACCGAAAGTTACTGGCCGAATGCCGATGGGGGTGCCTTGTTTGAGAGACGGCTCGTGAATGGTTTGATAGACAGAGGCCACACAGTGACTGTCTGGGCGCCCTCGCCATCATTTAAAAACTTCGACGAAATAGACGGTCGTTATACTATCCATCGTGAACGCAGTATTGTCTTCTGGGCGAATAAGAAATATCGTTTCAGTCTCGCACCTTTTCTTTCTGCTCGACGTATTATTCTGCGAGATAAACCGGACGTGATTCATACCCACACGGCGTATTTCATCGGTCTGTCGATAATGTTCTGGGCGCGGAGATATAAAATCCCGGTAGTCGCCACTAACCACTTCATGCCGGAAAACCTAATAGGCAATCTTCGTTGGCCGAAAATATTCGATGGTATGCTGACAAAATTAACTTGGGAATTTTTGATCTGGTTCCATAACAAAGCCAGCTTCGTGACTTCGCCAACGCCGACGGCGGTTGATTTGCTTGTTGCGCACGGCTTACGCATGCCGCATCGCGCGGTGACTAACGGCATAGACATGGCAGTATTCAAACCGAATCAAGATGTAAACAGTGTGATAAAGAAATATAATATTGCGACAGATCGTCCAGTCATATTATATCTTGGCAGGCTTGATGGCGAGAAGCGCGTAGACGTAATCGTTTCTGCTGTTGCCGAACTTTTGAAAATACAAAAAGTCCAACTCGTACTTTCCGGATTCGGTCCTATGATGAAGGAATTACAGAAACAAGTATCGGAATTGGGGATTACCGACCAGGTAATATTTACCGGGTACATCGATGATCAGGATAAGCCGCTTTTATATAATGGCGCGACAGTCTTCGTCATCGCCTCACCGGCCGAGCTCCAAAGTATCGTCACGCTTGAGGCTATGGCGTCGGGACTGCCAATTATTGCAGTGGACGTTGCCGCGTTGCACGAGTTATGTCATGACGGCGAAAACGGATATCTCTTCCCGAACGGTAATGTCAGCGCCCTGACTGAAAATCTAAAGAAACTTATTACCGACAAAGATCTGCAAAAAAAGTTCGGCGCAGAAAGCATAAAAATAGTAAAAGAAAGTCATTCGTCAGAACATATGCTGGACGAGTATGAATCTGTATATAAGACTATTGTCTCCGAGGTTCAACCTTTTTGATGCTTAAGGTTGAACCTCGGAGCCGGCATTATTGCATATCGCCCAGAATAGACTGAATGATTGAGATTGCGACGGGGGCGGCTGTGGAGGCACGGAGAGTACGTGGGCCGAGATGTGCCATAATGGCGTTGGTTGACTTGGCAAACTGCGCGAGTTCTTCTTCCGATAAGCCGCCTTCCGGGCCGATACAGATGCCAACAGAGAGACCGAGCAGTTTCGGAATTTCCGAGGCCATATGCGAAAGCGATTTCTTGCCTTTTGCATCTATTATATAGAAATGATCCATGGCGAGGACTTGCTTCTCTAATTCTTCCTCGTCTTTAATTATCTCGATGGCGGGCCAGACAACACGATCGCACTGCTTAGCGGATTCAAGCGCAATATTTGCCCAACGTTCCAGTTTGTCATTTGCTCCGTCCAAGAGCTGTTGCGGAGAATTACTGCTTTGGAAGAAGTGAATCTGCTCGACGCCGAGCTCCGTGCCTTTTTGCAGAATAACATCGATAGTCTTTTCCTTCGTACAAGCTTGGAAGAGATGTATATGGATTCGTGGCTCGCGCGGGACTTTTATTTCCTCGTCGACGTGTACGGTAATGTTCCTGCGTCCGATTTCTGATATCACTGCGCGGAAACGGCGTTTGTCCGGTCCCTGCAGTTTAATAGCTTCACCGATACGGATGCGCCTGGCGTGCATCAGATGGTGAGCTTCCTCGCCGGCGATAATCGCTTCTTCTCCGGCCATTAAATTTTGCGAGGCGAAAAAATATGACATACCTAGAAGCTGATTAAGCTGTTTTTGATTGCCGAAGCAAGTTCAGCCGGACTCTTCTCTGCAATGGCGGCAAGGAATGAGGCACGTTCAGCCTTCGACATCAATACCGACTGGCTCTTAGTGATATTAATGGGGAAGAGGCCTAGCTCAGTGGTTGTCGAATTCAACTGAACGCCAAGCATCAAGCCTCGCCTAGTCTCGTCAGAAAAGTTCTGGTCGAAGATGAAGTTGCCGAGCGAGTAAAAGATCAATTTATTTTTATAGCGCTCTATATCTTGGACGACATGCGGATGCGATCCGAGGACGATATCCGCGCCCCTGTCTACGAAAGCGCGACCAAGCGATTCTTGCCTCGAATTATGCTCTGGCGCGTATTCATCACCCCAGTGCGCCAACACAACAAGCAAAGATCCTGGATTTTCTGTTCGCGCTTTCGCTATCAGATCGCCAGCCTTGGCGGTGTCGAATACAGGCACAGTGGCGTTGAACGCCATAAAGGTTATTTTTTTATCTCTAAGCTCGACGGTTGTAACAATACCTTTCGAAAGGTCGTAAGGATGGCCAATGGGGCTTATGCCTGACGCTTGTAAATTGGTTTTCGTTTCGTCGAAGCCGGGAGCCCCGTAGTCGAAGGCATGATTATTGGCGATAGAAACCACGCCGAAGTTCGCATCGATAAGCTGGGCAATCGACTTGGGCGAGAAAGAAAACTTCATCGCCAGACCGTCGCGATAATTATATTTTTCTCGGACCGTGCCCCCGAAGTTGCCGACCGACAAATCGAAATTCTTCAAAAATGATGAGATATTTTTTAGCGGGTAATCATAGCCGTTGGTATCCATAAGCGTGCCGACTTGGCGCCCCAGCATAATGTCGCCGACAACAGCAAATTTCACCGGAGGAATAATCACCGCCTCCGTGTTTTTTTTGGTGGCGTTTTGTTTGGCACTTACTACCGCCAAGCCAGCCATAAGACATATCGCCAAAATTCCCGCTAATGCCGCGTTACGCATGATTCGTATATGATAGCGTAAGCCAGGATTTTATCAAATCAGCGACATGTTCCGGTTCCTCGAACGGCAGAACGTGGCCGGTATTGGGTATAAGGCGCCACGAACTATTTGGTATTTTAGAAGTCAGTTTTCGCAGGCTTTTGGTTGTAGCTATCTCGTCCGACCCTCCGGCCACGACAAGCGTCGGTATTGCGACCTGCGAGGCAAGCGACGATATATCTTTAGTCAGCACCTCATCAGAAATTTCTGTGAATGCTCGCGGTTCGAGATGGGACACTTCTTTCATGTTCGCATCATACAGTTCGTGGCGTTTGGTACTGTTACTTGATTTAATTAGTAGGTGGCTTAGAAAATATTGATATGTCTTGCTTTTGGCTATCTTAACTCTCAAGCTGTTTGGGAGAACCCCAGCAATATTCAAACCGACCTTCGTGACTAGACCGTCTGCGGCGATGACCGGCATAAGCAGGATTAATCTTTCCACCGCCTGCGGATATTTGACAGCGAATTGCATCGCCACTCGCCCGCCGAATGAATGGCCGACGATTATCGGATGCTCTATTTTATTTTCGCGCAGGAATTCATTAAGCCAATCGGCATAGTTTATAATACAATGTTTTGTGGCCAGTGCTTCTGATTCGCCGCAGGCCGGCAGGTCGATGAGTATTACATGATAGCCGTCCAGGTGCCGCGCCACATCAATAAGCCCCGAGTGATTACCGGGGAAGCCATGGATGATAACGATAGTTTGCGCCTGATCAACCCCTTTTTCCCAATAAGCGGCGCGGAACCCTTCGATTACTATATCTTTTCGTTCAAAAGTCACGACTCGTGTATCATAGCTTTTGTGTGGCCAATTGTCTATTTTCGTGGTATCGTATCTAGACTATATGTCAAACCCGCACAGCCATTTCGCTGCCAAAAAGACTCAATATATAGAGAAGCTTAAGGAGCTGGCGCAGATTCCGAGTATCTCGAGCTCTGATGATAATAGAGAGGACGTGGCCGCTTGCGCCGCCAAAGTGGCTGGCTATATGCAAGAGGTCGGCCTTTCGAATGTTGAACTTATTAATATAGAAGGGGCTTTGCCGTATGTGTACGGCGAGTGGATTGGCGGCAAGGACTCACCTCTCTCTGGAGGAGAGACCTTGCCGACTGTTTTACTTTATTCGCACTATGACGTCCAGCCTGTTGGCGATGAACAGCTCTGGGAGTCGGCACCGTTCATGCCAGAAGAAAGAAAGGGGAGACTGTATGGGCGTGGCACGTCGGACGACAAAGCGGGCATCATTGCACACTTGGCCGCGATAGACTCATATTTAAAAACAACAGGCAAATTGCCGGTCAATATTAAATGCATCTTCGAAGGCGAAGAGGAGATCGGGTCTGTAAATCTCGAAAAACTCCTGGCGAAATATTCTAAGAAATTGCAGGCCGACTATATCGTGATTGCCGACACCGAGAACTTCGGCGACGGCATCCCGGGCATCACCACCCAGCTCCGCGGTCTCGTTGATTGCGAAATCGAACTCCATGCTCTTTCCCAGCCTCTCCACTCCGGTCAATTCGGCGGGCCGATACCAGACCCTGTTCAAGAACTCGTCAAGCTGATTTCTAAACTTACCGACAAAGACGGCAAAATTGCAGTGCCCGGTATCTACGCCGACATTAAGAAACTTTCTGCATCAGAACGTGCGGCGTTAAAGAAATTGCCTTTTAACGAGAAGCAGTATCGTGCTCATGCGCATATGTTGTCCGGCACCAAGTTTGCCGGCGAGAAGGGCTACACAGTATACGAACAGATCTGGCACAGGCCGGCCTTAAGTGTGAATGCTATCCAAGCTTCCTCGCGCGCGCAGGTGTCTAATATTATTACAGCATCGGCCTGGGCACATCTTGGTATTCGCCTTGTGCCGAATATGAATCCGAAGAAGACCCTGAACCAACTTATTAAATTCTTGAAGGCGAACGCGCCGAAGAATATGAAGCTCGAAATTATGCCGGGCCACAGTGTGTCATGGTGGAGTGCTAATACGAAAAGCCCGGCCCTCCAAGCGGCAGCCCGCGCAATGAAGAAAGGTTTCGGCAAAGATGCAGTCATGATGGGTTCCGGCGGGTCAATAGGATTCGTCGAACCGTTCTCTAGGGCGTTGAATAATGCACCTGCCCTCCTTATGGGGATAGAAGATCCAGAATGCAATGCCCATTCATATAATGAATCTTTACACATCGCCAACTGGTACAAAACAGTCGATTCTATGATATATTTATATGAAGAATTAGCTAAAAATTAATTTATAACATGCTCAAATTTTTTAAGAATATCAAGAACAGTGTCTATAACCCGGAGTTCTATAAAGAGCTCGAAGGGCGATCGATTTGGTTGTCGTTGCGTTACTACTTCGGGCTTATCGTTCTGGTCGCCTTACTGCTCGGGCTGGGTTACACCGCAATTTTAGGCCCGATGATCGTCGGATTCTTGGGCAAGGCGGATCCGGTAATCAGGAATGTCTATCCGAAGGAGCTCGTGGTAACCATCAAGTCGGGGAGCGCGGCGTCGAACGTTGCCGAACCCTACTTTATTAAAATGCCGAAGGAGATGCAGGAATTCTTCGGCGCCACTACGACGCAAAATTTGGTCGTCGTCGATACTCATGAGAAGGCCGACCCGGACAAATTCCGTTCGTTCGATACTTGGGCTCTCATTGCCAAGGATGGGCTGATGGTGATAAAGAATAACGATAAAGCCGGCGCTCTTGAATTCCAAGCATATTCGAGCGATTTGGTCTTGACGCAAGAAACCTACCTTTCGTTCATTGATAAAATGATGAGTTATGGCGACAAACTTCCTATCGTCATCTTTGTCATCTTGCTTGCTGTAATATTGCTCTGGGGAGTCGCTCGTCTCGGTTACTTCTTGATTGCAGCCGTGCTCGTCTACCTCCTCCTTAAGGCGCGCAAATTGCCGGCAAATTATGCGCATGCCTACCGCTTAACAGTCCATGCGGCAACATTGCCGATACTCATAAACCTAGTACTCGCAGCAGTCACTGGTGATCCGCGCACATTGGCAACAGTGCCATTCGTCTTTACTATAATACTATTGGGTGTTGTGTGGGTAAACTTGCGAGAAGCGAAGTAAAAAAACGGAGGGTGAGAGATTCGAACTCTCGGGGCGGTTTCCCACCCACAGTCTTTCCAGGACTGCGCACTAGACCACTATGCGAACCCTCCTAATGAAGCGTCAGCATAGCAAAAAAAACTGCTAAAATCTACTTTCTCTTTTACTTATCAAGTTGTTCGAAATACTGGCGGGTCAGATTGCGGTGGCCTTCTTTGGTCACCAACACGTTGTCTTCTATTCTGATTCCGCCGGATGGGGTAAGTGCTTCTACCAATTCCCAATTTACAAATTTGCTTGCCGAGCTTTCTTTTAGTTTTTTAAGTAGCATCGGGATAAAGTAAATGCCCGGTTCTATTGTAATCACATTTCCCGGTTCCAATTTGCGCATGGTGCGGAGCTTAGGGAAGAGTTCGGCAAGCTTGTCATCTTTATTTTCTGCATTGCTCGAGCCGACGTCGTGTACTTGGATGCCAAGGAAGTGGCCGATACCGTGGGGGAAGAATGTAGAAGTCAGGCCAGCACTTATCGCCTCATCGCCCTCTTTATATATAATGTCATGCGATTTGAGAATATGCGCGATGCTGAAATGCGCATGATAATGCAACTCGAGCGTGTGTACGCCGGGTCTAACTTTCTCACACAGTTCTTTTTGTAACGTATCTAATGCCGAGATTATGCTTACGAATCTACCGTCGGCTTTGGGTGATGCCCATGTACGCGTTACGTCAGACGCAAAGCCGAGGTGTGATACGCCAGCATCGAGCAGACAGATCGCACCACTTCTTTCTTCGCGCTTGTTCTGATAATGCAGAATGGCGGACTTGCTATCAAGTGCGGTAATAATGGGGTAGGGTAGATCAGCCTCTGCCTGTTTCGTGCCAATGAGATAGGCATGATGAATGTCGAGTTCAGAACCACCCGCAAAGAACGCATCGTAAGCCCGTGCATGGCCAAGCGCGGCGATTTTGTTTGCCTTCTCGATACAAGCCACTTCATATTCGGATTTTACCGTGCGGAGTTCGTCAAGTTTCTCCAGTAATTCTTTCGGATTCCTGTTTTGTGGCAATATCCCGTGGCCCGTTGCTGTCCCCGAGGCAGTCTCGTCGCCAATAAACGCGCTATTTCTGCCGGTGACTTTCCCCGCTAAAATATCCCACGCCGCTTTAGTGTTGCCAACGTGCGTGATATTGAATTCATTTGCCCAAAACGGATCGTCCCACATAGTGTGTTCATACCAATAATCCTCCGGTGCCACGATGATAAGTTCCGGCCTAGCATCCGGCGTAATAATCAAAATATGATTTGGTCCGAGTAATGGAGTCCAGTGGCGAAAGTGAGGAAGCGTATGAAAAGTAATTTCCTGATCGTCAGAATGGTAGAACGCCGGCGTACCGGAATGAATTGCAAGAGCGCCATAATTATAGTTGCGCAAAATCCCGCCGACTTTTTGCGTAAGAGGCCCGATATGAGCAGGGAATAAAGATTCAATAGAATTCATATTCGGGATTATAACATATCTGATTATGGTCTGATATTGCAATTAGTATGACAGATGTGTATCATGAGCATGGATACAGAGGCCGATCTTAGGAGGTGGCTCTCGTGTTGAGAAATGAAGATCCGTGGATTGCAGGGTATGAGGATGGGCTCGAAGACTTTCGTCCTGTGAGTGCGGGAGTCTTGTATCTAGAGGGCTGGCGTGCGGGGAGAGCAAACAGAATACTCGGCGAAACCTCAATAAAATGGTTTCCTAATTCCCACGATCCAGCCCGGAGCTAGGTTGTCATAGGTATTGGCGTTTAGGCCCTCGGAACATATCGAGGGCCTGACGTTTTATTCACTTGGAAGCTTAGCTTCCAAGTGCTAGAATTAGTGTGTGAGAAATATCGAATTTGCCGAAGACGAGTATTATCATATATTTAATCGGGGCGTAGAAAAACGTAGGATTGTTTCCGATGCGTACGATGTAATCAGGTTCATGGAGAGCCTGACACAATTTAATGTAGAGGACCCGATAGGAAGTATCTTTGAAAACCAGTTCGGAAATCAGGCTACACAATCGACACAAAAGCCACGCAAGCTTGTTGATATAGTGGCGTATTGTTTGAATCCGAATCATTTCCATTTGCTTTTGCAACAAAAGTTGGAAAATGGTATTCCGAAATTTCTGCACCGTTTTGGTACGGGGTACACGAAATACTTCAATCACAAATACAAACGAACAGGGTCATTATTTCAAGGCACTTTTAAAGCAAAATACATAGATGATAATGACTACCTACTGCACGTAAGCGCGTATGTTAACTTGAACTTTAAGGTTCATCGGTATAACAAAGAAGATGTTAGAAATTTTGTGCGAACCAGCTTGGAACAGTATACGACAGCGCGGAAAGGCATTGCTGTACCCAAGACAATTCTTGAACAATTTGCGAACAAAAAAGAATATGAAGCTTTTGCGGAAGATTCGCTCGACCTCATGTTAGACCACAAACAAGAATCAAAAGAATTAGAAATGCTGATAAAGGAAGACTCGGATACTGACTTGGAAGCTTAGCTTCCAAGTGACTCAATGCGCGACGGTGATGGCGAAGACTTCTCTTGCGCCTGATTTTTTTAAGACCTTTCTGCACTCGGCAAGGGTTGCGCCGGTCGTGGTAACGTCATCAATCAGAATACAGCACTTGTCAAGTATCTTCTCTTTATTTTTTATTTCGAAAGCTCCGATTATATTTCGCAAACGTTTGCCCCTGTCCTTTACGGACACTTGCGATGCGGTATCGCGATTTTTATATAAGACATCATTAAGGACACTAAAGGACATAGAGTTGTCGAGCCTTATAAATGCTTCTGCTATAAGCTCGGCTTGGTTGTAACCGCGCTCGGCAAAGCGGCTCGCCGATAGAGGCACCGGGATTATAATTATCTTCTCTCCCTGCCCCAGGCCCCACGATAGGCGCTTCTCACCAATCGTCTCCAGGGCGCGGTCATAGAGTGCCTCGGCCAGCGACTCCGCTACTATCTTCTTGCCATGATACTTCAACTTCTGAAGAGACTTCTTGATGACCGGGTCATGGAAGGCGTAGGCGCTCCAGACATCCGTGTCGTTCGGCTCTGTCGCCGGCTCGGCGCTTGATGCGCACGCGACGCAGAGCGGTGAGCCGGACTTTTTACAACCGACGCAACGCTCTTCAAATAAAATATTCAGTAAAAAATTTAGCATATGACTTTTCCCGCCTCTTCGGCGGAAGTCGCCAGTGAGGCGACTGTGGATAACAGTATAAGAGTTCTATCGTATTTTTGCTACAATGATGTAAAATAGTCCGCATGGCGAATTTCTTCAGCGATCTCTTTAAGAATATCTCCGGCGGCAACAAGATAGCTCTTTTCAAACAAGAGAATTCAAGTGTTGTCGGTATCGATATCGGCGGCTCCAGTATCAAGGCTGTCCAGCTCCGCAAAGAGCATGGCAAAGCATTGCTTGAGACATACGGTGAGATTGCCCTCGGCCCTTACGCCGGGCTCGAGATTGGTCAAGCGACCAATCTCCCGACGAGCAAAATTATCGAAGCGCTCAAAGATCTTTTTCGCGAGGCGAATATCACGACGAATCGCGCCGCGTTCGCCATCCCGCTCAAGTCGAGCATGATTACCTTGATCGAGATACCCGTCCAGAGCGAAGGTATTCTTGACCAGGTGGTGCCTATCGAAGCGCGCAAATATATTCCCGTACCAATATCGGAAGTTGCGCTCGATTGGTGGGCAATCCCCCCGCGAGAAATTGATGAGCCGGGCGTATTATCGGAGAAGCCGAAGGAGGCAAAGAGCGTAGAGGTCTTGCTCGCAGCGATTCATAATACGACGATCTCGCAGTATCAAGAGATTATGAAGGGAGCAAGTCTGGAGTCGAAGATCTTCGAAGTCGAGACCTTCAGCGCTGTGCGGTCGGCATTCGTGCAGAGCCCTGCTCCGCAAGTAATCCTTGACTTCGGTGCCGGATCAACCAAGGTCTACATCATCGACATGGGTATTGTGCGAGTGTCACAGCTTATCAACAAAGGCTCGCAAGATATCACCCTCGCCATCTCCAAGTCGCTCAATCTCTCTTTCGTAAAAGCCGAGGAGCTTAAGCGCAAGGTAGGCATATTGGGGAGAGATACAGAGAACATCAGCCCGGTGGTTAATCCGATACTTGAATATATATTTTATGAAGTCAATCGGATTATTTCCGGATTTCATAAAAAGTATGGCCGAGTCGTATCCAATATGTTTCTGATTGGCAACGGAGCTTCGCTTAAAGGCCTTGTCGAGCTTGCCGCCAGCCAATTCGACAACAGTCTTGTTCCGGCCAATCCCTTCGCCAAGGTCCAAGCGCCGGCCTTCCTTGATCCGATGCTGGCTGCAGCAGGACCATCATTCGCAGTCGCTGTCGGAGTCGCTTTAAAAGAATTGCAGTAATTTTAAATTAAAACTTAAAATTCGAAAGTCGAAACTAGAAATTTTTAACCCCATGGATTTCCAAGCACCACAACAATCTTCTCAAGCCCCTTCATTTTTGCCCAAGCGCAGCCCGTACGCGCCCACCCAGCCTTCGACAGCGCCAGTCGGCATCTTTATGTTCATCGGGGTTATCGTTTTCTTGGCGTCGGCTATCGCCTTCGGCGGCGTCTTGCTCTACACCAATAACGTCCAGACCAATATCGACACCTCCAAGGCCCAGCTCGCAGATGTGCGAAAAGATTTTGGCAACGCCTTGAACGAGATAAGCCGATTCGACCTCAAGCTCCGCACCGCCCAGCATCTCCTGAATCAGCATGTGAGCTTACTTAATCTCTATGCCGACCTAGAAATAGCAACATATCAGACAGTCCGCTTCACTTCATTTAAATATGGCCTGGCTGATGACGGTAAAATAGCAGTAAAAATGGCTGGCCAAGCTCGGAGCTACACCGACCTCAACAATTACGTTCCGGTCGCACTCCAGTCGAAGAAGTTCGCCGGTATTCCTAATGTAAAGAACGTTTTATTTTCGGACTTGAATCTCGACCAAACAGGTAATGTTGTATTTAACTTCTCCGCTAATCTAGATCCGAAGTTCATTTCATACAGAGAAAATCGATTGCTCCAATAATAATGACTCAAAGGTTCAACCTTAGGCATCCAAAAGGTTGAACCTTCAAGACAAAAACATAATGATAACCAGACTTGTAATACCAATAGCCCTAGTCATTGCCGCGATAGCGCTTTTCTTCGCGTTGACACAGCCCGCAATGGGTGTGCTTCAGACGAAGCAGGAAGAAAAGAAAACCATTGACGATGCCCTCGATAACGCAAAAAAAATTAAAAAGATCCAGGACAATCTCCTTGCGGCCAAGCAAGCCATTCCGAGTGACAAGATAGACAATCTGAATAAGCTTCTCCCCGACACTATCGACAACGTCCAGCTTATTATCGACGTGAACAATATCGCGCTTAAGTACGGTTCGAACATGGCATTGCGCAATATCAAAGTGCGCACCGACGACGGAATGACCGGCGGCAAGATAGGCCCGAACACCAAGAAGTATGGCACAGTCTTTCTCAACTTCACCGTCACTGGCCCATATTCCGCGCTCAAGCAGTTCTTGAATGATTTGGAGGTCAGCCTCCGCCTCATCGATATTACCGGTCTTACCTTCACTGCCGGAGAAAAGGAGTCGTACGAGTATAATTTCGAGATTAAAACCTACTGGCTAAAATAAGGGTTCCGAGGTTCGACCTTTTGGATGCTCAAGGTCGAACCTCGAAAACAAAATTTTAAAAACATGCAAAGCAACAAGATAATCACCGGAGTCATAGTAGTATTCATCATCGCCGCTCTCGGTTTCGCGATTTATTACTTTGTCGGCGGGAGCAGTACCGGCGATGTGTCAATCCCCGGGCCTAGCGCGACAGATACACCAGAGATGATTGCGAGCCGCGACTTCTTGGTTGTTCTCGGTAAGTTCCAGAACATCAGTCTTTCTACTTCGACGCTTGATGATCGTGTTTTCAACAGCTTGATAGATGAAAGCGTGACTTTACCTCAAGAACCTCTTGGACGCTCGAATCCGTTCGCGCCTATCGGGAATGAAGTCGGCACGACGTCGATACGCAGATGAACAGCGATGTACCTACAATCAGTCTGAAGGGCGTTAAGGTGTCTTTCGATGTTCTTAAATACATCCCTGAAGAATCGGCGGCTTTTTACGCATTTGTGCCGATAGGGCTTAAGGACAATGTTTTGGAGATTGGTATGGTGGATCCGGAGAATCTAGAGGCAAGGAACGCCATTGTTTTCATCGCCTCAAAAATAGGTTTGCCGTATAAATTATATCGCATCAATAAAGAGGATTATGAATCGGTACTCAAGAATTACAAAGGCATCTCCGGCGAAATAGACAAGGCGCTTGGCGAGCTTGGTTCCGAGTTCGGGGACAGAGAGAAGCTCTCGCATGAGCTTGACCAGAGCATGTCGGATAAGGTTACCGTAGACATTATCGAAGACGCCCCGGTAACGAAAATTGTCGCTTCCATAATCCAACATGCCACCGACGGCAACGCTTCCGACGTGCATATAGAGCCATTGGGTGAGAAGGTGCGCGTTCGCTTCCGTGTTGATGGTGTGATGTATACCAGTCTTTTCTTGCCAAAGGTGGTGCACGAAGCAGTCATCGCTCGTATAAAAATACTTTCGAACATCAAACTTGACGAAAAGCGCAAACCGCAAGACGGCCGTTTCTCCGCAAAGATTGAGGGGCGCAAAGTGGACTTCCGCGTCTCGACCCTCCCCACGTTCTTCGGCGAGAAGGTGGTGTTGCGTATTCTGGACACGGATAAGGGAGTGCGCACATTGGACCAGATAGCGTTGCGCCCGAACGACCTCAAGAAAGTTCAAAGCGCCCTCGAGCGGCCATACGGCATGATACTTATTACCGGTCCGACGGGCTCCGGTAAATCGACGACTCTCTACGCGATGCTTAACTCGCTCGATAAAGAGGGGAGTAATATCGTTAGTCTCGAAGATCCTATCGAGTACAACGTGGCGGGGATTAACCAATCGCAAGTCTTCCCCGAGATTGAATACACTTTCGCCTCCGGCCTCCGCTCTATTTTGCGCCAAGACCCGGACGTTATCATGGTGGGTGAAATCCGCGATAAAGAGACGGCCGAGCTCGCCGTGCAGGCGGCCTTGACCGGCCACCTTGTGCTCTCTACGTTGCACACCAACACTTCTGTCGGCGCTATCTCGCGCCTTATGGATATGGGCGTAGACCCCTACCTTATTGCGCCGACTCTTATTCTCGTGATGGGTCAGCGTCTCGTCCGTACATTGTGTGAAGAAAAGGATAAGCGTGTGATAGACGAAGCATCGCGAATGATAATAGACAAACAGCTATCCGACCTGCCGGCCGAATATCGCGCCGAATTTATGAAATACGACTCTATATATAAGGCGAAGCCGTCCAATACCTGTGCAAACGGTACCAAAGGCCGTTTGGCGGCTTTTGAAGTGCTCGAAATTGATCAGGATATTCAAACTTCAATACTCAAGAACAGCGGTGAGGAGATTATTTATAAATCGGCAAGAGCGAAGGGCTACACTACCATGCGCGAGGACGCCTTGCTTAAAATGCTTCAGGGGATTGTCCCCTTTGAGGAAGCAATGAGACTGTAGTAGAATAGGACTTATAAGACTAATAAGACTTATGCCTAATAAAAAAATTCTGATCATCGACGACGACAAGTTCCTTTTGGATATGTACGCGATGAAGTTCTCCGGCAAAGACTTCGACATCGAGACAAGTCAGAACGCCTCTGACTCTCTTTCTAATATTGTCGGTGGCTATCATCCGGATGTGATCTTGCTCGACCTCGTCATGCCGGGCATGGACGGCTTCGGCTTTCTCGAAGAGATGAAAAAGAAGAATCTGGCAAACGGCACCAAAATAATAGTCTTCTCCAATCTCGGCCAGAAAGATGATATAGAGAAGGGGATGGCGCTCGGCGCCGCCGGATACATTATTAAAGCAAGCTCAACACCGTCAGAAGTGGTGCAGAAGGTTAACCAGATTCTGGGCAAATAGCTAAATTTTGATATTTGATATTAGATTTTTAATCTAACTACCGTGGACTATAAAAAAGAACTCCTAGATCTCATCCAGATAGTGATAACCCAAGGCGCTTCCGATTTGCACATTTCGGCACTCCGCCATCCGACCATCCGTGTCTCGGGCGAACTGGTGCCATTGGTCCAGAAGCCGGAATTGACGGCGCAGGACTCTGCCGGGCTCGTCATGGAGCTTATCCCCACGGACGACAAAGAGCATTTCTTGAAAGATAAAGACATCGACTTCTCCTACAGCACCGCGAGTGGTGAACGCTTCCGCTGTAACGCATTTTTCCAAAAAGGAATGATCGGCGCGGCTCTACGCCTCATCCCGTCCAAGATTAAGACAATGGACGAGCTATTTTTACCTCAATCGCTTAAAGATTTCGCGTTCAAAGAGCAAGGATTCTTTTTGGTTGTGGGCTCTGTCGGGCAAGGCAAGTCTACGACTCTCGCCTCGATGGTGCAGATAATCAACACCGAGCGCGCCGAGCATATTATCACCATCGAAGACCCTATCGAGTACGTCTTCACTGAAGACAAGTCCATAATAGACCAGCGCGAAATCAGATTCGACACCAAGGATTTCAAAACGGGCTTGCGCTCCATGTTCCGCGAGGATGTGAACGTGGCGATGATCGCCGAGATGCGTGATGCCGAGACGATTGCCACGGCCGTGACGGCCGCCGAGACCGGCCACCTTGTGCTCTCTACGTTGCACACCAACAGTGCCGCCCAGACCATCGACCGTATCATAGACTCCTTCCCCGGCGACCAGCAGGCGCAGATTCGCATGCAACTTTCGAGCTCGCTCATCGCTATCTTTTCTCAGCGCTTAATCCCGCGCGTATCAGGCGGGCTTGTACCGGCTTATGAGCTTATGATCAACAACAGCGCCACCTCCAATCTTATCCGCGAGGCGCGCACGAATGAAGTGAATCTCGTCATCGAGACCAGTGCCGAGCAAGGCATGGTATCAATGAACCAATCCTTGGCCGAGCTTGTCCGCCGAGGGGAGATAACTATCGAGAACGCGTATAAACATTCACTTAACACGCAAGGATTACAGCAAAGATTAGGTTGAACAAGAGAGTTCAACTCTCTGTATACAGAAAGTTGAACTCTCTTGTACAAAATTATGTTATTCACCTACAAAGCATCTGATCAACAAGGCAGTGAGCAGACCGGCAACATCGAGGCGGGGAGTATGGATAGCGCCATCGCCACACTACAACAGCGCAATCTGCTGGTTATAGATATCAAGCCAGCCAATCAGGCCGGCTTCTTGGCGAAGTTGATCCCATCCTTCGATCGCGTGGCACTCAAGGATATCGTCATTCTCTCCCGCCAGCTCTCCACGCTATTCGAGGCCAAGGTCCCCGTCGGCAATATCTTCAAGCTCCTCGCCGCCGAATCCGAGAGCCGCCCTTTGCGTGCCAAGCTTTCCGAGATGACAGACGACATCCAGGGCGGTATGTCAATATCCGCCGCGATGAGTCGCCACCCCGATGTCTTCACCGCCTTTTACGTCAGCATGATCCGTGCCGGCGAGGAGTCGGGCAAGCTTTCAGAGACCTTCGAATATCTCGCAGACTATCTCGAGCGCAACTATGCCATAGTGTCCAAGACGCGTAATGCTCTTTTATATCCCGCGTTCGTTATCCTCTCTTTTATTATAGTGATGCTCCTCATGTTTATTGTGGTCGTCCCGCAACTCGCATCTATATTGAAGGACTCCGGCCAAGAGTTGCCGTTCTACACCCAAATGGTCATCTGGATGAGCGATCTACTCGTTAACGACGGGTTAATCCTGCTAGTCATAGTCATTATCTCCGGCCTTGGCCTCTGGTACTATACTCGCTCGCCGGCTGGCAAAACGGCTTATGGATACTTCAAGATGAACATCCCGTACTTGGGCGATTTGTACCGCAAGCTCTACGTCTCACGCATTGCCGACAACATGGACACAATGCTATCTTCCGGCATTTCTATGGTGCGCGCGATGGAGATTACGGCGGACGTGGTGGGGGATGATGTGTATAAAAAAGTTTTGCTCGACACGATGGAGGATGTTAAGGGCGGTAGCCCGCTCTCGGAAGCCTTCTCGCGCCATCCGGAGATACCGTCTATCATCATCCAGATGTCGCGCATCGGTGAAGAGACCGGCAAGCTCGGCTTCGTTCTTAAGACGATGGCGCGCTTTTATAAGCGCGAGGTAGATACCGCCATAGACACGCTCGTCGGCCTTATCGAGCCGATTATGATTATAGCGCTCGGCCTTGGCGTCGGCTTCCTCCTTATCTCCGTATTGGGTCCGATTTATAACATTACGTCTAGTATCAGTTAACAGAATTAAAGAATTTAGGAATTATAGAATTAAAGAATCATTCTCAAATTCTAAAATTCCCTAATTCTGTCCGAAACCAGTTATCCCCGCGCCCTCCTTGCATTTTTAAACATTAGCCCTATAATCAAGCACATATATGAAGAAAGGTTTTACACTTATTGAGCTTCTCGTTGTAATAGCGATAATAGGCATTTTGTCATCAGTGGTGTTGGCATCGTTGACTAGCGCTAGGACGAAAGGAGCTGACGGTGCAATTAAATCTGCACTTCAACAGTTTCGTGCCCAGGCGGAACTTGATGCCGATACGATCGGTGCGGCGACTAGCAATAAGCTTTATAGCACGGCGACAATAGTGACGTGTGGTGCAGCTGCCGCAACAAATGTGTTTGGAACTACTAAAGGTGCCAAGATTTTGGCCAATGCCTTTAGTAACTCGAACACTACCGCTTCAGGGTCAAAGTGCGGGGCTGACGCTGATTCCTATGTAATTGCAGTGCCGCTGCGCTCAAAATCAACTGACTTTTGGTGTGTTGACAGTGAAGGAAATTCTAATGTGATAGTTGGGGCAAATTTTACTCCGGCGAGCCCTTTTGCCTGTCCCGCATCATAAATTTCATAGTCGAAAATATTATTAACAATTATTATTAAGTTTTAACAGATTCTATGCAGAACAAAAAAGGTTTTACATTGATCGAGCTCCTCGTGGTCATCGCCATCATCGGCATCTTGACCTCGGTGGTTCTAGCGTCGCTCAACAGTGCGCGATCGAAAGGTGGTGATGCGGGCGTCAAGGACAACTTGGCATCTATCCGCACGCAAGCAGAAGTGTACTACGATGGTCCGAAGAACTACGGCACAGCTTTTGCTCCGGCGCTGTGTTCTACGGCCGGCGCAGGCACAATGTTCGTTGATGACTCAAGCGTCAAGAACGCAATAGCCTCTGCAGCTTCCTCGGGTGGCGGTACGGTAAACTGTGCATCGGTAACCTCTCCGGCAGCGGCGTGGGCAATCTCGGCACAGCTCAAGGCCGATACGACCAAGTATTGGTGTGTTGACAGCACTGGTAATGCGACCTCAACCTCGACAGCATTGCCGACAACAGGAGCTGTTTGTCAGTAATCCGGTATAATTAGATATTCCAACAAAAAAGTCCCGAGAGGGACTTTTTTGTTTTCCACCCGCCTCCCCGGCGGGTCGCCGAGGAGGCGACTGTTTTTCCACTATGAAATTAACGTGCATACGGTATGATATGGCTATGACTGCACCTAAATTATTCTTGGCTATCGTTGTTATTATAATCGTCGGCGGAGTATTGTTGGCGCTCGTGGGTGGCCGGCGCGGAGACGCCGGCGTGATAAAAAATCTTAACACTATCCGTACGGCGGCAGAGCTCTATTATGATATGAACAAGAACTATGGCACGGCGTTTGTCGGTTCGTGTCCGGACGCCGGTGCCGGCACGATATTTAAAGACGACAAGAGCGTAAAGATTGCGCTCAAAGGAGCATTATCTGCCGGCGGAGGTGAGGGAGATTGTGTCGTGACAGACGGGCCGTCTCAAGTCTGGGCGGTACGCGTACAGCTCAAGTCGAGGAGTGAATATTGGTGCGTCGATAGCACCGGTGCGACGGCCAAGACGGGCTCTGCCATAAATGGCGCCGGTGCTTGCGTATTCCCCTAAGGTCTTTTTAATTTTGTGATATAATCTTGATATCGTATGGACGGCTTACTGCTCATATTTCTCTTCGCTTTCGGCCTGGTCATGGGTAGCTTTCTTAACGTTGTCATTCTCCGTTACAACACTGGTAAGAGTTTGCAAGGCCGTTCGGCCTGCTTCTCTTGCGGCACGACGCTCGCTTGGCATCACCTCGTCCCGCTTATCTCCTTCATCGCCCAGCGTGGCCACTGTGCCTTCTGTGGCAGTAAGATCTCTCCCCAGTATCCGCTGGTCGAACTCGCCACCGGCATTTTATTCGTATGTTCCTACCTGTCTGCCGGCGAGGCAGGTCTCCTATCTCCTAACTCCCAACTCCTGTTAGTATTCAATCTCATCGCCACTTGTCTCTTGATAATCATCTTCGTCTACGATCTTCGCCATAAGATTATCCCTGACGGCATTGCCTATGCCTTTATTGGCCTTGGCTTCATTATGCTTATTTTGCGCAATAGCACGCCCTTCGATACAGCCGGCGCAATAGCAGACATTGTCTCTGCCATTCTGATTTTCTTCTTCTTCTTTTCGCTGTGGTATTTCTCTAAAGGCACCTGGATGGGTCTGGGCGATGGCAAGCTTGCGCTTGCTATGAGCCTCTTCTTGCCTTGGGCAGAGAACTTATCGGCCATAATCATCTCGTTCTGGGTAGGTGCCGGCTTCGGCCTGCTCCTCATGGCGTACGAACGCATAAGGGCACACAAGGCAGTCTTCTGGGGCCCGCAGAAGACTGCCTTGTGTGGCAAGTTTCACTCAATGAAAAGCGAGCTCCCATTCGCGCCGTTTATGATAATCGCATTCTTCTTGGTGCTATTCTCCCAACTTAATTTGTTCTATTTGCTGATTGTATGAAACTTTCAACTTTCAACTTTCAACTTTCAACTCGCTCGGGCTTCACCCTCATCGAGCTCATGGTCACCCTCGCTATCTTTACTATCATGACAGGCATCGTCCTCGCGAACTATCCGGACTTTAACACCAAGATAAGCCGTGATGTGCTGGTGCAGAACGTCGCCTTGGCTATCCGTGAAGCGCAAGTGCATGGTATAAGTATCAGATCTCAAGACATAGGCACGCTGGCAACAGCCTATGGGGTTTATATTAATGATACTCAAAGCTATCCGCTCTTCTCTGATAACGATTCAGACAATATTTACGATTCTGGCGATTTAATAGTGCCAGGGAATAACAATTTAATCCAAGGAGGTAAAAATAAAATTCTACTTGTATGCGGAAATTATCACTACACAAATAATAGCGGTCCCGCAGTACGCACAGATTGTGAAGATGCGGCAAAACATCCAGAGAATCTAGCTACAGCTAATACTTCGAAAGAGTTAAATATCGTATTTCATCGTCCAAATCCTGAGGCTATTATTACCGGTACGCTTAAAGAAGGTATTAACCAGTGCGACTCTAGTGGAGACGTGCTGCCCGATTTAGACGGGTTTTGCAGATACAACAATGCCGCGATATTCATTGGTGACGGGTTGGGGACGTATAAAAAGGTGATAATTTGGAATACGGGTCAAATAGCGACAGAGTAATGCTAAAAACTACAAACTACAAACTAAAAACTGCCCGCGGCTTCACACTCGTCGAAGTGCTTGTTTCTTCGGCTATCATCACCGTCGTGATGCTTGTTGCTATCGGCGCTATTATTACCATCCAGGATGCAAGCCGCAAGGCGCAGGCAGTGCGCGCCATTATCGACAACCTGCACGGCGCGGTAGAGAACATGTCGCGCAAAATTCGCACCGGCAATACCTACTACTGCGGCGATGCAACGAGCAACCTTCCTTATTTCCAAACACGGCCATGCGACAGTTCCGGATTCGCAACCGCCATGTCTTTTATGGCAACCGACGATGTCAGCACCGGTGAAGGTGTGCCGACTATATATCGCATGGAATGCAGTCCCGCTTTAAATGGCGAGAATATAGAGCCGGTTTCGACTACGGGCATGTGTCGAGAAGGTCAGAAGGGGACCATCATGTATTATAAAGACAACACGAACGGCCGAGGATTCAGCGGCTTCGAGCCTCTTACCGACCCCAAGATTGATGTAAAGAGCCTGCGTTTCTATGTCCATAACGCCGAAGGTGTTAACGGCTATCCGTCGGTCCTTATTACTATTAACGGTACGATTAAAATAGAGAGAATAAACATCAATACGCCGTTCAATATCGAGACGACTATTTCGCAATATATAAAATGAAGAAAGGATTTTCACTCATAGAAACATTGGTGGCTACTGCTATTATCGTGATGGCGTCGGTCGGCCCGCTTGCTTTGGCCGGCCAGAGCTTGGCGCAGGCGAATTATATTAAAGACCAAATCGTCGCGACATTCCTAGCACAAGAAGGTCTGGAAATCATGCGCAATTATCGTGATACTCTTGGCATTGCCGAAATCGCGCTCCTATATACGGGTATTAATGGCACTCATTGTGTTACCGGTGATCCCTGCTCAGTGAGCGGCATCGACATGATAACAACACCCGCTACGAATAATTACTTCGTTGCTAATTGCGATAATGATCCCTGTTTGGCGCTTAACTATGATTCCGAAAACAGCCTTTACTGTTATCCAAGTACTGGCGGGACTGCCGAAGCTTATTGCTCTGGAACAAACGCCCCATCTATTTTCACGCGCTCGATAACCGTTGAACAAATTGTGGCTGACAAAGAATATAAAATCCACTCTATAGTCACTTGGCGCCGCGGATATGGTCCGCGTACAATAGAACTGACAGAAAATTTATTTGAACGAACATGGTAACCCCCCAAACTCCTAACTCCTATCTCCCAACTCCTACCCAAAGTGGCTACGCCCTTCTCTTCGCCATGTTCGTGTCGTCTATCATGCTTTCTATTGGGCTCGGTATCTCTACGATAATATATAAAGAGCTTATCCTGTCCGGTATCGGCCGTGAGTCAGAATTTTCGTTTTACAACGCACAGACCGGTCTCGAATGCGCTTTGTATTCTGAAAGTGCCGACTCAGCATTTTATGCCACAGCTGATGCTGATGGCGATAATACTAGGCCTAAATGCGACGGGAGCGATATTCTAGATCTTGTGTATGATAGAGGCTTGGAAGGCGCAACAACTACATTCAATATGACTATCAATAATCCTGCGCCGTCATGTGCTAAAGTCACGGTATATAAGTCCGCGTCTAACTATATGGTTATAGACTCGAGAGGATATAATACAGCATGTGGTGTTGAAACGAACTCCCGCCGTGTAGAACGTTCGCTCAAACTTCGCACCAATATTGTCCCCGCCGGCGGTTAGTAGTAGTATGGTCTGATATGACAGAACGCGAGGTAAAAGAACGTATAACGAAACTGCGAGAGGCGATTAATCGGCACCGTTATTTGTATCATGTCGAGAACAAGGCAGAGATAAGCGACGAAGCGCGTGACTCTCTTATGCATGAGCTGGTTGACCTGGAAACCCGATTTCCAAGTTTGCTCATGTCTGACTCGCCGTCTCAACGCGTATCCGGCAAGCCTCTGCCCGGATTTACTAAAGTAAAACATGCAGTACCGCAGTGGTCGCTATCCGACGCGTTCAATGAAGATGAAATAAAGTCTTTCGACGAAAGGGTGAAAAAAAACCTCACCCTAGCCCTCTCCGAAGGAGAGGGAACAAACGCGAATCAGAACCCCTCTCCTTCGGAGAGGGGTAGGGGTGAGGTCGGTTATGGTTATACTGCCGAGCTCAAAATAGACGGCTTCCATATCGTGCTGACTTATGAGAAGGGCAAGCTGGTGCGGGGCGTCACGCGCGGCGACGGTATTGTGGGCGAGGATGTAACGCAGAATATCAAAACTATCGAGGCTATCCCACTAGTGCTCGAAGAGGCGATAGACATAATAGTCGAGGGCGAGATCTGGATGAGTAAAAAGGAATTCATCAGAATAAATAGAGAACAGGAAAAACAAAAGCTCCCGCTTTATGCCAACCCGCGCAACATTGCCGCCGGCACTATACGACAATTAGACTCAAAGGTTGTAGCCTCGCGCAAACTTTCTAACTTTGTTTATGATATTGATAAAACAAGCGAGAAGCTTCCTGCCACCCAAGCCGGTGAACTTGCCTTATTACACAAACTCGGTTTTAAGGTAAATACGCATTTCAAAGAATGCAAGAATATAAATCAGGTTATAGAGTATTGGAATTATTGGCAAAAGCACAAAGAGCAAGAAGATTATTGGATAGACGGCGTGGTGGTGAAGGTGAATGAGCGTAAACAACAGGAGGAGATCGGCTATACCGGTAAGGGCCCGCGCTTCGCTATCGCCTTCAAATTCCCGGCCGAACAGGTGACGACTATTGTCGAAGATATTGTCGTACAGGTTGGCCGGACGGGCGTGCTTACGCCGGTCGCTATAATGAAGCCCGTAAGTGTTGCGGGGACTACTGTCTCGCGCGCTACGCTACATAATGAAGATGAGATAAAAAGACTGGGGCTTAAAATTGGTGACAGTGTGATACTGGAGAAATCCGGCGACGTGATACCGAAAATCTTGTCGGTACTAACCGAGCTTCGCACCGGAAAGGAGAAGTCTTTCAAAATGCCGTCGAAATGTCCGGTCTGTGGCGGCATGGTTGAACGGGATGAAGCATTCGTTGCTTCCCGTTGCATGAACTCTGGTTGTGATGCCAAGAACAGTCGCAGTCTCTACTATTTTACTTCGAAGACGGCATTCGACGTAGACGGCCTTGGGCCAAAGGTTATCGATCTGCTCGTAGAGAATGGCCTGGTCTCAAGGCCGACGGATTTCTTTAAACTTAAGAAGATTGATATAGAATCATTGCCTAGAATGGGGGAGAAGTCGGCAGAGAATCTTATAAACGCAATAAACGAAAGAAGAAAAATATCCCTCGCGCGTTTTATAATTTCTCTTGGCATTAATGATGTCGGTGAAGAGACGGCTCATGATTTGGCCGAACACTTCGGCAGTATAGAAAAGCTTGCGCGCGCAAGCGAACTTGAACTTAATGAAGTATATGGCATAGGTGATGTGGTTACCAAATCTATTTTAGATTACTTTACCAACGAAAAGCACAGGAAACTGGTGAATGATTTGTTGGAAGAAATCCATGTCGAAAAGTCGGAGGTCCGACCTCCGAAAGTCGGAGGTCGGACCTCCGCGAGTGGGATTTCTGGAAAAACATTCGTACTGACCGGCACGCTCGCGTCTCTCGAACGCGAAGCGGCAAAGGAAAAAATCCGTGAGCTCGGGGGTAAAAGTTCGGGATCGGTATCCAAGAATACCGACTACGTCGTTGCCGGCGAGAACCCGGGGTCTAAGCTCGATGAAGCGAAGAAGCTCGGGGTTAATATACTTACAGAATCGGACTTTCTCAAGATGTTGGGAATATGATATAGTGACTGGAAGAGGTTGAACCTTAAGCACCCAAAAGGTTCAACCTCTGGAATCAAATACCCATGCTTACAATAGACGATATAAATAACCTTGCGAGGCTTGCCCGCATCGAGATATCTGAAGATGAAAAGGCTAAGCTCCAAAAAGATATGGAGTCTATATTGGGTTATGTAAGCCAAATAACCAGCTTGGCCACAAAAGAAGAAGGCGCTACCCCAAATACCGATCTTATCAACGTAATGCGCGAGGATGTGGCTACGCACGAATCCGGTGAATATAAAGACGCTATCCTTGCCAATGCGCCCAAGCGCGAGGGCGATTACTTTTCTGTAAAACCTATATTCGAAGACAGATAGATATGATAGATCTAAAATCTCTCACAATTAAAAAAGCGCACGAATCTTTACTAAAAAAAGACTTTTCGGCCGTTGAGCTTCTTTCCGCCTATCGCGAGAATATAGAGAAGAGGAATAAAAAACTGAATGCTTATCTCGAAGTTTTCGACGATGCGACAGACCAAGCCAAATCGGTTGATGTCAAGATCGGGCGAGGCGACAAAATTTCTGATCTCGCCGGTATCCCGCTCGCCATTAAAGATATTATTTTATACAAAGGCCATCTGGCCACCGCGGCATCGAAAATATTGGCAGGTCATCACGCTGTATATGACTCAACGGTGGTAACGAAATTAAAAAATCAAGACGTAGTTATCACCGGCCGTACCAACATGGACGAGTTCGCCCACGGATCATCCGGCGAACATTCCGCCTATGGGCCAACACTTAATCCACTTGATGAGACGCGCGTACCGGGTGGGTCATCCAGTGGCTCCGGCGCGACTGTTGCCGCAGATATGGCACTTGTCTCGCTTGGGACAGACACGGGCGGGTCGGTGCGTTTACCGGCAAGTTATTGCGGGTTGGTCGGGCTCAAGCCGACATATGGTGCAGTTTCGCGCTATGGCATCATCGCTATGGGGAGCTCGTTCGATCAAGTCGGACCAATAGGCAAGACTGTTGGCGACGCAGAGATTTTATTCAATGCGATAAAGGGTAAAGATTCGCTCGATTCTACAACGTATGATTATAATAATGTCGCAGTAAAGAATGACAAAAAGAAAATGCGCATCGGTATCCCTCGCGCATTCGTCGGCCCGCCTGCCGGCGAGGCAGGCAAGGGCGTCGAGCCAGATGTTATAGAAAAATTTAACGAAGCAGAGAAAAAGCTTCGCGAACTCGGACACGAGATAATAGATATAGACCTGCCGAATATCGACAAAGCGTTAGCAGTGTATTATATACTGATACCCGCAGAAATTTCGGCAAATCTCGCACGTTTCGACGGCGTGCGCTTCGGCTTGCGCGCAGACGGCAAGAACGGTATTGAAGATTATTTTAAGACGCGCGGAGCAGGCTTTGGTGCAGAAGCCAGAAGGAGAATTATGCTCGGAACTTATATACTCTCCCATGGTTATTACGACGCCTATTACAATAAAGCCGTTGCAGTAAGACAGATTATCAAGCAAGAATTCATCAACGTTTTTAAACAAGTAGACGCTTTCATTACGCCTACCGGTATTTCGCCGGCTCCCAAACTCGGTGCCAATGCTAATGACCCGCTTGCCGAGTATCTCCTGGATATTTTTACCGTCTCCGCAAATGTCGCCCAAGTTTGCGCGATGTCTGTCCCGATGGGAACGGTTAAGCGAGAAGATAAAGATTTGCCGGTAGGACTGCATCTCACCGCTCCGCACTTCGCCGAATCAACCTTATTCACACTCGGTAAGCAATTTTTGGGCGAAGTGGTATAATTAGAGAATGCCGGAATTTGTTTCGCTCAACCTCGAGTATCTGTTTTATCAGATCTATAAGTTTTTTTATTCGTTCACGCATAATACCCCAAGTTTGCCGGTCGTGCCGGCCCACACTTTTTCTTATTCTTCTGTATTTATTCTCGCTTCCATATTAATTTCCGCATTGCTTATCTGGGCGATTGCTTATCTGCTGATCAAGACACGGCAGTATCATATCGAATACGAGTGGGCACTCTATAATCAATCGCAAGAGAATAAGGCGGCAACAACCAAAGAAGAAAATCCGAAGTGGAAGTCGGTCTTGTCTTTTGCCGAGTCGGATAATCCATCAGACAGGAAGGTGGCGATAATAGAAGCGGATAAATTACTCGACGATGCTTTGCAGGCGGGGAATATCCCGGGTGAGAACCTTGGCGAGAGACTTAAGAATTTCGATGCCAAAACCACTCCGTGGCTTGATGACGCCTGGGAGGCTCATAAAATCCGCAACCGCATAGCGCATGAGGCCGAGTTCGACCCGAACGTTCATGATATAAAGAAGACAATCGCAAGATACGAAAGAGTCTTGCATGAACTCCGGGCGATATAGAATAGACCTTGCTCTTACTATTGCGGGGGCGGGAATTTCCTTCAACTAAAACTTTGCCGTCGCAAAGTTTTGTCTAGGCACCGCCTCGCAGAACTTTCTACTGAAAGTTCTAAGCTCCGGCGTTCAATTCCGCCACGAGCAAAGCAGTTTGCTCGTTCCCCGCAAAAAGCCAAAAACCGCCCAGAGGCGGTGTGGCTTTTTGTTGCGGGGGCGGGAATTGAACCCGCTTCTTCAGGTTATGAGCCTGACATGTTACCGTTTCACTTCCCCGCTGATGCGAATTCTAGCACAGATTGAGAAATTGTTCAAAACGTAGTAGAATAGCCAGACGTTCTTTTATAACAAGCCGTTGTAGCTCAGTTGGTAGAGCACGTCATTGGTAATGACGAGGTCAGCAGTTCAATCCTGCTCAACGGCTCCCGCAGGGAGTAGCGAAGCGTCCAGCAGGATTGAAGGCCGGACTGCGGCGGCAGGAGGCGGGGTCGCACAAATTTTCAGCAGAAAATTATGCGTGACCTATCCTGCTCAACGGCTCCCGTTTCTTGAAAATAAGCCATCTTAGCTCAGTTGGTAGAGCGACGGTATCGTAAACCGTAGGTCCCCGGTTCAAACCCGGGAGATGGCTCCAGTTTTGTAGAAAAAGATACAGAAGCACCCAAAGCGTGGGCGGCACGAAGTGCCGCCCATTGGTTTTCGCCTGATTTTGTGGGGGGATTCGGAAAATTCGGCGCGCTTGCGCGCACTAATTTGTTTTGGAGGAGGAGGTTCGAGCCAAAGATTTCTTTGGCAGCAACCTTTTTAGCAAAAAGGTTGCTATCCAATGCAATTTTTTCCATATTTCCCGCGTCCTTTATCCACTTTTCCATCGGTTCGAGCCAATGTTTCTGCTTTTGTTGATTACGAGATATTTCCTCCTCCAGCGACTTTTTTTCGGATAGTAATTTTGATTTTTCAGCACGATATACTTCCTTGTCTATGTCTTGGTCTAAATAGCCGTCTAAAAGTCGCTGGAGCTTCGCTGTGATATCCGTAATCATTTTTTCGTTCTTTTCAACAAAAGCAGAAACGGATTGGGCGGATTCCACTTTGTCTTTTTCAAGTCTTCCGTTTAGATAGTCCGCCCAATCTTGTGGCAAAGAAACTTTTTGAAGAAGTGATGAAATTTGCGCATCCAAAGATTCTTGGCGAATACAGGGTTCAGGACATTTTTGCGTTTTCGATTTCTTGGTGCAGTGATAGTAAGTGTAGAAATGTTGCATGCCGTTGAGCTGGGTCTTCACCCTGTATTCGCCAGTGATTTGCATTCCACATGACGCGCAAGAAAGGAGTCCGCAATATGCTTGCGGTTCATTTTTCTGTTTGTGTCGCGGACGACTTCTTCTTTTCATCACTTCTTGCACAAGGTCCCAAAGTTTCTTTGCCACTATTGGCTCGTACCTGCCTTCGTATATTTCGCTGTTATACCGAAAATGTCCGTAGTAGAACGGATTGGAAAGAATAAAGGTCGCGCGGGAAATGTGGATTCTCTTTCCATTTTTTGCAACGAGGTGGTTGCGCTCAAAATATTCTCCGATACCTTGCAGTGTTTGGTTGCCTTGCGCGTACAGCTCAAACGCGTGGCGAATAATCGGCGCGGTCTTTTTATCCACTATCACAGTTTTTGTTCGAGAGTCGTTGATATATCCCACAGGAGCGAGACTTGGATATTCGCCGCGCCGTACCTTTTGGCGCAACCCTCGTTTCGTATTTTCGGAAAGAGAGTCCACATAATATTTGCTTTGCCCGAAAGCCATATTCAACATGAATTTTCCTTGCGATGTGCTATCGCACCAAAAAGTGGGAAACTTCAAGCTCGCAAGTTTTTCTGTGTCGAGGAGGTAAATTACTCGTCCACCATCAACAGAATTGCGAGCGAGACGATCCGGATGCCAAGCGAGAATATTTCCGCCGAGTTCTTCAATATCGTCTAACATTTTATTAAACATCGGACGACCGGGAATTTTCGCAGATTGTTTTTCCACAATCTCGGCGGATATTTCAATATTCTCTCGCTTGGCATAGTCTCGCAATTCTTGGAGTTGTGCTTCAATCGAAAGAACCTGCTTGTCCTCAACATCAGTAGACTTGCGAGCATACAAAAAGAATTTTTTGGGAGAGACATTTTCCATATACGCATTATAGCAAAAATTCTTTTTGTATGGCAAAGCAAATAATTAGGAAAAATTGCATTGGATTTCGAACCTCCTCCTCCAAAACAAATTAGTGCGCGCAAGCGCGCCGAATTTTCCGAATCCCCCCACAAAATCAGGCGAAAACCAATGGGCGGCACTTCGTGCCGCCCACGCTTTGGGTGCTTCTGTATCTTTTTCTACAAAACTGGAGTGTCTTTATGACTTCGCTCGAACCTACTTTATCAAAAATTCCTAACCAATGGAAGCCCGCCCCGCCACCGCCTCGTAGAGCCTCGGCGGACACCAAAGAAAAATGTTCCTTGCTTTTCGGAT